>NZ_CP011144.1:2918790-3243100 GCF_000972865.1 Pseudoxanthomonas suwonensis
CCGCCTGGGTGCACCTGGCGCGCGGCATGGCGACGCGCCGGGCGCAGATCGGCCACGGCGAGGACGCCGAGCGGGCACTGTTCGCCGCGCTGCGGCGGTGGCGTGGCGCGGCCGCGGCGGAGGCCGTCGGCGAGGCCGCCGGTCCCGTGCCGATATTCGTGGTCGGCATGCCGCGTTCGGGCACGACCCTGCTCGAACGCCTGCTGGCAGCGCATCCGCAGGTGGCCGACGCCGGCGAGCTGCGCGACTTCGTCTGCCAGCTGCGCTGGTGTTGCGACCGGGCGGGTGGCCCGCACCCGGACGCCGGGTTGATGGCGGCCTCGGAAGGCATCGATCCCGCGCTGCTGGGGCGCCGCTACATGGAGCATGCCGCATGGCGCGCCGATGGCCGCGCCTGTTTCATCGACAAGCTGCCTTCGAATTTCCTGGTCACCGGGCCGATCGCGGCCGCGCTCCCGCAGGCGCGCATCATCCACATGGTCCGCGACCCGATGGACAGCTGTTTCTCCAATCTCAAGGCCCTGTTTGCCGACGCCTACCCGCACAGTTACTCGCAGGAGGAAATGGCCCGCCACTACCTGCGATACCGCGGCCTGATGGCGCACTGGGAGCGGGCGTTCCCTGGCCGGATACTCGAAGTGCGCTACGAGGCGCTGGTCGCCGATCCGGAGGCGGAGGCCAGGCGGGTGCTCGGATTCTGCGGCCTGCAGTGGACGCCCGAGGTACTGGGTGACCGGGCGCGCAAGGGCATGGTCGGCACCGCCAGCACCGTGCAGGTGCGCGAGCCGATCCACGGGCGGTATCTGGGACAGTGGCGGCGCTACGCCCGCCACCTCGTGCCGCTGCAGGAGGCACTTGCCCGTGATATTCCTGAATAGAACATCAATCGGAATCGATTTATTTTTCCCGCTTGGCACGATGTCGACATGTTCGATGCTTTTTCCCGATCTTTTCCGTGAAGAAGATTTCACATGGGTCGACTACTTGTCTTGCGACAACATTAAGGAATTGCTAACTTCCGGTGCAGCCGGTTCGGGCTCCCTCCCCGTCCGGCGCCCCATTTCCTGATGCGCTGCCAATGCATCGGGAAGCCCCTTTAAAGCTGGAGAGAGTAATGATGAAGTTCAACCGCAATCTGCTCAGCGACGCGGTGCGCTACGGCCTGTTGGCCGGCCTCGCCGGCGTCGTCGCGGCCCCCGCCGCGTTCGCGCAGGAAGCCGAGGACGCCGAGACGAGGACCCTCGACCGCATCGAGGTCACCGGTTCGCGCCTGAAGCGCGCCGACATCGAGGGCGCCGTGCCGGTCATCGTGATCGACCGCGCCTCGATCGACGCCACCGGCGACGTCTCGGTCGCCGACGTGCTGCGCGACAGCACCTTCGCTTCCTTCGGCAACTTCCGCCCGCAGTCCGGCAGTTCCGCCCAGTCGCTGGCCACCGTCGACCTGCGCGGCCTGGGTTCGGGCCGCACCCTGGTGCTGGTCGACGGCCGCCGCGCCCCGACCAACCCGATGTCCGCCTCGTCGGGCGCCGACCTCAACGCCATCCCGCTGGCTGCTGTCGAGCGCATCGAGATCCTGTCCGACGGCGCTTCGGCCGTGTACGGTTCCGACGCGATCGGCGGCGTGGTCAACATCATCCTGCGCAAGGACTTCAACGGCGCCGAGCTGCGCTATGGCTACGGCCAGACCGCGGTGCAGGGCGGTGACCTGGAAGACGTCTCGGCGGTCTTCGGCACCTCCAGCGACCGCGGCCGCCTGATCGGCGGCGCCTCGCACTCCAGCCGCGGCATGGTGTTCACCCGCGACCAGATCGGCGGCAACGTCCTGGGCGTGTCGACCTACGGCAACAACTACTACGACTGGGATACGGAAGGTCCGGCCCCGGTTCCGGGCTTCTCCTGCGACTCGAACGGCTTCTGGACCCTGTCGAACGGCCTGTGCTCGTTCGACTTCAACTCGGTGGCGGCCAACGAGGCCTCGGTCGACAACACCTCGGTGTTCGTCCGCGGCGACTACCAGATCAACGACGACTGGACGGTCTACCTGACCGCCACCACCACCAAGGTCGAGACCTTCGGCCGCTACGCGCCGGTGCCGGGCGTGATCCGGGTCGAGGACGGTACCCCGAACGACGTGGTCCAGGGCGACGACCTGCCGACCTACTTCTACCACCGCTTCGCCGCGGCCGGTAACCGCGACAACTTCACCGACACCACCAACAACGACTTCCTGCTCGGCTTCCAGGGCCAGCTGACCGACACGGTTTCGGTCGATTTCGGCGCCCGCCGCACCTCGTACAAGTTCATCGAGACCGGCCGTGGCTACGTGATCTCCAGCCTGGCCGAACTGGCGGCCAACGCCGGCGACTACATCCTGACCGATCCGTTCGGTGCGGATCCGGACGTGCTGAACGGCTTCACCGCGACCATCGGCCGCAACTCGTTCTACAAGAGCTCTGAGTGGTTCGGCAACGTCAACTTCGACCTGTTCGAAATGGGCGGCGGCATCTCCAACGCCGTGGTCGGCGCCGAGTACCGCGAAGACCGCTTCGCCGACGTCTACGACTCGCTGTCGCAGGCGGGCGTGGTGCTGGGTTCCTCGGGCGGCTCCTCGGGCGGCGGTCGCGAAGTCGCGTCGGTCTACTTCGAGTGGCTGCTGCCGTTCAGCAGCACCTTCGACATCACCCTGGCCGGCCGCTACGACGACTACAGCGACTACGGCAGCGACTTCTCGCCGAAGGTCGCCGCGCGCTGGCAGCCGCTGGAGAACCTGACCGTCCGCGGATCGTGGGGCCAGGGCTTCCGCGCCCCCGGCCTGGACATCCTGACCCAGGCCCGCACCTTCTCGGCCGAGCCGGTCAACGATCCGCAGTCCTGCGCCGCGCTGGGCCAGCCGACCACCTGCCAGCTGCAGGTCGACACCTACTTCATCGCCAATCCGCAGCTGGCCTCGGAGCAGTCCGACCAGTTCGCATTCGGCCTGGTGTACGACCCGGTCGACTGGCTGGACCTGAGCGTCGATTACTACAACATCCGGGTCAAGGACACGATCTCGGAGATCAGCGCCCAGGACATCATCAACATGAACCTCAACCCGGCCGAGTGGGGTGAGATTCCGGCGGGCCTGAGCATCACCCGCCTGCCGAACGGCCGCATCACCGAGATCGTGGCCGGCTACGCCAACGAGGGTGACCTGGAGACCGACGGCATCGACTTCCGTGCCAATACCGACTTCGACTTCGGTGGTGCGGGTCGCCTGCAGAACCGCCTGACCGTGTCGTGGATCAACAAGTACGACGTGACCACGATCAACGGCGAAGTGGTCGAGTACGCCGGCCGCCTCGGCTACCCTGACCTGCGCGCGAACCTGGCGAACGACTGGAGCTTTGGCGACTGGACCTTCACCTGGAACGTCAACTACATCGAAGGCCAGCAGAACCCGCCGACCGCCAGCGGTGCCCCGGGTTCGTCGGTGGGCGGCTACGCCACCAACGACCTGCAGGTGGCCTGGCAGGCGCCGTGGAACGGCAAGGTCGCCGTTGGTGCGATGAACGCCGGCAACCGCTATCCGGAGCTGGTCGCGTTCGACGG
Organism: Pseudoxanthomonas suwonensis; assembly: GCF_000972865.1. NCBI lineage: Bacteria > Pseudomonadati > Pseudomonadota > Gammaproteobacteria > Lysobacterales > Lysobacteraceae > Pseudoxanthomonas > Pseudoxanthomonas suwonensis. The sequence continues at coordinate 2,922,382 of NZ_CP011144.1, forward strand.
CCGTCCGTGGAACTTCTACCTGTACGACGCTTACGGCCGTACCGTGTACCTGCGCTACACGCAGACGTTCTGATAACGCTCCACTTGCGGTACCTGGAAGGCCCCGGAAACGGGGCCTTCTTTTTTGCGCGAAGCGGTTTCGGTGCGCGGGCAGCCGCGCTTGGCAGTGCGGGATTTCGCCTCCATGCTGTGCCACAGACGGGAGGACGGATGAGCGAAGGCGACGACGAGCGACGCAGGGCCTGGACCCGCTACTGGTCCAGCGGCCGCCTGCATTCCTGCGCCGGTAGCTACGCGGGCAACTACGAAGGCGCGATCGGTGCGTTCTGGCGCGGCCTGGCGGGGGAATTGCCGGAGCGGGCGCGGGTCCTCGACCTGGCCACCGGCAACGGGCCGTTGCCGCTGCTGCTGTGGGAACTGCGCGGCGACGCGCTCGCGGTCGACGCGGTCGACCTGGCGGCGCTGGCACCGGCCTGGTATCAGCCGGCCGTGCACCGCGGCGTGCATTTCCATTCCGGCGTGCAGATGGAAGTGCTGCCATTCGGCGACGCATCGTTCGATTGCGTGGCCAGCCAGTTCGGTTTCGAGTACGCGGACAGGCCGCGCGCGCTGGCCGAGTGCCTGCGCGTTTCGCGGCCGCACGCGCGGCTGGCGTTGGTGATGCACCACGCCGGTTCGGTGCTGGTGCGGGTCGGGCGCGAGGAACTGGCGCACCACGCGCGGCTGCTGGCCGACGATGGTCTGCTGCCGGCCGCGCGCGCCGTGCTGCCATGGATCGCGCGCGCGCGGGCGGGCGTGGCGGCCGGCGATCCGGCCGCCGCGGCGGCGCGCGAGCGCTACAACCGCGCCATGCAGGCACTGGCCGGCGCGGCGCAGGCTTCGCCCACTCCGGACCTCCTGCTCGAGGCGCGCGAGCAGGTGCACCGCCTGCTCGCGGGCGTGCATGCCGGCAGCGCCGACGATGCGCTGGTGGCGCTCGACGCCTATGCCGACGAACTGGAAGGCGCGCGCCTGCGCACCGCCGAGATGGTCCGGCACGCGCTGCAGCCGGAGCAGGTGGAGGAGATCGCGCAGCGGCTGCGCGAGGCGCGGCCCGGCATCGAAGTGCGGACCGCGGAACTGGGTCAGCGCGAGGGCGTGCTTGCCTGGTCGCTGGTCGCTGCGCCGGCGGCGGGATAGGCATCCGCCTCCAATACTTCCAGCAGCGGGGCGAGGTGGTCCGCGTAGTGGCGCCAGCGGCCGATCGAGCGGGTGTAGATCGGCTGCTTGACCTGCCAGCGGCTTGGCGTCTGCACGCCGCGCTCGCTGCGGTGGAATTCGAGGCAGGCGGGATCCCACGGCAGCCCGGCGAACTCGATCAACCGGCGCGCCTGCGGCTCGGGCCGGGTGGCCAGTTCCTCGTAGTGCAGCTCGAGGATCGGCAGTGCCAGCACCGCCTGCCAGTGCCGCATCAGCCGGGTCTGCAGGTTGATGTAGTGGCCGATATCGTCCAGCCGGGTGGCGAGCTTCTCCTCGAGCGAGAAGTTCTCGCCATAGATGGAGACCGCGATGTCGCGCGGATCGCGCCGGCACCAGACCACGCGCGCGCGCGGGAAGAGCAGGGCGATCAGGCCCAGGTGGAAGAAGTTCAACGGCGCCTTGTCGACCAGGCGCAAGGCGCCGGCCGGTGCATTGCGGGTGGCCGCGCGCAGGTAGCGTTCCGCCGCCGACTCCAGTGCTTCGTCCGCGATCGCATCGATGCAATCAGGCCATGACTGGCCCGGTCCGGCGCTGGCAGGCAGGCGGCGCGCGATCAGGGCGATGTCCGGCAATTCGCCGCCGCCGTGGCCGGAGGGGTGGGCCGCCAGGATCTGTTCGGTCAGGGTGGTGCCGCTGCGCGGCATGCCGACGATGAACAGTGGTCGCGGATCCGGGCTGCCGGGCCAGCGCGCGCTGCGCGCAGCCAGGCGTGGGCGCGTGAGTGCCTCGAGCGAGCGCTGGATCTGGCGCTCGAAGGTCGGGATGTCGCCCGCACCGGTCATGCGCCGGCGTGCGGCATTGGCCTGGTGCCAGCTGGCCATGGCGTCGGCATGCTGGCCGCGGCCGTCGAACACCTTGCCCAGTTCGTAGCCGACCAGCGCACGGTCCGGATCGGGCAGGTCGTCGCGCGCCATCAGGCTTCGTGCCTGGGCGACGAGCGTCTCGTCGGCGCGTGCACGGTCCAGCCCGAGCAGGCCGCTGACCGGGAACGCCCAGTCCGGCCGTTGTGCGAGCGCCGCGCGGTAGGCTGCGCGTGCCGCATCGCGGTCGCCCAGGTCCTCCGCGGTCTGGGCCAGTGCCATCCACAGGTCGCCGGCGCGTGGCGCCTTGGCGGACGCGCGTTGCAGCAGCTCCAGCGCCTCGCGGTGCCGGCCGAGCCGGTTGAGGGTCTCGGCGCTGCGCAGCACCACTCCCGTGTCGTCCGGGCGCAGCTGCAGCAGGGCCTGCCACATGGGCAGGGCATCGTCGGGATAGCCGGCGTGGAATTCCGACTCGGCAAGGGCTTCCAGGATGCGCGGATGGTCCGGTGCCAGCGTGCGTGCCCTGCGCAGCGCCTGCAGTGCCTCGCCGTGGCGTCCCAGGCGCTGCAGGGCAAGCCCGAGCAGGAGCCAAAGCTGCATGTTGTCGGGTTGCTGCGGGGCGATGGCCTGGAAGTGGGCGAGCGCCTGGGCGTTTTCGCCTTCGTGGGCAAGCAGGCAGGCGTACTGGAAGCGCACCGAGGCATCGCCCGGTGCCAGCTCCGTTGCCTGGCGCATGCAGGCCAGCGCCAGGGCAGGGTTGCCGAGACGCATGGCGGCCTGGGCGACCGCGCCGTGCACCGCGGCATCGCCGCCGGCCTGCGCTGCCGCCTGCCGCAACAGTTCCAGGGCGCTGGCAGTGTCGCCGTTGCGTTCGAGGAGAAAGGCCTGCTGCAGGATGCCGGCAAGCGGCCCGGAAGCGGTCATCGATCAGGAAAGCCGTCGCTGGGGACGCGCATTATCGCCCGGCATGCGTCACGGGACATGGTGGTCCGGCTGGCAGCCCCAAGGCCGGCAGGGACGCCCGCTCAGAGGCCCTGTTCGTACCGGACGTAAGGCACGGTGCCTTCGTCGGCATCGCCGTTCGACGGCGAGAACGGATTCTTGCCGCGGGTGACCACGTTCTCCGCGCCAACGGTGAGCTGCCCGCTCCAGGGCGTGCGCCAGGTCAGGCCCAGGCCCAGGCCTTCCCACTTGCCGGGCTGCCCGGGCACGTCGACCACGCGGCCGATGATGCTGGCGCCGAAGGAGCCATAGCCGCCGCCGACGCTCAGGCTCTTGCTGTCCCACTGGTCGACCAGGCCGGGCGCCGCGTCGGCCAGCGGGATCAGCCGCGCGCGCGCATAGGTGCCGGCAATGGAGACGTAGGCTTCGGCGCCCAGGTTCCTCTGGCCGAAAACCTGCAGGTCGTTCTGCTCGATGCGGTCGGCGTCGGCCATGCTGGCGCTGTCCGCACTCAGCCAGGCCGGCAGGCCGGCACTCTGGGCGACGCCGGCCGACAGCCCGAAGCGGCCGCCCGGACGGTTGAGCGCGGTGGTGGCGGACAGGCGGCGGGCGTTGCCGTCGTGGTGGTCCGCGCCGAGGCTGGCGAGCATGCAATGGCTGGCCAGGCTGCTGATGCTGGAGCTGCCCGGGCCGTTGCAGAGCAGGCCCAGCGAATCGCCGGCGCCCAGGCCGAAGGCGGCGTCCAGCGAGTTGTTGCCGAAGCGCCAGCGCGCGCCGGGGCTGGTATCACCCGCCGGCTCCAGCAGCAGGACCGCTTCGACCTTGCCGCTGCCCTTGTTCCAGACCGGCAGGACCGTCTGCTTGTCGGTGGCCGGACTGGCCGGCCGGCTCTGCGCGTGCAGGGCCGGCGCCGCGCAGAGCGCGGTCAGCAGGACGGCCAGCAGTGGCAGGCGGCGCAGGGACATGGCGAATTCTTCAGACCCACGTCCGGCACGACAGTTCCCGGATGGGTGGGAGCTGGATCCTATGCGATTTACGTTTCGTTAACAAGCGCCGCCCTCCCCGGAACAGCTCGGCCCGGCTATTGCAACCGGTCCGGCGTCGGCGCGTTTGCCGACGGCTGTTCGAACAATACGCCGATTTCGGCCAAAGGGAAGACGTAGCGCCGGCCGCAAAAGCCGCACTGGATCTCGGTTTGGCCATCCTGTGCCGCGGCCCGCGCCTCCTCCTCGCCCAGCGACTGCAGCATCGCCGCGACCCGCTCGCGCGAGCAGGAGCAGCCGAAGGCCAGCTCGCGGGTGGCCAGTACCTGTGGCGCCTCCTCGTGGAACAGCCGGTGCAGCAGCACCGGGCCGGGGGTGGAGGCCAGTTCGTCCGCGGCCAGGGTGTCGAACAGCGCCCCCGCCCGCGCCCAGCCGTCGTCATCGCCCTCGTCCCCGGGCAACTTCTGCAGCATCAGTCCGCAGGCATGGCCGTCGGCGGCGGCCAGCAGCAGGCGGCTGGGCAGCTGTTCGGACTGGCGGAAATAGTCCTCCAGCACCTCGTCCAGGGTCGGCGAGGACAGCTCGACCAGGCTCTGGTAGCGCAGCGGTTCGCGCGGGTCCAGGCCGGGATTCTCGATGGTGATGGCCAGCACCGGCCGCTCCAGCCGCCGCAGGTCCGGCGGCGCATCGGCCCCCTCGTCGAGCTGGGCGATCCCGCGCAGGGTGCCGGCGGCGGTGCACTCGGCGAACAGCAGCCGCAGGCCGGCGTCGGCGCGCAGCTGCAGCGACAGGCGGCCGTCGATCTTGGCGTGCGCGGTCAGCATCGCCGCCGCGGCGCAGGCTTCGCCGAGCAGGCGCCGCGCCGCAGGCGGATAGGCCGCGTGCGAGAGCAGGTCCAGCCAGCTGCGGTGCAGCTGGACATGGACGCCGCGCACGCCCGCCTGCGGCAGCAGGAAGCGGGTCAGGCGGTCGCCGGCGGCCGCGTCGTCGGTGTTCACAGTTCCCCCAGGTCGGCGTCGTGGCCGTAGAAGCTCATCAGGCCGCCAGTCATCGCCGCCACCAGTTCGCGTTCCAGCGGCGTGAGCAACGGATGCCAGACGTCGAAGATCAGGACCACGCGCAGCCGCTCGCTGCGGTTCCAGGCTTCGTGGCGGATGGTGTCGTCGAACATCACCAGCCGGCCGGGCTCCCACACGTGGGTCTCGTCGCCGACCCGCAGCGCGCAATCGGGCGGGATGACCAGCGGCAGGTGCACGGTGAGGCGGGCGTTGGTCGCGCCGTTGTGCGGCGGGATGTGCACGCCGGGCTTGAGTGCGGAGAAGAACGCCACCGGTGCGCGGCCCGGCACCTTCATCTGCGGCGCGCGTGCGATCGCCGCTTCGGTGCGCGGGCAGCGGTCGGCCTGGTCGTGGATCCGTTGCCCGTGCTTCCACAGGAAGTAGGCGCCCCAGTCGACGTTGCGGTCCAGCGCTGCGAACTGGCCCTTGGGCTGGCCGTCCGGGGTCTGCACGTAGGGCTCGAACTCGGCGTCGCGATCCAGCAGTGCGTGCAGTTCCTCGAGGATGTCGGGGAATGCCGCCTCGACCTCCGGCGCCCAGTCGAAGTCCTCGCGATGGAAGATCGGGATAGCCGGCAGGCGTGGGATGGGCAGGGTCAGGGGGCGCGCGGTGGTGAAGCTGCGGCGGCCGGCGAGGATGTCGAGGCTGTGGCGGATGCGTTCGACCTCGCGTGGGCCGTGTCCGTGCAGCAGCGGCGCCAGGCTGTCGTCCAGGTGACTGGCCAGTTCGTCCTGGTTGCGCTGCACCGCCGCCTGCGCATGCATCACCGTCTGCAGCATGTGCTGCTGGCGCTTCACCGTCTCGGGCATGTAGTTGAGCGCGTTGCCCCAGTGCAGGCCGGCGGCGCGGGACTGGCCCAGTTCCTCGAGCAGGCGCGCCTTTTGCACCTGCGGCACCCAGGCGGTCGGGTCGATCTGGATGGCGACGTCGATCGCCGCCAGGGCGCGCTGGCGGTCGCCGCGGATCGCATGCAGGCGCGACAGGCTGGCATGGGCCGTGGCCATCCGCGGCGAGATCGCCACGGCGCGCTCCAGGTGGGACTCGGCCAGGTCGAGGTCGCCGTGGGCCAGTGCCACCGCGCCCAGCTGGTTGAGCGCGGTGGAGTGCCCGGAGTCCAGGGCGAGGACCCGCTCCCACAGTTCCCGCGCCTCCTGCGGCCGCCCGCTGCGGGTGAGCGCCTCGGCTTCGGCGACCAGGCTGGCGAGCTGCGGTGGCGGACGGCTGTTCATGGCGGGCCAGGCGGGTGGGCAGGCGCATTATCATTCGCGCAGGCGCGGACAGACAGGGGGCGGGCCATCGAAAGCGGGGACGGCAAGCGCGGTGGGCGTCGCCTGCGCAGGTGGCTGGCATGGCTGCTGTGGCTGCCGCTGCTGTTCGTCGTGGTCACCACGCTGCAGGTGGCGGTGCTGCGGTTCGTCGATCCGCCGGTCTCGGTGTTCATGCTCGCCCGCCAGGGCGAGGCGTGGCGGGCCGGCGACTGGGACTTCCGGGTCGCCTACGACTGGCGCGACCTGGACCGGATCTCGCCCTGGCTGCCGCTGGCGGTGATCGCGGCCGAGGACCAGAACTTCGCCAGCCACGCCGGCTTCGACCTGGAGGCGATCGAGAAAGCGATCGACCACAACGCCCGCGGCAAGCGCGTGCGCGGCGGCAGCACCATCAGCCAGCAGGTGGCCAAGAACCTGTTCCTGTGGCAGGGCCGCAGCTGGCTGCGCAAGGGCCTGGAGGCCTGGTACACGCTGCTGATCGAGCTGATGTGGCCGAAGCAGCGGATCCTGGAGGTCTACGTCAACGTCGCCGAGTTCGGCGACGGCATCTACGGCGCGCAGGCCGCCGCGCACAGCTACTGGCGCAAGGACGCCGCCGACCTGACGCCCGAGCAGAGCGCGCGCCTGGCGGCGGTGCTGCCGTCGCCACGACGCTACAGCGCCACCCACCCGGGTCCTTATGTCCAGCGCCGGTCGGCCTGGATCCAGCGGCAGATGCGCCAGCTCGGCGGCCGCGACTACCTGGAACGGCTCGACTGAGCCCACGCCGGGCTGGCCGCCCCGGTGCACGCTCCTTACCATGCCTGCCATGGACAACCCGCGACACGAACTGCTGACCGTGGTGGTCGCCGCCCACAACGAGGCCGAGGCGCTGCCGTTGCTGCACCCGCGCATCCGCTCGGCGCTGGCCGGCCTGGACGGACTGCGTGCGCGCGTGCTGTACGTCGACGACGGCAGCCGCGACGGCACCTGGCCGGTGCTGCAGGACATCGCCGCCGCCGATCCGCAGGTCGCGCTGCTGCGGCTGTCGCGCAACTTCGGCAAGGAGGCGGCGTTGACCGCCGGCCTGGACCTGGTCGAGGACGGTGCGGCGATGATCCTGGACGCCGACGGCCAGGATCCGCCGGAACTGATCCCCGAATTCGTCGCGCGCTGGCACGAGGGCTGGGACGACGTCTACGGCACCCGCATCGAGCGCGAGGGCGACGGCTGGGCCCGGCGTGGCGCAGCGGCCGTGTTCTACCGGCTGATCGGCCGGCTGTCGCACACGCCGGTGCCGGCCGACACCGGCGACTACCGGTTGCTGTCGCCGCGCGCGCTGGCCGCGCTGCGCCAGCTGCGCGAGCGGCACCGCTTCATGAAGGGGCTGTTCGGCTGGATCGGGTTCCGCAGCACCGCGCTGCCCTACCGGCGATCGCCGCGGCTGGCCGGGCACAGCAAGTTCGGCTTGTGGCGACTGTGGAACTTCGCCCTGGAGGGCATCACCAGCTTTTCCACCGCGCCGCTGCGGGTGGCCACCTACGTCGGCCTGCTGACCGCGCTGGCCGCGTTCGTCGGCGGGCTGGCGATCATGGCCAAGACCCTGCTGTGGGGCGACCGGGTCGCCGGCTGGCCGACGATGATGGTGGTGATCCTGTTCCTGGGCGGCGTGCAGCTGATCGCGCTGGGCCTGATCGGCGAATACCTGGGCCGCCTGTACGACGAGGCCAAGCAGCGGCCGCTGTATCTGGTGGACACGTGGCAACCGGCGGCGGCAGGAGTATCCTTCGCGCAGGAGCAACCTGCCGACGGAGGCGCCCATGCGCACGGTACGTCAACTGCTGGCGGACAAGCCGGCTGAGATCTTCGCGGTCGCGCCGGAGGCGCCGGTGGTCGAGGCGATCCGGCTGATGGCCGAGAAGTCGATCGGTGCGGTGCTGGTGCTGCGCGGGGACGAACTGGCCGGCATCCTGTCCGAGCGCGACTATGCGCGGAAGGTGGTGCTGCAGGGGCGTTCCTCGGCCGACACCCCGGCCAGCGCGATCATGACCGCGAAGGTGGTGACCGTGGAGCCCGGCACCTCGGTGCCGGCGTGCATGCAGCTGGTGACCGAGCGCCGCATCCGCCACCTGCCGGTGGTCGAGGACGGGCGCGTGGTCGGCGTGATTTCCATCGGCGACCTGGTCAAGGCGGTGATCGCCGACCAGCAGCTCGAGCTGGAGCAGCTGCAGCGCTACATCGCCAGCTGACGCGGCCTTTTGTGGTTCTTCGCCGATCCTGGCCGCGACGGTTGATGGAGACGGCAACAACTGCGGCAAGGCCGAGGGCTACGACAAAAGCCACGGCAAGAGCGTTTGGGTGGCCGGCTTCGGGCTGAGCCGCGGCAGGCAGGGTGTGTTGCGGTCGTCTCGGCGGCACATCCGTGTGCCGACTCGCCGACGCGGCCATCCCTGGCCGCTGCCGCAACACACCCTGCCTGCCACGTCTTCGGGGGGCTTTGGGGTCGTGGCTTCGTCATCGCCAAGGCCTGCCCGGTCCCGTTCGTCGCCCGACGACCTGCTCTTGTGTAGCCCGGCTTGCCCGCGACGCTGCCGGCACAGGCGACGCCCTCATGATTCCGACGCCCGTGTCGCCGACTGAAGTCAGCTCCTACAGAAGAGCGGCGGCGTCGGGGCTGTTGTAGGAGCCGGGTTCAGCCGGCGACCCGACGCCATCGGCACAGGCAGCGTCCTCCGCTGTTCGACGCCCGCACGACGGGCTCCTGTCGCGGGAATGAAGGGGCCTTTCGCGACCGACTCCAGCCAATGAAGCCACGACCTGGAAGCCGCTCGAGGACGGCAGCGCCGGCCGAAGCGAGGCTTACGCCTCACAGGAAGGCAGTCCCACGCCGCTGCCCTGCTTGCGGTGGCAGGCAGGGATCCCTCAGCGCGCGTACTGTCCGCCGCAGTCGCTATCCTCGCCCGGGCCGGTCTCGAACGTCGCCAGCAGCGCCGCCGGCGGGGTGATGCTGCCCAACGCCAGGGCCACCGCGCCACGCAGGCCAAGTGCGGCGAAATCCGGGCGGAACGAGGGGTCCTTGAAGGTGCCGCCCACGCGCAGCGGCGAGCGCAGGCTCAGGATGCTGCGGTCCTTGGGCCGTGGCCGCAGCAGCAGGTCCAGGCTTTCGTCCTTCAGGTTGATCGTGCCTTCGCCGACGATGATCGTGTCGGTGCTGTCGAACGCCAGTGCGCGTGAGGTCATCAGCCCATCCTCCACGCCGAAGTCGGCGAACGCGCAGCGGATCGGCACCTGGCGGTCCTGGGTCAGCAGGAATTTCAGCGACTCGGCGATGTCCAGGCCGGCCAGTTCCATGATCAGGTTGCTGATCCGGCCGCGGCCCATGCCTAGGCCGACCTCGCCGTTGGCGCTGGCGAGGATCGTGGCCACCGAGTTGCCGCGGCCGTGCAGGGTAATGTCGCCGCCGATGCGCCCGGCCGCGCCCTGGGCCAGTTCCGCCTGCGCCAGCAGCTTGGGCAGTTCCAGTCCGCGCACCGCGATCTGCGCGCGGGTGTCGATCGGCTCGCGGCGTGCGTCCATGCGGATGGTCGAGCGCACGTCGCCACCGGCCACGCCGAAGTTCAGCGGGTCCAGCCGCAGCTGGCCGTCCTGCAGCAGCAGGTGCGCGTCCATGTCCTCGATCATCGGCAGCTTCGGCGCGTTGATCTTCTGCGCGCGCCAGCGCACGTCGGCGTCCATCGCGTTGAGCTTGGACAGGTCGTACGGCGTGTCCGGAAGCAGCCGCGGGCTGGCGGCACGGCGTGCCGACTCGGCCTTCTGCCGCGGGTTGGCGGTCTCGTCGGCGCCGGTGGACGGTGGCGCGCCGAGGAAGCCGGCGAGGTCGTCGAAGTCCAGCTGGCGCGAAAGCAGCTGCGCGGTGAACATCGGGCGCTGGCCGGAGACATCGACCTGCACGTCGCCGGACAGGTCGCTGTCGCCGACCTTGCCGTTGAAGCCCTCGTAACGCCACAGGTCGCCGTTGCGGCGCAGCTGTCCGTCCAGGCTGTACGGCGGCGATGGCGGCAGGGCCAGGCCGAGCAGCGGATACAGGTCCTCCAGGTCCTGGCCGGACAGCTTCATGCGCAGGTCGAAGGTCTGGAAGCGGAACGGGTTGGTCAGGGTGCCGCTGGCGCTGGCGCGGGTAGCGCCGGCGCGCGCGTCCATTTCGATGCGGTAGGGCGTGTCGGTATCGGCCAGCTCCAGTGGCGAGGCGGCCTGGCCTTCCAGCCGGAACGCCGCGCCGCGCCAGTGGCCCTTGCCGGCCACCGCCACCGGCGCGCCGGCGTCGCGCGCCTGGCCGGCGGCGGGCGCGACGCTGGCCAGGGTGATGTCGAGGTCGGTCTTCTCGGTCGCGTCGGTGAAGCGCAGGCGGCCGTCCTCGATCCACAGCCGGTCCAGGCGCCAGCGCGGCTCACGCGTGTCCGGCTCGGACTCGCCGTCGCCGAACACCCAGTTGCCGCCTTCGCCCGCGGTTGCCGTCTCCAGCCGGATATCCGGGCGCACCGCCCGCAGTTCCTTCATCCGCAGCCGCAGCGCGAGCAGCGGCCAGGGTGCGATGTCGATCTCCACGCGCTCGGCCGTGCCCATCTGCGGGTGCTCGGACCACTCGGCGTTGGCCAGGCGCAGGCGGTCGGCGGAGACGGTGATGGTGCGGCCCAGGTCCACGTCCAGGTCGCCGTCGATGCGGAACTCGCGGCCGGTGGCCGCGCTCGCCGTGCGTTCCAGCGGTCCCTTGAACCAGTTCCAGTCCCACAGCAGCCACAGCGCGACCAGGAACGCGACGATCGCGCCGAGGACGATGCCAGCACGCCGCGAGGGACGCCAGCGGCGCAGGCGCTGCATGGGTGTCGAAGCGGGCGCGGACGCATTCATGCGACCAGTATCGGCAGCCGGCGTGGACGGCATGCGAACGCACGCCGGGATTCACATGGTTTTTGCGTTCGCGTTCAGGCGCGCTGCAGCTGCGCCTAGACCACCTGTGCGCCCACCGCCACGAAGTGGCACACGCTGCCGGCGATCACGAACAGGTGCCAGATCGCGTGCGAGTAGGGGATCGATTCACGGTGGTAGAAGTACGTGCCCAGGGTGTAGAACACGCCACCGGCCAGCAGCCAGCCCAGGGTCCACCCGTCGATCGAATCCATCATCGGCTTCATCGCCACCACCACCAGCCAGCCCATGCCGATGTAGATGGCGGTGGACAGGCGCTTGAAGCGGCCGGTGTAGAACAGCTTGAACACGACCCCGGCCAGCGCCAGCGTCCAGATCGCGGCGAACAGGCTCCAGCCCCATGGCCCGCGCAGGCCGACCAGGGTGAACGGGGTGTAGGTGCCGGCGATCAGCAGGTAGATCGCGCAGTGGTCGAACACCTTCAGCCGGCCCTTGGCGACCGGGTGCTGGATTGCGTGGTAGAGCGTGGAGGCGGTGTACAGCAGTAGCAGTGCCACGCCGAACACGATCGCCCCGGCCAGCTGCCAGCCGTCGCCGTAGATTGCGGCCAGGGTGATCAGCACCGCGCCGCCGGCGAGCGCGGCGGCGGCGCCGAGGCCGTGGGTCAGGGCGTTGGCGATCTCGTCGCGCAGGTGGTGCGCGGCGTCTCGGGTGGGGGACGGGGCGGCCGGCATGCGCCGCACGTTACTGCATGCCTGGGGCGCATGCATCTGTACGCAGCGCCCCGATCTGGAATGGAAGCACGGCCGCCCGGCGGCGGCCGCGCGCGGCGTCAGTCGACGCCGACGCTGTGCGCGTGCTCGCGGGTGGCGCGGAAGGCGACGTCCGGTGCGCGTTCCTGCGCCAGCTGCAGGTTGACCCGGGTCGGCGCCAGGTAGACCAGTTCGCCGGCCGCGTCGATCGCCAGGTTCATCGCGTTCTTCTCGCGGAACTCCTCCAGCTTCTTCGCGTCGGCGCACTGGATCCAGCGCGCGGTGGCCACGCCGACCGGCTCGAAGCTGGCGTCCACGCCGTACTCGTCCTTGAGCCGGTAGGCGACCACGTCGAACTGCAGCACGCCTACCGCGCCCAGGATCAGGTCGTTGCTCATCAGCGGGCGGAAGAACTGGGTGGCGCCTTCCTCCGACAGCTGGGCCAGGCCCTTCTGCAGCTGCTTGAGCTTGAGCGGGTCGCGCAGGCGCGCGCGGCGGAACAATTCCGGGGCGAAGTTGGGGATGCCGGTGAAGCTCAGCGCCTCGCCCTCGGTGAAGGTGTCGCCGATCGAGATGGTGCCGTGGTTGTGGATGCCGATCACGTCGCCGGGGAACGCCTCGGCGGCGATCTCGCGGTCGGAAGCCATGAAGGTCAGCGCGTTGGCCAGCTTCTGTTCCTTGCCGCTGCGCACGTGGAAGGCCTTCATCCCGGCGCTGAACCTGCCCGAGCACACACGCATGAAGGCGACCCGGTCGCGGTGCTGCGGGTCCATGTTGGCCTGGATCTTGAACACGAAGCCAGTCAGCTTCGGTTCCTGCGGCGCGACCTCGCGGCCGGTGGTGGCGCGCGGCTGCGGCGGCGGCGCGTGCTCGACGAAGAAGTCCAGCAGCGGCTGCACGCCGAAGTTGTTCACGCCCGAGCCGAAGAACACCGGGGTCTGCTCGCCGCGCAGGTAGGCGTCCTTGTCGAACGGATGGCTGGCGCCCTGCACCAGTTCCAGTTCCTCGCGCAGTTGGGCCAGCAGCTCCGCGCCGATCTTCCCGGCCAGCCCCGGTGCGTCGAGCGAGGGGAAGATGGTCGAGTCCTGGCGGGTGAAGTTGCGGCCCGGCTCGTACAGGTGGACCTCGCCGGTCACCAGGTGCACGACGCCCTTCAGGCGCTGGCCCATGCCGATCGGCCAGGTCACCGGCGCGCACTGGATCCCGAGCACGGTCTCGACCTCGTCCAGCAGCTCGACCGGATCCTTGCCCTCGCGGTCGAGCTTGTTGACGAAGGTCATGATCGGGGTCGCGCGCAGGCGGCACACCTCCATCAGTTTGATCGTGCGCTCCTCCACGCCCTTGGCCACGTCGATCACCATCAGCGCCGAGTCCACCGCGGTGAGCACGCGGTAGGTGTCCTCGCCGAAGTCGGCGTGGCCGGGGGTGTCGAGCAGGTTGACGATGCGCCCCTCGTAGGGGAACTGCATCACCGAGGAGGTCACCGAGATGCCGCGTTCCTTTTCCAGCGCCATCCAGTCCGAGGTGGCGTGGCGCGCCGCCTTGCGGCCCTTGACCGAGCCGGCCATCTGGATCGCCCCGCCGAACAGCAGCAGCTTCTCGGTGAGCGTGGTCTTGCCGGCGTCGGGGTGCGAGATGATCGCGAAGGTGCGCCGGCGCGCGGCTTCGGTGGAGACTTCGGACATGGGGGCGGGCGCCGGGTCGGCGCGGGGGTGCGTTCGGAGGCCGGCAATTATACGGGAGCCGGGGTCCCGGCCCGGCCGGTCAGCGCTGGCCGGTGGTCTCGTCGCGGGCGAACTTCAGCTCGCCCAGCGCCCCGAACATGCGGAACGGGATCGCCTCCAGGCGCATGCCGCGGTTGACCTGGACCACGAAATGCAGGTGCGGCGCGGTGCTGAAGCCGGTATTGCCGGACAGGGCGATGCGCTGGCCCTGCCGTACCCGCTGCCCGACCCGGACCTGCACGCCCTCCGGCTTGAGGTGCGCGTACAGGGCCATGCTGCCGTCGTCGTGCAGGATGCGGATGTAGTTGGCGCGGCCGCCGTAGCGCTCGCGGTCCAGGCCGGCGCGTTCGAAATCCGATTCCACCAGCATGACCACCCCGCCGCGCGCGGCCAGGATCGGCGTGCCCTCGGGCAGGGCGAAGTCGACCGCGTACAGGCTCTGCGGGTCGTTGTGGCTGAAGCGGCCGCCGAAACCCTGGTCGACGCGGATCCGTCCGTACTCGAACGGCACGCGGTACTCGAAATCCAGCGGCAGCGCCTGCGGATCACCCGGCAGCTGGTCCAGGATCGCCTCGAAGGCGTTGGGCAGGCGCGGGTCGACCGGGTAGACCCGCGCCAGCACCCGGCTGCCGGCGGCGGGCACCACGCGGCTGGCCGGCAGCGCCGGGACCGGCTTGACGTTGTCGGCGCGCGCCAGCGACAGCTGCACCTCCACCGGCCCGGGCGCGCGGTTGTCGGCCACGACCTCGTAGTGGCTGCCGCGGTCCTGCAGGCGCAGCCCGACCGGATCGGCAGGCGTGCGCCGGAACGAGGCGGTGCGCACGTCCTCGGCCTCGCCCTCCGGCGGCCGGTCGCCGTAGACGGTGGTGCCCTGGCCGTCCTTCCAGCGCCAGAAGCGCGCGGCGTCGGCCGGCACCGCCACCGCCAGCGCGGCGACGGCCAGCCAGCCGATCGCGCTGGCGCGGCCCGGTCTCATCCCTGGCAGGCCGGCGCCAGCCGCAGGCGGCGGGCGATGGTGCCGAGATCGAACGCGGACACCGCGCGGTCCTCGTGCAGGGCATACAGCGCGCCGTGCGGGAAGCGTGGCGTGGCTTCGGCGTGCAGGGCCAGGCCGTCGGTCAGCGCGGTGCGCGCGCCGGTGAAACTGCCGGCCGGCGCCAGGGTGGTGCGCTCGAACAGGTGGAAGCGGGTCGGCCGCAGCTGGTCCACCGCGATCCAGTAGCCGGCCTCGGCGCCGCATGCCCACAGCACGATGCCCTCGGCGTCGTCCTCGAACGGCGGCAGGTTGCGGCCGAGGAAGCGGCCGTCGAGCGAGTACTCGCGTACGGTCGCGCCGACCCGGTTGTCCTCTTCGGCGATCATCAGGCGGCCATGGGCCGGATCGCCGGCGATCGACTCGACCATGCGCAGCGCGCCGGCGTCGCCGGTGTCGCCGAACGCGCCCAGGTAGCCGGCCTGCAGCCGGCCGCCGGCGTCCACCGATACCCGGTAGCGCTTGATCCGCTCGGCCAGGCGTTCGCGCGGCGGCAGCACCGCGGCGGCGAAGTCGGCCATGAAGCTGTCGGTCACGTAGGCGGTGAGCGCGCCGGGGACGGAGTCGTCGATCCAGATGCCGTAGGGCAACTGCAGTTCGCCGGTGCCGAAATCGCCCAGCACGGCGAAGCCGGGCAGGCGCAGCACCTGGACCCGGCGGGCGTCGCGCTCGACCACGAACAGCAGGTCGCCGGACACGGCCACCCCGTTGGGGCGGCGGAACTGGCCCGGGCCGTCGCCCGGCCCGCCGGAGGCGCCGATGCGCACGCCGCTGTCGCCGTCGAACAGCAGCAGGCGCTCGCTGCGCTTGGCCGAGGCGATCAGCCAGGCACGGCCGTCGCCGGCGCGCCAGGCGGCGAGAGAATCCATCTCCTCGCCCTCGACGGGGCTCGAGATCCAGGCTTCGCGGATGGCCGGGAGGGAGGCGCCGGCGGCAGCGGCGGGCGCGGGGAGGGACTGGGCGAAGCACGCAGCGGCCAGGAGCGCGGCGGTCCGCAGGAATCGGGGGAAGGCCTGCATGGGTGGATTATCGGCAGGTCGGGGGCAAAACGTGAAGGGGCAGTCATCGCTCCATCCGGATGAAACGATTGACAGGCCGCCGGCACGGTGGCAGTCTGGCCGCGCCATCGAGACCGGCGGAGGGACAGGCCCTTTGATGCCGGGGCAGCCAGCGGACGCGCAAGCGGCCGTGTAGGTGCCAAATCCTGCGGGGACCTTCGCGTCCGCCGAAAGATGGTTCGTACCGTGCTCTCCGCACGGCGAACGCGGGCTCCCGAAAGAGCTCGATGGCGAGTTCCCTCCGGACATCGCCATGAGCCTCGTGAACACCGCCCTGCAGCCCGATTCCCCGACCGATTCCGTCGCCGCCGCGATCTGCGACGCCGCGCCGTCCGCCGTGCGCGGCGAACTGGCGGTGGCGCTGTCGATGCGCCATGCCGGCGTGCGCCAGGTGCTGCTGCGTTACGAGGTACAGGGCCCGGCCGGTGCGCCGGTGGTGTTCGTCGCCGGCGGCATTTCCGCGCACCGCCATGTTTCGGCCAGCGGGGCGTTCCCCGAGCAGGGCTGGGCCAACGCGCTGGTCGCCGCCGGTCGCACCCTGGACCCGGCCCGCCACCGCATCCTCGCCTTCGACTACGTCGGCGCCGACGGCCGCCTCGACGCGCCGATCGACACCACCGACCAGGCCGACGCCATCGCCCTGCTGCTGGACGCGCTGGAGATCGACCGGCTGCAGGCCTTCGTCGGCTACTCCTACGGCGCCATGGTCGGGCTGCAGTTCGCCGCCCGCCATCCGGCGCGGCTGCGGCGGCTGGTCGCGGTCAGCGGCGCGCACAAGCCGCATCCCTACGCCTCGGCCTGGCGCGCGCTGCAGCGCCGCGCGGTGGCGCTGGGCCAGCTGCAGTGCGCCGACGCGCAGGGCCTGGCCCTGGCGCGGCAGTTCGCCATGCTCAGCTACCGCACCCCGGAGGAATTCGGCGAGCGCTTCGACAGCGCGCCGGAGATCGTCAACGGCCGCGTGCGCTGCGCCGCCGAGGACTACCTGGACGCCGCCGGCGCGCAGTACGTCGCGCGCACCCCGGTCACCGCCTACCTGCGCCTGTCCGAATCGATCGACCTGCACCGGCTCGACCCGGCCGCCGTGGCCGTGCCGGTGAGCGTGGTCGCGGTGGAAGGCGACCGCTTGGTGCCGCTGGCCGACTCGGTGAACCTGGTCGAGGGCCTGCACGGCCGCGGCCAGCTGCGCGTGCTGCGCTCGCCGTACGGCCACGACGCCTTCCTGAAAGAAACCGACCGCATCGACCTCATTCTCGCCGCCGTGCTGCGCGGCAACGGAGCCGCCCAGTGAGCCAGACCACCTCCCCCGCCAACGACACCGCCGGCTGTCGCCCGGCCACCGCCGCGGTGCGCGCCGGCATCGACCGCGACACCGCCTACGGCGCGGTCACCCCGCCGATCGTGCTGTCGAGCAACTTCAGCTTCGACGGCTTCGGCAACAAGCGCCAGTACGACTACACCCGCAGCGGCAACCCGACCCGCGACCTGCTCGGCGAGGCGCTGGCCGAACTGGAAGGCGGCGCCGGCGGCGTGGTCACCGCCACCGGCATGGGCGCGATCACCCTGGTGCTCAACGCGTTGCTGCAGCCGGGCGACCGCCTGGTGGTGCCGCATGACGCGTACGGCGGCAGCTGGCGCCTGTTCAACGCGCTGGCGGCCAAGGGCCACTTCGAACTGATCACCGCCGACCTGACCGACCCGCGCTCGCTGGCCGACGCGCTGGGGCAGTCGCCGAAGCTGGTGCTGGTGGAGACCCCGTCCAACCCGCTGCTGCGGATCACCGACCTGCGCTTCGTGATCGAGGCCGCGCACCGCGCCGGCGCGCTGGCGGTGGTCGACAACACCTTCCTGTCGCCGGCGCTGCAGCGGCCGATCGAGTTCGGCGCCGACCTGGTGATCCACTCGACCACCAAGTACGTCAACGGCCACAGCGACGTGGTCGGCGGCGCGGTGGTAGCGCGCGATCCGGAACTGCACCAGCAGCTGGCGTGGTGGGCCAACGCGCTGGGCCTGACCGGCTCGCCGTTCGACAGCTTCCTGACCCTGCGTGGACTGCGCACGCTGGATGCGCGGATGCGCGTGCACCAGGAGAACGCGGCGGCGATCGCGGCGCTGCTGGACGGCCATGCGGCGGTGGAGCAGGTCTATTTCCCCGGCCTGGAATCGCATCCGGGCCACGCCCTGGCCGCGCGCCAGCAGAGCGGTTTCGGCGCGATGCTCAGCTTCGAGCTGGCCGGCGGCGCCGATGGCGATCAGGAGCGCGCGGTGCGCGCCTTCGTCGACTCGCTGCGCTGGTTCACCCTGGCCGAGTCGCTGGGCGGCGTCGAGAGCCTGGTCGCGCACCCGGCGAGCATGACCCACGCGGCGATGAGCCCGGAGGCGCGGGCCAAGGCCGGCATTTCCGACGGGCTGCTGCGCCTGTCGATCGGCATCGAGGCCTGCGAGGACCTGGTGGCCGACGTGGCCGCCGCGCTGCAGGCGGCGCAGCAGGCAGCCGCTGCCGGCTCCGCGCAGACCGGCGTCGTGCAGAAACGGGTGGACGCATGAGTGCCGTCGCCCCCCTGGTGCCGAGGCGCGTGCGCGGCACGCCCGAACGCGCGGTCGCGCAGCGGCGCCTGGCGCTGCTCGGCACCGGCACGGTGGGCGCGGCCTTCGTCGAGCGCTACCAGCGCCTGCAGGCGCGCGGGCTGGACCTGCCGCGGGCGGCCTGGCTGGCCAACTCGCGCAGCGTGCAGGCCTGCGCCGACGGCCTGGCGCCGGCGCTGCAGCGGGCCAATGCCGCGCCTCGCCGCGAGGTGCTGCTGCAGGGCTGGGCCGAGGCCGAGGCGCTGCACGCCGGCGACATCGTGGTCGACGCCACCGCCAGCGAGCTGGTCGCCGACTGGCACGCCGAATGGCTGGCGCGCGGGGTGAGCGTGGTCACCGCCAACAAGCTCGGCCATGGCTCGCTGCTGGCGCGCTCGCAGGCGATCGTCGACGCGCAGTGCGAGACCGGCGCGCGCTACGGCGACAGCGCCACCGTCGGCGCCGGCCTGCCGTTGCTGGGCAGCCTGCGTGCGCTGGTGGCCGGCGGCGACCGCATCCACGCGGTCGAAGGCGTGCTGTCCGGCTCGCTGGCCTGGCTGTTCGACCGCTACGACGGTTCGCGGCCGTTCTCCGACTTCGTGCGCGAGGCGGCGGCGGCCGGCTACACCGAGCCGGATCCGCGCATCGATCTTTCCGGCGAAGACGTGCGGCGCAAGCTGCTGATCCTGGCCCGTGCGGCGGGCCTGCCATTGGAAGCGTCGCAGGTGCGGGTGGAGTCGCTGCTGCCGGTGGAACTGGCCGGCGCCTCCGCCGACGCGGCCGACGCGCTGCTGGCGCTGTTGGACGGGCCGCTGGCCGCGCGCCTGCGCGAGGCCGAAACCGACGGCGCGCGGCTGCGCTTCGTCGGTCGCTTCGACGCCGAGGGCGCGTCGGTGGGCCTGCGTGCGCTGCCGGCCGCGCATCCGCTGTGCAGCGGCCGCGGCACCGACAACCGCGTGGCCGTGACCAGCGACCGTTATCCGTTGCAGCCGCTGGTCATCCAGGGACCGGGCGCGGGCGCTGAGGTCACCGCCGCGGCGCTGCTGGACGACGTGCTGCGGATCGGTGCGGCCTAGAAGGTCTGGGCAATTCGCCTTTCCGCTCGTCATTCCCGGGGATGACGAACTAGAAGGCTAGTCCTGGCGCAGAGCGAGCGGACCGTCCGGCCCGAACAGTTCCACCAGTCCGGCCTCCACCAGCCAGGACGGATCGCCTTCGAACGCGGTCATGCCCTGCGGCGGCTGCGCGCCGGCGCGCGGCCGGAACGCGGCCCAGGTGTGGCGGCCGGCCGACTTGGCCCGGTACAGCGCGCGGTCGGCCAGCGTCACCATCTGCTCCCAGCCCAGCAGCCGCGGCACCTCCGGGAACAGCGGGGACTCGATCAGGCCGACCGAGGCGGTCAGCCGGTGCGAGCCGCCATCGTCAAGTTCGAACACGTGCGCGGCGATCTCGGCGCACAGCCGCGTGCCGATCTGCGCAACGCTGCCGCGCGGCAGCGGGCGGAACACCAGCAGGAACTCCTCGCCGCCCCAGCGCGCCACGTAGTCGCCCTTGCGCACCAGCGCGGTCAGCAGCGCACCCAACTGCTCCAGCACGCGGTCGCCGGCGGCATGGCCGTGGGTGTCGTTGATCGCCTTGAAGTGGTCCACGTCCAGCAGCGCGAACACCACCACCTCGGTGCCGGCCTGGTAGGCCGCGTCGCGCTCGTAGAACGACAGGTCGGCCGGGATCTGCCGGGACAGGTAGCGGCGGTTGTGCAGTCCGGTCAACGGATCGGTGAAGCTGAGCGCCTCCAGCCGCGCGTTGGCCGCCTGCAGGTCGCGGGTGCGCTCCTGCACCAGCTGTTCCAGCGCCGCGCGCTGGCGGGCGTGGCGGCGCTGCAGGCCGACGTAGGCCAGGTACACCGCGCCGCCCAGCATCAGTGGCAGCAGCAGGCGGAACACCAGGGTCTCGTGCCAGCGCGGCGGCACCGACAGCGTCAGTCGCGCCGCCTGCGCGGCCGGATCGGCCAGGCCGAAGTCGGCGACCTCGAACTGGTACTGGCCGGGGGGCAGGTTGGTGTAGGTCGCGTTGCGCAGGTGCGGGGCGTCCAGGTCGCGCCAGTCCTCGTCGTAGCCGGCCAGCCGGTAGCGCAACTGCACCGGGTGCATCGGCCGGAACGAGGGCACGGTGAACTCGAACTTCAGGTCACGCACGCCCAGCGGCAGTTCCAGCGCGGCGCCCGGCCCGGGATAGCGCCATTCGTCGCGCACCCGCAGGCGTTCGATCAGCGCCCGCGGCTCGACGCCGCGGGCCTGGACCTTGCCGGTGTCGAGCAGCAGCGCGCCTTCGCGAGTGGGCAGCCACAGGGTGTCGCCGACCAGCAGTCCGCGGCCGTTGCCGGCGCCGTTGCAGCACTTGTCCGGCTGGCCGCCGGCGCGGTCGGCGCCGGAGTTGATCACGATCTCGGCCGCGGCCGGCCCGCGTCCGGCGATGGCGCGCTCCAGTTCGGCCAGCGGCACCCGGTAGACGCCGCGCATGCCCGCCACCCACAGGTGCCCGTTCGCGCTGGCGATGTGGAAGGCGATGTTGGCGGGAATCCCCTGCTCGCGCCCCAGCGCGATCCAGCGCTGTCCGTCATAGACCCGCAGGTCCTCGCCGCTGGTGCTGCCGATCACCCAGCGACCGTCCTCCAGTTCGTGGAAGGCGGTGACCATGGTCGCGCCGTCCAGCCCGGTGCGCTCCCCGGTCGCCAGGATGCGGCCGTCGCGCCATTCGTACAGGCCGCGGTAGGTGCCCACCAGCAGGCGGCCGTCGCGGGTCTCGTGCAGCACCCGCACCCGGCGGTCGCCCAGGCCCTGTTCCTCGGTGTAGTGCTCGACGCGGCCATCCGGGTGGAGCACGAACAGGCCGTTGGTGGTGGCGAACCACAGCCGCCCGCCGCGGTCGCGGACGATGCCGTTGACCTGCGCGCCGCGCAGCGGCGCCAGCGCCGGGGGGACTTCGACGCGGTCGCCGCGCAGCACCGCCGCGCCGCTGCGGGTGCCGATCCAGGCCTGTCCGTCCTCGACCAGCAGGCTGTAGGCCTCCGGGTGCGGCAGGCGCGCGCCGGCCACGCGCGCATGGAAGCGGCCGTCGCGGTAGACGTCGACGCCGTCGCTGCCGCCGACCCAGACCTCGCCGTCGCGGCCGCGCGCGATCGCCCACAGCAGCGGATTGCGCAGGCCCTGCTCGCGGCCCAGGCGCGTGGTCCAGCCGTCCCACAGCCGGGTGACGCCGTCGGTGAGGCTGCCCAGCCACAGGTTGCCGTCGCGGTCCTCGTGGAGCGAGCGGATCGAGCGGCTGCCAGGAAGGTCGTGGATCCGCTCCACCAGCCGGCCGTCGCGGAAGCGCAGCAGGGCCTGGGTGCCGGCGACCCAGAGGTTGCCGTCGCGGTCGCCGAGCAGGGCATCGACCGGGCCGTCGTCCATCCGCTGCCAGGCGCCCTGGCGGTACCGGTACAGGCCCTGTGCGGTCCCGGCCCACAGGTCGCCGCCGGCGTCCTCGGCCAGGCTCGAGACCTGGGCCAGCGCGGCGCCGGCGGGCAGCGGGTGGGCCTGGACGCCGTCGGCGCCGATCCGGAACACCCGGCCGGTGCTGCCGACCCACAGGCCATCGGCGCCCGGCAGCAGGCTCAGCGCCGGTCCGTCCAGCGGGTGGTGCAGGACCAGGCGCGCGCCGTCGGTGGCGTAGACCCCGTCCGGGCCGGCGATCCGCAGGCCGTCGTCGCCCTCGGCGAAGGCGCGGATCGGGAAGCTGCCCTGCGCCTGGTCGGGGCCGGCGACGACCGGGATCGCCTGGAAACGGCCGTCGCGGTGCAGCAGCAGGCCCTGCGAGGTGCCGATCCACAGCCGGCCCTCGCCGTCGCTGTGCAGGGCCAGCACGTGGCTGGCCAGTTCCGGGGCGTCCTCCTGGCCGAACTGGACGAAGCGGCTGCCGTCGTAGCGGGCCAGGCCGCCCTGAGAGCCCAGCCAGAGGTAGCCGCCGCGGTCCTGGGCGATCGCCAGCACGCTGATCTGCGGCAGGCCGTGCTCCACGCCCCAGGTGTCGCCGACGTAGTCGCGGAAGGGCTTGTCCGGCTGCAGCGCGGCGGCCGGGCAGGCCAGGCCGAGCAGGCCGCCGGCCACGATCGCGCGCGCCCACCGCGCCGCCAGCCGGCGCACTGAGCCTGGTGGCCCGCCCGATGGGCGTGGCCGGCGAAGACTGGCGGTCAGGCCGTTGATCGAGATCCCCCCGGTTCCCGTAGGCATGTTGTAAGGCTTTTCCCCGAACTTCACTAGCGGCCGGGGCACCGGGAACTGTACCCGGGGCGGATCAGCACTCGATGACGTTGACCGCCAGGCCCCCGCGCGAGGTCTCCTTGTACTTGTCCTGCATGTCGCGGCCGGTGTCGCGCATGGTCTTGATCACCTTGTCCAGGCTGACCTTGTGCTGGCCGTCACCGCGCATGGCCATGCGCACGGCGTTGATCGCCTTGACCGCGCCCATCGCGTTGCGCTCGATGCACGGGATCTGCACCAGCCCGCCGATCGGGTCGCAGGTCAGCCCCAGGTTGTGCTCCATGCCGATCTCGGCGGCGTTCTCGACCCGGCCCGGATCGCCGCCCAGCGCCGCGGCCAGCCCGGCGGCGGCCATCGAGCAGGCCACCCCGACCTCGCCCTGGCAGCCGACCTCGGCGCCGGAGATCGAGGCGTTCTCCTTGTAGAGGATGCCGATCGCCGCGGCGGTGAGCAGGAAGTCGAACACGCCCTGCTCGGTCGCGCCGGGGCAGAAGCGGTCGTAGTAGTGCAGCACCGCCGGGATGATCCCGGCCGCGCCGTTGGTCGGGGCGGTGACCACCCGGCCGCCGGCGGCGTTTTCCTCGTTGACCGCCAGTGCATACAGGTTGACCCAGTCCAGGGTGGTCAGCGGGTCGCGCATGGCCGCCTCGGGCTTGGACGACAGCTCGCGGTACAGCGCCGGCGCGCGGCGGACCACGTGCAGGCCGCCGGGCAGGGTGCCGTCGGAGCGGATCCCGCGGGCCACGCAGGCCTGCATCGCCTGCCAGATCTCGCGCAGGCCCTCGCGGATCTGCGCATCGCCGCGCCAGGCCAGCTCGTTCTCGAACATCAGCCGGGCGATCGGCAGCCCGGTCTCGCGGCAGCGCGCCAGCAACTCGTCGCCGCTGGCGAACGGATGCGGCAGCACCGTGTCGTCGGCGACGATGCGGTCCTCGGCGGCCTCGTCCTGGTTGACCACGAAGCCGCCGCCGACCGAGTAGTAGTCGCGCGTGGCGATTTCAGTGCCGGCCGCGTCGTAGGCGGTGAAGCGCATGCCGTTGGTGTGGAACGGCAGTTTCTGGCGCTTGTTCATCACCAGGTCGCGCTTCTCGTCGAAGGCGATGGCGCGGCCGCCGGGCAGGCGCAGCGACTTCTCCGCGCGGATCCGCGCCAGCGTGGCCGGGATGACGTCCGGGTCGATGGTGTTGGGCTGGTGGCCCTCCAGCCCCAGCAGCAGCGCCTTGTCGGTGCCGTGGCCGCGGCCGGTCAGGGCCAGCGAGCCGAACACCTCGGCGCGGATCCGGGCGACCTGGTCCAGGTGGCCGGGCTCGGCCAGCCAGCGCTGGACGAAGCGCGCGGCCGCGCGCATCGGCCCGACCGTATGCGAGGAGCTGGGACCGATGCCGATCTTGAACAGGTCGAAGGTGCTGACGGCCATGGCGGGCGGGCTGGGGCGGGAACGGCATTGTATTGGTTGCAGGTGCAACCGGGATGAAGCGGTGCGGGCCGGCGCCGGCTGGGCTACCTTGGCGCCCCCGCCGCCAGGACCGACCGATGCCGCGTTACCTCCTCTACCAGCGCGACGACTGCCACCTGTGCGACCTGGCGTTGGAGGTGCTGGCTGCCGCACGCCTGCCGGAGCCGGAAAGCGTGTTCATCGATGGGGACGCGGAACTGGAGGCCCGCTACGGCATCCGGGTGCCGGTGCTGCGCAACGGCGCCACCGGGGCTGAGCTGGACTGGCCGTTCGACGAGGCAGGGGTGCGGGCCTGGCTGGCCTGACGGTGCCGCTTCCGCTCTTGTCGCTCTTGTAGGAGCCGGGTTCAGCCGGCGACACGCCACGCTGGCACAGGCGACTCCCTCATGGTTCCGACGCACGTGTCGCCGGCTGAACCCGGCTCCTACAAAAGGCAAGACGCAGAAGGCGGATGCGGCGCGCCGGCTACTGCGCCTTGAACAGCACCTTCGTGCTGATGGCGACCTCGTCCGGGATGGCCGACGTGTCGGCCCAGTCGCCGCCGCCGACGCCGAAGTCCAGGCGCCGGACCACCGCCTTGCCGTCCAGCACCGGCTGCGCGCCGTCCTGCCAGGTGAAGGTCAGGGTCACCGGCTTGCGCACGCCGCGCAGTTCCAGGGTGCCGTCGGCGGCGTAGCGGCCGTCGTCCAGCCGGCGGAAGCCGCTGGCGCTGTAGCGGGCCTGGGCGAAGCGACCGATGTCGAAGAAGTCGGCGGTCTTGAGCGTCGAATCGCGGTCGGCGTTGCCGGTGTTGGCACTGGTCAGGGCGATGGTCACGTCCAGCTTGCCGGCCTCGGGCCGGGCCGGATCGAAGCTCAGCCGGGTCTGGAAGTCGCCGAAGCGGCCGGTGAACAGCTCGCCGTCGTAGCGGCTGGCGAAGGCCAGGGTCGAGCCGGGCGCCTGCACGTAGTCGGCGGCCGCGGCCGGCGCGGTGGCGAGCATGGCGGCCAGCGCCGCGGCCACGGCGGCCGGCGTGGTGAGCTTGATGGTCATGCGGAATCCTCGGGGGGAGAGCGTGTGGGCGTGGCGATCCAGCCGCGCGGCAGCATCCGCGCCAGGGTCGCGTCGCGCCGGATGAAATGGTGGTACAGCGCGGCGCCGGCATGGCCGGCGACCAGCGCCAGCAGCACCCAGAACAGGAGTTCGTGCGTGGAGTGCATCGCCCCGGCGAGGGCCTCGTTCGGCGGGCTCAGCTTGGGCACCTCGGCCAGGCCGAACCAGCGGAAGGGACGCAGGCCGCTGGCCGAGTCGTACAGCCAGCCCGACAGCGGCATGGCCAGGATCAGCCCGTAGATCGCGGCGTGGGTCAGCGACGCCAGCCGGGCCTGCCAGCGCGGCGTGCCCGGCACCGGTGGGCACGCGCCGGCGTACAGGCGCCAGGCGATGCGCACCAGCACCAGCGCCAGCACGGTCAGGCCCAGCGACTTGTGCAGGGTGTAGACCCAGAACCACTTCGGCGAGCGCGGCAGTTCGCCCATCACCAGCCCGACCGTGCCGATCGCCAGGATCAGCACGGCGATGGTCCAGTGCAGCAGCTGGCTGACGCTGCCCCAGCGCTCGGCGGTGTTCTTCAGGCTCATGCGGGCGTGGGTTCCTGGCGGACGGGCTCGGAGGCGGGAACGGCGTCGTCGATGGCGTCGTCGTCCCGAGAATCGGCGGGATCGGTCGAATCGGTGGGATCGGCGGGATCGGGATCGACGGCGGTGGGCGCGCGGGAGTCGTCCTGCGTGCCGTCGCCGCGGCCGGCGCGAGTGGCCTCGACCTCGATCCGCAGCTCGACGCGGTCGCCGATCGTCGACGGCCAGGCGTCGATGCCGAACGCGGCGCGGCTGAGCGTGGCCGTGGCCGAGAAGCCGGCGGTGCGGCGGAACGGCGGCAGCGGGTGGCGCTTGAGTGCGTTGAAGGTCACCTCCAGCGGCACCTCATGAGTGACCCCGCGCAGGGTCAGCTGGCCGTGGACGATGAAGCGGTCCGGCGCCAGCGGTTCGACCCGGGTGGAGACGAAGCGGGCCTCGGGCCAGCGCTGCGCATCGAGCAGGTTGCGGGCGAGCGTGGCGCGGTTCCACTCGGCATCGCCCAGGTCCAGCCGCTGCAGCGGCACGCTCACGTCCAGGCGTGCGCTGCTCCAGTCGGCGGGATCGAATTCGAGCGTGCCGGTGCTGCCGGAGACCGTGCCCAGCGCCTGCGAGAACCCGGCGTGGGACACGGCGAACTGGACCCGGGTGTGTACCGGGTCCAGTTCGTAGCGTACGGTCGCAGCTGATGCGCCCGCGCACGCCAAGGTGGCCAGCAGCGCCAGCACCACGGCGAAGCGGCGAAGCGGGCGCGGTGGAGCCGTTTGCGGGCGCGGACACGTCATGGCCCCGCATTCTAGGCCGCCCGCGGGCGGGCCGCGGCTTGCGCCTGCAACGATGCGTTGCGACGATTCACGCGGGGGAGCGGGGAAACCGGATGTCGATGCTGCGCGCGTGGGTGATGGGCGTCCTGCTGGTGGTCGTCGCGACCGCCGGCGCCGCCGTGCCCGAAGTTCCCCGGTTCCGGGTGCTGGGGCCGGCCGACGGCCTGCCGGCGACCACGATCCCGGCGCTGGCGCGCGACCACGACGGTTTCCTGTGGGCGGCGACCTGGGACGGCCTGGCGCGCTACGACGGCGTCGGCTTCCGGGTCTGGCGCCACGACCCGGACGATCCGGCCTCGCTGCCTGGCAACGTGCTGCAGGTGCTGTACGTGGACGCGCGCAACCGGATCTGGGTCGCCAGCGAAGGCGGCGGCGTGAGCGTGATGGACGCCGACCGCAGTGGCTTCCGCCATTTCCGCAAGGCGCAGCATCCGCAATTGGAGAGCGACGAGGTCTTCGCCGTGGCCGGCCGCGGCGACGAGATCTGGCTGGGCACCTACGGCGGCGGCCTGTACCGGATCGACGCGCAGGACCAGGTCAAGCGCCTGCGTTCGTCCGACCCGGAAGTCAACGCGGTGCTGGACCGGGCGATCATGGCGCTGGCCTTCGACGACCGCGAAGGCATCCTGGTCGGCACGCTGCAGGGGCTGGTGCGCTGCTCGGAGAAGCACGTCGATCGCCTGGCGTTGCCGGGCGACTATCCCTGGGCGCCGGTGGTGTCGCTGTGGCGCCAAGGCGATTCGACCTGGATCGGCACGCCGCGCGGCCTGTTCCGGCTGGGCGACGACAGCCAGTGGCGAACCCCGGACTGGGCGGCGTCCTTCACCGGCGCGCGCACCGTCACCGCGATGAGCGACGACGGCGAAGGCGGTTACTGGCTGGCGACCCGCGACGGCGCCTGGCGGGTCGGCAGCGATGACGCGCCGGTTCCGGTCATGCACGAATCCAAGGCATTGGGCATCAACAGCCAGGTGCAGGCGCTGCTGCGGCAGGAGGATGGCGCGCTGTGGGTGGCGCTGCCGTCGCGTGGCCTCGGCTACCTGCGCTCGGACTGGCGCCGGACCGCGGTGCTGGATGAGAACCACGGTCTCGATGGCGGCCTGTACCGTGGCGTCGCCGCGGCCCGGCAGGGCGGTGTCTGGCTGGCGGGCAGCGCCGGCCACGTCAAGCGGCTGGACACGGCCAGCGGCCAGGTATTGCAGCGGCTGCCGCACAAGCTCTCCGGCCGTCCGCGCTCGGTGCAGGAGGACAGCCGCGGACGCCTGTGGATCGGCCTCAGCAGCGGCTTGCTGCGCATCGATCCGTCCAGCGACAGTGCGAGGCTCTGGTTGAACGTCGCCGGCGAAGAGGACGCGACGCCGGCCGGCGGATCAGTCGACTGGCTGCTGCCCGCCCCGGACGGCAGCCTGTGGCTGGCCGCTCCCGGCGCCGGACTGCAGCGGCGCGATGGCGAGACCGGGCGCGTGCTCGAGACGGTGCCGGTGGGAACGCCCGGCCTGGCCACCGCCGACCTGTCGGCGGTCCAGCTCGGTCCGGACGGCGTTCCCTGGGTCGCGGCCGACGCCGGGTTGCGGCGCTGGAATCCGGCCACGCGCACCTTCGCCGAGTTGCCCGGCATGGATCCGCAGCCGGTCCTGGCGTTCGCCTTCGACGGCCCGGAGCGGCTGTGGCTGCAGCGGCTGAACGGGCTGGAGACATGGGACCACAGCGACGGGCGCTGGCAGCGCCGGCTGCACATGGGCATCGGCCAGGGCATTCCGGCGACCGAGGCCACCGGCCTGGTGGTGGACGGGCAGCGCCGTGCGTGGCTGGCGACCCGGCGCGGCCTGTTCCGGGTCGACCCGGACCGTGGCGACGGCACCCCCTCGGTGCGCCGCTTCGGCGTGCGCGAAGGCCTGCCCAGCCAGGAGTTCACCGAGCGCGCGCTGACCCTGGACGCGTCCGGCGTGCTGGTGGCCAGCACCGACGACGGTTCGCTGCTGTTGCTGGATACCACCCAGTCCGACCCGCTGCATCCGTCGCCGGCACTGGTCGTCGACGCGGTGCGCGTGCGCCGCGGCGAGGCACTGGTCGAACTGCCGGTGGTGGGCGATTTCGAGCTGCGGCCGGACGACCACGACCTGCAGGTGATGGTCCGGTTGCCGTCGTTCGACGATCCCGAATCCAACCGCTACCGCTTCCGCCTGGCCGGCTTCGACCAGGACTGGATCGGCGTGCAGGGCCGCGGCGAGCGCGTGTTCTCGCAGTTGCCTCCGGGCAGCTACCGCCTCGAAGTGCAGGCGGCCGCCGGTGCCGAGGGCGAATGGTCGCCGGTGCATACCTTGGCCTTCCGCGTGCCGCCGCCGTGGTGGCGCAGCACGTGGGGCGTGGCGGCGCTGGCGCTGCTGGCGGTGCTGGCGGTGCTGTGGTTCGGCTGGCTGTACCGCAACCGCCTGCGCCGCCGCAACCAGTGGCAGCTGGACGTGCACAAGCGCGAACTGGCCGAGCAGGCCTCGCTGGCCAAGAGCCGGTTCCTGGCCACGCTCGGCCACGAGGTGCGCACGCCGATGACCGGGGTGCTGGGCATGAGCGAGCTGCTGCTGGCCACGCCGCTGGACCCGCGCCAGCGCGGCTACATCGAATCCATCCGCCGCGCCGGCGAGCACCTGATGCGGCTGGTCAACGACGCGCTGGACCTGGCCCGGATCGAGGCCGGCAAGCTGGAGCTGGACGTGCAGGACTTCGACCTGCGCGCGCTGGTCGCCGAGGTCGCCGCGCTGATGGCGCCCGGCGCCGAACAGCGCGGCCTGGCGTTCCGGGTCAACCTCGCCGACGACGCGCCGCGCGGCCTGCGCGGCGATCCGGGGCGGGTGCGGCAGATCCTGCTCAACCTGCTCGGCAACGCGGTCAAGTTCACCGACCGTGGCGAGGTCGCGCTGGATGTGTTGCCCGGCGCGGACGGCGGCATCGGCTTCGTCGTCCGCGACACCGGGCCGGGCCTGAACGAGGAGCAGAAGCAGCGCCTGTTCCGCCGCTTCGAGCAGGCCGACGGCGCGCGCACCGCCGCGCGCTACGGCGGCAGCGGCCTGGGCCTGGCGATCTGCCAGGAGCTGGCGGTGGCGATGGGCGGCCGGATCGGGGTTGAGAGCGAACCGGGGCAGGGCACTGCCTTCAGCGTGCAACTGCCGTTGCCGGTGGCGAGCCCGGCAACGCCGCCGGCGCGCACCTCCACCTCCGCCACGCGCCAGCTCGACCTGCTGCTGGTCGAGGACGATCCGACGGTGGCCGAGGTCATCGCCAGCCTGCTGCGCGCGCAGGGCCACCGGGTGGCGCACGCGCCGCACGGGTTGGCCGCGCTGGCGGACGTGTCGGTGGCGCGCTTCGACCTGGCCCTGCTCGATCTCGACCTGCCCGGCATGGACGGCCTGGCGCTGGCCCGGCAGCTGCGCCTGCAGGGCTTCGCGCCGCCGCTGCTGGCGGTCACCGCCCGCGCCGATGCCGACGCCGAGCAGCAGGCGCGCGCCGCCGGCTTCGACGGCTTCCTGCGCAAGCCTGTGACCGGCGAGATGCTGGCCGCGGCGATCGAGTCGGTGCTGCCCGAGGCGGTGGCCGCATGAAGCGCCGGCGTCGCGCGTTGATGTGCGCCGGCCGGCTGGCCCTGGCCGGCCTGGCCGCGGCGCTGGCGTTTTCCGCGGGCGCCGCCGGGCCGCACGACGCGCCGGTCCAGGGGACCGCGTCCCCGGGCCTGCTCGGCGGCCTGCTGACCGAAAGCCGCGTCCTGTATCCGCTGCAGGTCGGCAGCTGGATGGCGGTCGCCGAGCACCGCTATCCCGAGCAGTACCTGGGCGTGTCGGTCCGCTACATCGACAACCGCAAGCAGCGCTGGATCGACCTGTACTTCTATCCCGCGGGCCTGCAGACGCCGGAGGCGCTGGCGCTGGTGGCCGCCAGCGAGCGCGACGGCATCGCCGAGGCCGCGCGCCAGGGCGGGCGCGCGACGGACCTGGGCGCACTGGAGCCGGTCGCGCTCGAGCGCGGCGCGGCCGCCGGCGGCCCCGTGCCGGGCTGGCGGCTGGGCCTGTCCTACCCGGACGAACGCCTGGCCTCGGCGATGCTGCTGTTCACCCAGGAGATGTATCTGGTCAAGGCGCGGGCCAGCGCCGCGCAGCCGCCGGCGTCGGTCGCGTCGTTGCAGCGAGAACTGCAGGTGTTCATGGAGTCGGTCGCCGCGCAGCTGCGGATCGCCAGCACCGGGGCGTGCTGGTTGCCGGCGCGCACCGGTATTGCCGCCGCCCTGCCCGGCGAAGACCAGGTGCTGGCCAGCTACCGCGATCCGGGCCGGGAGGTGTCGGCGGTGGTGGTCGGCGACCGCGTGCTGGTCGCCGAGGCCGAGGCCGAACGCGCGCCACAGCTGGCCGTGCAGTTGACCCAGGCGCTGTACCCGGGGTGCGTGGCGCCGGAGCTGATCGAGCCGGAGGTGCCGCGGCCGCTGCGCGAGATCCGGATCGAATACCGGCGCGCGGCCGGCGATGCGCCTGACGTGCGGACGCCGCGCGCCGGCAGCCTGCGCGCGCCTTCGCGCGGCACCGGCTGAAACCGGCGCGCGCTGTGCGCGTGCACCTCAGCGCGCGCTGTGCGCGTGCACCGCCTCGACCAGCGCGGCGACGTGCTCGGGGTCCATGTCCGGCGACATGCCGTGGCCGAGGTTGAACACGTGGCCCTCGCGCGAGCCGCCATTGCCGGCGGCGTAGTCGTCGAGCACGCGCGCGGCCTCGCGGGCGATCGCCTGCGGGCTGGCGTACAGCGTGGCCGGGTCCAGGTTGCCCTGCACGGCGACGCGGCCGCCGGTGCGGCGCGCGGCCTCGCCCAGGCCGACCAGCCAGTCCACGCCGACCGCGTCGGTGCCGCTGGCGGCCAATTCCTCCAGGTACGGCGCGTTGCCCTTGCCGAACAGGATCAGCGGGGTGCGGTCGTCGCCCTCGCCGCGTTCCAGTTCGCGGGCGATGCGTTCCAGGTACGGCAGCGAGAACTCGCGGTACAGCGACGGCGACAGCACCCCGCCCCAGGTGTCGAACACCTGCAGCGCCTGCGCGCCGGCGGCACGCTGCGCGGCCAGGTAGGCGATCACCGCGTCGGTGACCACGCCCAGCATGCGGTGCAGCAGCTCGGGCCGGCTGAAGGCCATCGCCTTGATCCGGCCGTAGTTGTCGCTACCGCCGCCTTCGACCATGTAGCAGGCCAGGGTCCACGGGCTGCCGGAGAAGCCGATCAGCGGGACCGAGTCGCCGAGCTCGCGGCGGATGGTGCGCACCGCGTCCATCACGTAGCGCAGTTCGGTTTCCATGTCCGGCACGGCCAGCCTGGCCACGTCGGCCTCGTCGCGCACCGGGCGCTCGAACTTCGGGCCTTCGCCGTCGGCGAAGTACAGGCCCAGGCCCATCGCGTCGGGCACGGTGAGGATGTCGGAGAACAGGATCGCCGCGTCCAGCGGGAACCGGCGCAGCGGCTGCAGGGTGACCTCGCAGGCCAGTTCGGGGTTCTTGGCCATGGCCAGGAAGCTGCCGGCGGCGGCGCGGCTGGCGCGGTACTCGGGCAGGTAGCGGCCGGCCTGGCGCATCAGCCAGACGGGGGTGCGGTCCACGGGTTGCCGGCGCAGGGCGCGCAGCAGGCGGTCGTTGGCGGGGGTGTCGGACACGGGAAGCCTGTAGCGGAAGGGAAGGGGGAGCGCGGCCGGAAGGCTACTTCGGCGGTTCGGCGCCGCTGACGAACACCATCCGGTAGCCGCGCTTGAGCTGGCTGTCGCGGGCCTTCTCGAAGGCGGCGGTGGCCTCGCCCTGGAGCAGGTACTGCTCGCGCCGCAGCTGGGCGCGGCCGCCGATCTGGCCGCTCTCGCGCAGCAGTTCCCAGCCGCCGAACAGGTCCGGCTGCAGGGTCAGCTGCAGGTAGCGGGGTGCTTCGCCCGGGGCCGGGGGCTGCTGCAGGAGGATGCGCATGGCGCGCATTGTAGCTGCGCCCCTGCCTGCGCCGGCGGGCCCGGCGCCGCGCTCGGCACCGTAACCGCAACGTCAACAGCGCCGGGCGTGGTCGGCTTCGGGCTGAGCCGCGGCGGGTCGGGAGTATTGCGGTCGTGGCTCAGTTTGCAGGCGATGAGCAGCGCACGGCTTTTGTAGGAGCGGGCATGACCGCGACCCGACGCCGTCGGCCCAGGCGACGCCCTCGTGTTTCCGACGCCCGTGTCGCCAACTGAAGTCAGCTCCTACAGAAGAGCGGTCGCGCCGTGGCTGTTGTAGGAGCCGGGTTTAGCCGGCGACCCGACGCCGTCGGCCCAGGCGACGCCCTCGTAGTTCCGACGCCCGTGTCGCGGTCATGCCCGCTCCTACAAAAAAGCGGCGCCGTGGCTTTTTGCCCTTGCTGTCGCTGTTGCTCCCAGATCGAAGCCACGCCCTCAAAGCTCCCGAGGCCGTCGTGCCCAGGGGGTCTGGCGCAAGCAGCACAGGGATGTGCTGCGTTCGCGACTCGGAGGCAGGACGCCGCAGCGGAGCGATGCGCCAGACCCCCTGGGCACGGCGGCCCCCTCCGAAGCCAGCGCTTGCGCTTTTGCTTTCACGGCACGGCGGCCCCGTCCGAAGCCGACCACCCCGCCGCCTTGCTTCCGCCGTTGCAGTTGTCTTGCCGAGCCGAAGCCGAAGCCGAAGCCGAAGCCGAAG
This sequence comes from Pseudoxanthomonas suwonensis, assembly GCF_000972865.1. Classification (NCBI taxonomy): domain Bacteria; kingdom Pseudomonadati; phylum Pseudomonadota; class Gammaproteobacteria; order Lysobacterales; family Lysobacteraceae; genus Pseudoxanthomonas; species Pseudoxanthomonas suwonensis. Next base: position 2,955,583 of record NZ_CP011144.1, read on the forward strand.
CCGAAGCCGAAGCCGAAGCCGAAGCCGAAAAGCACGGCCAGTGGCGCGGCCTTCCTTGCTTTGCTTTAGTCCGCCAGCAACTCCAGCACTCGCGCCTCGTCCACGTCCGGCACCACCTCGGCGCGGCCGATGCCGCGCCACAGGACCAGGCGCAGGCGGCCGGCGAGGTTCTTCTTGTCCAGGCGCATGCGCGCCAGCAGCGCTTCTGGCGCCAGCCCGGCCGGCAGCCGGATCGGCAGGCCGAGGGCGTGCAGCAGGCGGCCCAGGCGCACGGTGTCCTCGTCAGGGGCCATGCCCAGCGCCGCCGACAGGCGCGCGGCCAGGACCATGCCCACCGCCACCGCTTCGCCGTGGTTGAGCGCATCGCTGCCGACGCCGGCGTAGCCCTGCTCGGCCTCGATCGCGTGGCCGAAGGTATGGCCCAGGTTGAGCAGGGCGCGCTCGCCCTTCTCCAAAGGATCGCGCTCGACGATCCCGGCCTTGTGCTCGCAGCTGCGGGCGATGGCCTCGGCCAGGACGCGGTCGTCGCCGGCGAGCAGGGCCTCGCGTTCGGCTTCCAGCCACTGGAAGAACAGCGGGTCGCGGATCGCGCCGTATTTGGCCACCTCGGCCAGGCCGGCGCGCAGCTCGCGCGCGGGCAGGGTGCGCAGCGCGCCGGTGTCGGCGAACACCGCGCGCGGCGGGTGGAAGGCACCGACCAGGTTCTTGCCCTGCGGGATGTCCACCGCGGTCTTGCCGCCGACCGAGGAGTCGACCATCGCCAGCAGCGTGGTCGGCAGCTGCACGCAGTCCACCCCGCGCATCCAGCAGGCCGCGGCGAAGCCGGCCAGGTCGCCGACCACGCCGCCGCCGAGCGCGTACACGGTGGCGTCGCGGGTGGCGCCGAGCGCGGCCAGTGCGTCGATCGCCGCGGCGAAGCTGGCCAGGGTCTTGTGCGACTCGCCGGCGGGCATGACGTGGGCGGCGATGCGCAGGTCCGGGCGGGCGGCGCGCAGCGCGGCCTCGACCCGGGCCGCGTAAAGCGGTGCGACATGGCTGTCGCTGAGCAGCAGCGCATGGCGGCCTCGCGCGTGGGCGGCCAGCCGCGCGCCGTCGTCGAGCAGGCCTGGGCCGATCTCGATCGAATAGGGAACCGCGCCGCCGACGGCGACCGTGCGCGCCGCGCTCATGCGGCGACCCCGCCGGTGCTCCAGCGGCTGGCCAGCTGCAGGCACAGGCGGGTGGACGCCTCGGCCGCGGTCAGCCCGTCGGTGTCCATCACCAGGTCGGCGACCTCGCGGTACAGCGGTTCGCGCACGTGCGCCAGGTCGCGCAGCACCTGCTCGCGGTCGGCGCGCTGCAGCAGCGGACGGGTGCGGTCGCGCTGCAGGCGCTTGAGCTGCGCGTCCAGGCCGGCGGCCAGGTAGACGACGAAACCGCGCTCGCGCATGTGCCGGCGGTTGTCGGCGTCCAGCACCGCGCCGCCGCCGGTGGCGACCAGCTGGCCTTCGCCGGCCAGCAGTTCGGACAGCGCGCAGCGTTCGCGTTCGCGGAACCCGGCCTCGCCCACGTGCTCGAAGATCGTGTTGATGCTGGCGCCGGTGCGCTGCTCGATGTAGTGGTCGGCGTCGACGAACTGCAGCCCGAAGCGCTCGGCCAGGCGCCGTCCGATCGAGGTCTTGCCGGCGCCCATCGGGCCGACGAGCACGAGGTTGGGGGCGGGATTCATGGACGGCGATGCTAGCACCGCGCCTGTGCGCGGACGACCGTCACTGTTGCAACGGTGACGCACCCGCGGGACTCACGGCGCCGTGCCGTGGCGTTAACGACGCCGCGCCCAGACTGCCGGTCCCGGCGCGCGAGCGCCCGCAGCAGGAGCTGGGTCCATGTCGATCGCCAAAGTCATCGAAATCAGCGCCGCGTCCAAGACCAGCGCCGAGGATGCCGTGCGCAGCGGCCTGAAGAAGGTCTCCGAAACGGTGCAGGGCATCCAGGGCGCCTGGATCAGCGAGACCAAGGTCGAGACCGACGGCGAGGGCAACATCGTCGAGTGGCGGGTCAACCTGCGGGTGACCTTCATCGTGCAGTAGCGCATGTTGGCCGCTCAGGCGGCTGTCCGGCGTTGTCCCGGTCATCGGATGGCGGGTGCGGAATCCGGGCGGGTTCCCACCCCTCGTCGTCCCGCGGCGATTGCCGCGTTTCCCGGGAGGCAGCCATGCACAGGTGGGCCGCAACACTGGCGCTGGCAGGAGTCGCTTCGATCGCGGGCGTGGTTCCCGTCGGCGCGGTTCCGCTGCAGGACATGAAGGGGTTGGAATCGCTGTACGGCCGCTATGGCCCCAAGCGCGACTGCGCGAAGTATCCGCAGGTGGTGGTCGACGCCGCCGGCTTCGCCCTGGACCAAGGCAAGGGCCGGGTCGAGCGCGCCAACCGGCCCGAATACGCGGTCAGCTACTTCGGGGCGCAGTACGAGGGCAGCGCCCATGCGTTCTTCCCGTACTGGGACGACGCCAGCGGCGCAGCCCCGTTCATGCTGACCGTCGACCCCGGCCAGAAACCCGGCACGTTGGTGGTCGAAGGGCACGACTACGGCTGGAAGGGCGGCCCGCCGATGCCGGCGCGCTACCAGCCCTGGCTCGCGGGCTCGCCCTATGCGAAGTGCGCCGGCTGACGCCATAGCCTAGTCCGGCTCGCCGCTGAGCTGCTGCAGTTCCAGCGAGATCATCAGGTGTAGTTCGTCGAGCGTGCGCTCGGCCGAACGCCTGCAGTGGTGCAGGTGGATGTCCATGAGCGTCGCGACCAGGTCGCACATCACCTCCGGGTCGCGCCGCCAGGCCATCACCACCGCGGCGTGGGTGAGCTGGTGCCAGCCCTTGCCACCGTGGTCGTGCGGATCCCAGCCGCCGCGTTCGTCCATGAAAGAAGACGCGTGCCCCGGATGCGGGAGAGTCAACGTCGTGTCCATGGGTCGATGGTTGCCGCGCGGCGGCGTGCGGACCATCAGATTCGTCTGAAAAGCGTCGATCCTCGACGCGCGCCACATGCGCCGCGGAAGCAGTGCTCAGGATTGCAGGCCGTGCTCGCGCGCGTAGGCGTAGAGTTCCAGGTCGCTGCGCAGGCCGAGCTTGGCCATCGCGTCCATCTTCTGCCGGCTCACCGTCTTCACGCTGCGCTCGAGGCGGCGCGCGATCTCCGACACGGTCAGCCCGGAGGAGAACAGGCGCAGCACCTCGGTCTCGCGCCGCGACAGCGTGCCGCGCGGGCCATCGCCTTCCACGCCCGCGGCCTCCAGCAGGCGGCGGATGCCCGCGCCGAGGTACAGGCGCCGGTGCGAGACCGCCTGCACCGCCAGAGTCAGTTCGGTCAGCGCGTCGGACTTGTTGAGCAGGCCGCGCACGCCGGTGTCGAGGATCGCCTGCAGCACGCTCGCGTTGCCGGCCATGGTCAGCACGATCACCGGCACCTCCGGCCAGCGCCGCTGCAGGCGGCCGAGCATGCTCAGGCCGTCGGCCGCGCCGCCGCCGGGCATGCTGAAGTCGGTCAGCACCAGGTCGGCCGGCACCCGCGCCAGCGCGGCGAACAGTTCCTCGGGGGTGCCGGCCTCGGCCACCACCGCGGCGCCGGCGTTGTGCTCGAGCAGCATGCGCACACCGCTGCGGACGACCGGGTGGTCGTCGGCCAGGATGATGCGCAGGGTTCGCGGGACGCCGCCGTCCGTGGCTGCCTTGGCCGACGGGGGCGCATCCCGCTGCGGCATCACCCGCCGTCCTCGACCACCGCCGGTGGATCCAGGCCGGCCAGCAGCCCGGCGAGCGCGTCCAGGCGCCGTACCAGCGCATCGCGTCGCTGGCGGTGGCCGGCCGGCAGCGGCTGGCCGGCGCCGCAGGCGTCGCCGAGCAGGCGCAGCGAGCCGCCGATGCGGTGCAGCAGTTCGCGCTGTTCCTGCACGTCGCCGTCGCGCAGCGCGCGGTCCAGCGCCTGCATGTCCTGGCGGCCGGCTTCCAGCAGCCGCTGCAGCACGTCGCGCACCTGCCGCGGCGAGCCGAACGCGTCCATCAGCTCGGCCAGCTGGCGCTGGCTGGAAGCGTCGGCCGGCGTGGGCCGTGCAGGCGCCTCCACGGCTTTCGTCGGTACCGTCCGCGGCAGGTGCGCGGCGAGCACGGTTTCCAGTTCGTGCAACTGCACGGGCTTGGCGATGAAGCCGTCCATGCCGGCATCGGCGCAGGACCGGGCCTGGTCGGGCGGCATGCTCGCCGACAGCGCGATGATCGGCAGGCGCGCGGTACCGCCGCGCTCGGACGCGCGGATCCGGCGGGCCAGCGCGTAGCCGTCCAGCACCGGCATGCGGCAGTCGGTGACGAGCAGGTCGAAGCGCTCGCGGGCGAGCGCCTGCAGCGCCTGTTCGCCGTTCTCCACCAGTTCGTGCCGGTAGCCCAGGCGCTGCAGCTGGCGCGAGATCACCGCGCGGTTGATCGGATGGTCCTCGGCCACGAGGATCCGCGCGCCGGGCGCGGCGGCGGACGCGGCGGCGGGGTCGGCCGGCGCTTCGGGCGGGGCCAGGTCCAGCGCCGCATGGCAGGCCTTGACCGTCGCCCGCCACAGCAGCGGCATGCCCGCCAGGTTCACCGCGCCGTCGGCCGGCAGGCGCGCCGCTTCCGGTGCGCGCAGGTCGACGATGCGGAGCAGGCGTGCGCCGGGCGGCAGGCTGCCCGCGGCGGCCAGCGCCGCGTCGACCACGAACAGGTGCGCGTCATCGGCGCCGATGTCGGCCAGGTCGGCGGGGGTGGCCTCGATCAGGTTGAAGCCCAGGGCCGACAGCGCGTTGGCCAGGCCGTAGCCCAGGCGCCGGTCGCGGGTGCACAGCAGCGCGATCCGGCCGGCCATGTCCGCCTGCGGTTGCAGCTGGCGGACCACGGGCAGGACCACCTCCAGGCGGGCGACGGTGCCCTCGTCCTGGAGGCTGGACAGGTCCAGCGTACCGTCCATCAGGCGCGCGATCCGGCGGCACAGGGCCAGTCCCAGGCCGGTGCGGTGCCGGTCCGGTTCGCCGTCGCCGGCGAACGGCTGCATCACCCGCTGCAGGTGTTCGGCCGACATGCCGATGCCGGTGTCGGAGACGGTGAAGCGCAGGCGCTGGCCATCGGGCGTGTGGCCGGCCAGCTCGACCCGCAGTTCCACGTGCCCGGCCTCGGTGAAGCGGATCGCGTTGCCGACCAGGTTGGCCAGCACCTGGCGCAGGCGCGCGGCGTCGCAGCGGTATTCGGCCGCCAGGCGCCAGTCCATGCCCGCGTACAGGCGCAGGCCCTTGTCCATCGCCTGCGGCGCGAACAGCGCGAGTACGCCGTCGGCCAGCGCACGTACGTCGCACGGGCCCGGCTCCAGGGTCGATTCGCCGGCCTCGATGCGCGAGAAGTCGACGATGTCGCCGACGATGTGCAGCAGGGTCTCGACCGAATCCTCGAGCATGCCCAGCAGGTGCGCCTGTTCCTGGTCCAGCGGCGTCTGCGCCAGCAGTTCCACCAGCTCCAGCGCGCCGGCGACCGGGGTGCGGATCTCGTGGCCCATCATCGACAGGAAGGTGTCGGTGGTGCGCGCGGCTGCCTCGCCGGCCTGCCGTGCCTCGCGCAGTGCGGTCACGTCGCACAGGGTGCCGATGCTCGCGCACGGGAAGCCGCTGGCGGTCGCCAGCGGCTGCAGCTGCAGCGACAGCAGTTGCGGCACCAGCCGCGCGCTGCCGTCCCCGGCCGGGCGTTCGATCTCGCGGACCACCCGCGCGCCGGTGAGTTCGAGTTCATCGTCGGCCTGCTGCAGGGGCTCGCTGTCGGGACCGTGGACGTGCCGGGTCTGCGCCAGCGTCCGCCCCAGCACGTCGCTCCGCTGGCAGTCGTAGAGGGTGGCGAACGCCCGGTTCACCGCCACGTAGCGTCCGCGGGCGTCCTTCACGAACGCCGCGCAGGGCAGCGCTTCCAGCATCGCCCCGGTATGCGTGTCGACCGCCATGTTGGCCAGGGCGGCGCGGCGCATCCGTCGCCGCAGCGCCGTGGCGGCCGCGGCCAGCAGCGCCCCGGCGCCGGCGCCGGCCAGCAGCAGCCAACCCGCCGGCATGGCGCCGCCCGCCGCGGCGGCGGCCAGCGCCGCCGGCGGCGCCAGCAGCAGCGGCAGCAGCAGCGCCCATGCGGCGGCCGCACGGCGCCGTGGAGCGCTGGCGGGCGGTGGTGCCAGGGAGGGACGGCGTTCCATCGGCGGCTCCGAAGGCGGGGCGGTGAGGCCGGATCCGGCACGGCAAACGGATCCGGCCCGGAAAAGCAGACGCAAGCATCGCGCCAACCGGGAGGACGGCGAACCGTGAGGGAAAGGAAGGAAAAAGGACGTCCGGGCCCGTGGGGACCCGGACGGGCCGCTGGGGTGCCGACCCCCCGGGGGACGGGGCGAAACGGCATGGCGCGGCCTGGACAGGTGCCGGAACCGCGTCGGCGCCGGTGTCCGGCACATCAGCGTGCAGCCGGGCCCCGGCTGCTTCGCGGCGGTTCCGATTCCCCCCATGCAGCGAAATCTGACGCTGCCGCGCACCGGTGCCAATCAGACTTGTCTGAAAAATCCGGGTCCGTTCCGCTCATGGCGCGGTGCATGCACGGGCGTACCGGGGCGGCGCCGTGCATCCAGCGGCACGCAGGTGTCGGCGATGCCCGGCAGCGTGTGCAGCGCTTGCCGGCTGACCCGTTCGTAGTGCTGGACGAAGCGTTCCAGGCGGGCGCGATCCATGCCGGCGCGGCCGGGGTCGGCCGCCTGCAGCGCCTGCTCCTGCTGCCAGCGCCAGGCGTACACGGTGTCGAAATCCGGCGGCTGCAGGAACCACAGCAGGTCGATCCGCGACCACAGCGCCGGGTAGTGGTCCGCCAGCGCCCGGTTGCACCAGCGGCGCCAGCGGCCGTCCGCATCCTCGTCGCGTTCCAGCGCGTTGAGCGGATCGCGCAGCGCCTGCGCTGCTTCGGCCGGCACCGCTAGGCACCAGCCCTCGAACACCAGCAGGTCCAGCGGCCGCGACGGGCGTGGCCACCGCGATGCCGGCGCGCGGTCGTCGCCGAGCTTGTCGAAGCGCGGCAGCGGCGGGGTGCCGCCGGCGCGCAGCGCGTCGATCGTCGCCAGCGCCAGCCCGACGTCGTGCGTGCCCGGCGGGCCGCGGGTGGCCAGCAGCGGATGCACCTCGTGCGCCAGCGCGCGACGTTGCGCAGCGGTGAGATAGAAGTCGTCCAGCGACACGGTCGCTGCCGACAGGCCCGCCGCCTGCGCGGCGGCCACCACCTGTGCCGCCAGCGTGCTCTTGCCGCTGCCCTGCAGGCCGCCGATGCCGAGCACGCGCAGGCCGTCGCCGCGGCGCGCGCCGCTGGCGGCCAGCGCCTCGCGCGCCAGCGATTCGGGAAAGCCGGCGTGCGTCGTCCCGGGCATGGGTCCACAATACGTGCCCCTGTCGCGCAAGTGGAGGCCGCCATGACCGACCTGCTGTACGCCGAGGCGCTCGCCACCTTCGGCCGGCTGCTCGACGAGGCCGTGGCCAGCGGCATCGCCGATCCCAACGCGATGGCCGTGGCCACCGTGGGCGCGGACGGGCGGCCGTCCGCGCGCACCGTGCTGCTGAAGTCGTTCGACGCGAACGGTTTCGTGTTCTTCACCCACCTCGACAGCCCGAAGGGACGCGACCTGCGGGCCAACCCGCATGCGGCGCTGCTGTTCCTGTGGCGGCACCTGCGCGAGGCCGGGGTGCAGGTGCGGATCGAGGGCGGGGTGGAGCAGGTCGACGACGCCGAGGCCGACGCCTACTTCGCCAGCCGCCCGCGGATGAGCCAGCTCGGCGCCTGGGCCTCGAAGCAGTCGGCCACGCTGGTCTCGCGCGAGGAGTTCGACGCGCGCCTGGCCGATGTCGAGGCCGAGTTCGACGGCCGCGAGGTGCCGCGCCCGCCGGGCTGGGGCGGGTTCCGGGTGGTGCCGGTGTCGTTCGAGTTCTGGTACGGCGCCGGCTACCGCCTGCACGAGCGCTGGTGCTACCAGCACGAGATCGAGGGCCACTGGTCCAAGCGGATGCGGTATCCGTGAGCCGCGTGCGGGTGCGCGCGGCAGTCGCCGCCGACCTGGGACCATGGGTGGCCATGCGCAGCGCGTTGTGGCCCGATGCCGACGCCGTGGAACTGGATGCCGAGGCGCACGCGATGCTCGAGGGCGACGGCGACGCGGCGGCGTTCGTCGCCGAGGCCGGCGGCGGCGTCGTCGGCATGGCCGAGGCGAGCTTGCGGCGCGAATACGTCAACGGCACCGGCTCCTCGCCGGTCGGCTTCCTCGAAGGCTGGTACGTGGTGCCGGCCTGGCGCGGGCGCGGGGTCGGGCGTGCGCTGGTGGCGGCGGTCGAGGAATGGACGCGTGCGCAGGGCTGCGGCGAGCTGGCCTCCGACGCGCTGGCCGACAACCGCGCCAGTCTGGCCGCGCACGCGGCCTGCGGCTTCGAGCAGACCGAGCGCGTGGTCTATTTCCGCAAGCCGGTGCGCTGATGGGGCCGCAACGCATCGTCTGCCTGACCGAGGAACCGACCGAGACGCTGTACGCGCTCGGCGAGCAGGACCGCATCGTCGGCATCAGCGGCTTCACCGTGCGCCCGCCGCAGGCGCGGCGCGAGAAACCGAAGGTCAGCGCGTTCACCAGCGCGAAGACCGAGGCGATCCTTGCGCTGCGCCCGGACCTGGCGATCGGCTTCTCCGACATCCAGGCCGACATTGCCGCCGAGCTGGTCCGGCGCGGGGTCGAGGTGTGGATCGCCAACCACCGCAGCGTCGAGGGCATCCTCGACTACGTGCGCCGGCTGGGTACGCTGGTGGGGGCGGGCGACCGCGCGGCCGCCTACGCCGATTCGCTGCGGCGCGGGCTCGACGCCATCGAACGCGAGGCGGCGTCGCTGCCGGTGCGGCCGAAGGTGTACTTCGAGGAATGGGACGAGCCGATCATCACCGGCATCCGCTGGGTGGCCGAGCTGGTGCGCATCGCCGGCGGCGACGACGTGTTCCCGGACCTGTCCGCCGAACCGCTGGCGAAGGCGCGGATCCTGGCCAGCGGCGACCCGGTGGTCGCGCGCGCGCCGGACATCATCCTCGGCTCGTGGTGCGGCAAGAAGTTCCGGCCGGAGCAGGTCGCCGCGCGTCCGGGCTGGGACGCGATCCCGGCGGTGCGCAACGGCGAACTGCACGAGATCAAGTCGCCGCTGATCCTGCAGCCGGGGCCGGCGGCGTTGACCGATGGCGTGGCTGCGATTGCGCGGATCGTGCAGGACTGGTCCGCGCGCCGGCGGTAGCGGCCCGCATAGTGGCGGCGGCTTCTTGTAGGAGCTGACTTCAGTCGGCGACACGACGACGTCGGAGTCACGAGTACGTCGCCTGTGCCGACGTCGTCGTGTCGCCGACTGAAGTCAGCTCCTACAAACGCTCCAGCGCCGAGGCGCTGCCGGCCAGCGCCGGCCCCAGCCAGCAATGCGAGCCGACCGCGGTGAAGCCCTGCGCCTGCAGCCGTCGCCGGTACCAGCGCGCCGGACGCGCCTGGAAGCCGTCGGTGTCGCCCTCGAATTCGTCCTCGGCGGTGAAGGCCTCGAGGAAGGCGACGCCACCGCACAGCTCGGCCAGGCCCGGCAGTCCCTGCGCCAGTTCGCGCGCGGGCAGGTAGTGCAGCACGTCGGCGCAGACCAGCAGGTCGACCGGCGCGCACGGCCGCAGCCAGGCGAAGTCGCCGAACCGCGCCAGGTGCAGGTTGCGCCGCGTGCCATGCCGGGCGATCGCATACTCGCTGGCGTCGAAGCCCAGGTAGCGCAGCTTTGGCCGCAATTTCAGCAGCGGCGCGCGCCAGGCGCCCTCGCCGCAGCCGATGTCGAGCACGCTGCGCAGCGGGCGTTCCAGGTAATGCTCGGCCACCGACACCGCCAGCGCGACTTTGCGCGCCAGGCGCCGCGGGTCCTGCACGCCTTCGCGGCGGTACCAGTGGTCGAAATAGCGCTGGTCGTAGAGCTTGGTCATCGTGGCGTGCGAGGTCGTTGGGAACGTGGATGGGACTTCGCCGGTTCGACAGCGTGCGGGCCATCGCCGAGAATCGGCACATCCTAGCCGCAGGCCGCCGCGCATGTACGCCACGTATCTCTGGGTGAAGTCGTTCCACCTGCTGTTCGTGGTCGCCTGGATGGCGACCGTGTTCTACCTGCCCAGGATCCTGGTCAACCTGGCCGAAACGGCGGGCCAGCCGGAGGTGCAGGCGCGGCTGTTGCTGATGGGGCGGCGGCTGTACCGCTTCGGCCACCACATGTTCGGCTTGGCGGCGCTGCTCGGCGTGGTGTTGTGGCTGGGCTATCGCGTGGTCGACGGGTTCCCGACCATGGTCGGCTCGCCCGCCGGCTGGCTGCACGCCAAGCTCGCACTGGTCGCGCTGATGCTGGCGCACTACATCGTGGCCGGGCGCTGGCTCAAGGGCGTCGACCAGGGGCGCGCGCTGCCCGCGTCACGGACGCTGCGGCTGTTCAACGAACTGCCGGTGCTGGCGCTGCTGGTCGTGATCTGGCTGGTGCTGGCCAAGCCGTTCTGAGACCGCGGCGACGCGGTTTTGTGTAGGAGCCCAGCTTGCTGGCGACCCGGGCGTCGGTGTCACAGGGGCGTAGCCTGTGTCGACGGCAACACGTCACAAATGGGGTCCACAAATGGGTCAGGTTCATTTTTCCCGGAAATAATTGAACCTGACCCCATTTGAGCGCGTGGCGGCAGGGGGCCTGAAGGCGTCGTCTGTGCCGACGGCGTCGGGTCGCGGGCAAGCCCGGTTCCTACAACAACGAAGGAGCGAGGGCGTGGTGGCTCAGCGCTTCCGCATGAACTCCGCCGGCTGCGGCAGTTCCACCGGCACGCCGTTGCCGTCGCAGGTGCCGGCCTGGCACAGGCGCTCGCGCAGGCGCGGGGTCGCCTGCACGATGACGTGGTAGATCGCGTTCTGCTCGAGCGTGCCGCGGACCGCCCCGCTGCCCGGTCCGCGTGCCCAGATGCCCACGTCCTCGCCGCCGTGCGATTCGGCCTTCAGCGGCACCAGCGCTTCCTGCAGGTAGTCGGGGTCGGCGGTGTCGACCCGCGACAGGTCGGGACGGCCCTGCACCGGCTCGAACCTGCTGGGCGCGTGCAGGAACCGCTTGGGCCCGGCCGGCTGGCGGTTGCTCTCGCCGGTGTTGCCGGGCCCGTTGGCGTAGGAGAGCGTGGTGTAGGGCAGGCCGGTGGCGTCGCGCGCGTAGCCGCCGTTGCCGTCGTCCTCGCCGCTGGCACCGCGCACCTTGCCCAGGATCGGGTTGCCGCGCACCGGGTAGCCGACGAAGTTGAGGGTGTGCGAGTGGTCGGCGGTGACCAGGATCAGGGTATCGTCGGCCGAGGTCATCTCCGCCGCGATGCGCACCGCCTCGGACATGGCGATGGTCTCGTCCAGTGCGCGGAAGGCGTTGCCGTAGTGGTTGGCGTGGTCGATGCGCGCGCCCTCGACCATCAGCACGTAGCCGTTCGGCCCGCGCGACAGGCGCCGGATCGCCTCGGCGGTCAGCTCGGCCAGCGAGGGCTCGGCGGCACGGTCACGGTCGTGGTCGAACTGCATGTGGTCCGGCTCGAACAGGCCCAGCACCGCCGGCGCATCGGCCGCGGCCTGCAGCTGCGCGCGGTTCCACACGTAGGCGCCCTGCGGATGCGCGTTCTTCCACTCGGCGACCAGGTCGCGCCCGTCCAGGCGGAGGCCGACCTTGTCGTCGTACTCCGGGTCGCGCTGCTCGGCGGGCAGGAACTCGGCACGGCCGCCGCCCAGCAGCACGGTCGGGCCGCGGCCGTAGGGCGTGGCGACCAGCTGCCGGGCGATGTCGACGCAGCCCTGGGCCACGGCCGCGGCCGGCAGGTCGGTGTCGTTCTCCCAGTCGCGGTTGGGCGAATGCGCCCAGGTCGCCGCCGGGGTGGCGTGGGTCAGCCGCGCGGTGGAGACGATGCCGGTGGCCATGCCGGCGCTGTCGGCCAGCTGCAGCCAGGTCAGGCGGTGCTTGCCCAGGCTGTCGGCGCAGTCGTGGCGGTCGCCGGCGGACACGGCGATCGCGCCCATGTGGGTCTTCACCCCGGTGGTGATCGCGCTCATGGTCCCGGCCGAGTCCGGGGTCTGCGAGTCGGTGTTGTAGGTCTTGCTGAAGGCGGTATGCGGGAAGCGCTCCCAGCTCAGCAGGTTCTCCTCGCCGGGTCGGCCCTGGCGCTGGCCGTCGAGGATGCGCGCGGCCGCCACCGTGGTCAGGCTCATGCCGTCGCCGAGGAACACGATCACGTTCTTCGCCCGGCCCGACATCGCGCCGCGGCTCGCGGCCTGCGCCGCGCCGCTGCGGTACCACCACGCCGCGGTCTCGCCACCGGGATGGGCGACCGCCGGCACGGACACTGCGACCGCGGAAACCTCCCGCGGGCTGCCGCCCGTGGCGGCACAGGCGCCGAGCAGGGTTGCGCAGAAGGCGGACAGGGGCAGCAACAGCCTGGAGGGGTGCATCGCGGCTCGGCGTTGGCGCATGCGTCAGGGCTGCGGCTACGCACCGCTGCCGCGGCGCCGTGCCCTGACGCCGGCGGCGCGGTGGGTGGAGGCCCGTATTATGCCGCCGCCGCAATGTCGTGCCGATGACATCCCGGCGTTCCATCGCCGCCATCGCCAGTGCCGGTGCCATGGGCTATCGTGCCGGCTCCACGGATTCCCGGATTGCCCTCGACGATGAGACTGGTGTCGGCCTGGCTGGCCATTCCGTTCTGGCAGCGCGTGCTGGCCGGCTTCGTCCTCGGCGCGCTGGCCGGCTGGCTGATGGGGCCGGCGGCGCAGACCTGGTTCGGGCCGCTGGGCACGGTCTACGTGACCCTGATCAGGATGATCGCGGTGCCGCTGGTGCTGTTCGCGGTGATCAACGCGGTGGCCTCGCTGCACGGGCAGAAGTCGGTGGCCGCGCTCGGCGGGCGCACCTTCCTCTGGTTCGCCGCCACTGCCGCGCTGGCGGTGTGCGTCGGGCTGGCGGTCGGCCTGGTGCTCAAGCCCGGGCATGGCGTGACCGGGCTGGAGATGGCCGCCGACTACACCCCGCGCGAGGTGCCCACGCCGGTGCAGGTGCTGCTGGACGTGGTCCCGGCCAATCCGTTCCGGGCGCTGGCCGACGGCAAGATCCTGCAGGTGATCTTCTTCGCCGGGCTGGTCGGCTTCGCCCTGGTCAAGCTCGGCGAGCGCACCGCGCGGCTGCGCGCGCTGGCCGGCGAGGCCAGCGAGACCATGATCCAGGTCACCCGCTTCGTGCTCGAGATGACCCCGCTGGGCACCTTCGGCCTGATCGCCGGGCTGGTCGGCAGCTACGGCTTCGAGAAGCTGCTGCCGCTGGGCAACTTCGTCTTCGCCCTGTACCTGGCCTGCGCGCTGCACATCGTGGTCGTCTACGGCGGCCTGCTGCTGGCGCACGGGCTGAACCCGCTGCGGTTCTTCCGCGGCGCCGCGCCCGGCATGCAGGTGGCCTTCGTCAGCTCGTCGAGCTTCGCCTCGATGCCGGTGGCCCTGCGCAGCGTTACCCACAACCTGGGCGTGGACCGCGACTACGCCGCGTTCGCCGTGCCGCTGGGCGCGAGCATCAAGATGGACGGTTGCGGCGCGATCTACCCGGCGCTGACCGCCGTGTTCGTGGCCCAGTACTTCGGGATCGACCTGTCGCTGAACCAGTACTTCGTGATCCTGCTGGCCTCGGTGCTGGGCAGCTTCGGCACCGCCGGGGTGCCGGGTACGGCGATCGTGATGGTGACCCTGGTGCTGAGCGCGGCGAAGCTGCCGCTGGAGGGCATCGCCCTGCTGGTGGCGATCGACCGCATCCTCGACATGATGCGGACCATGACCAACGTCACCGGGCAGATGCTGGTGCCGGTGCTGGTGGCCAAGGAGACCGGGCTGCTGGACCGGGACACCTACGAACTGGCCTCGAGCAATGTCGGCCTGGAACACGAAGGCTCGCGCGAATGAGCGGTGTGCGCCGGCGCGGTTTCCGCCGCGCCGACGCCGCCGGCACGCCGGTCAGGCGACGCCGTCCGCCTGCTGGCGGCGCGGGCCGCGCGTCGCCCACCAGGCGAACGCGGCGGCGGTGAAGAACATCAGCACGCTGTAGATCGCCGGCGGCACGGCGATGGCGCTGTTCTCCAGCACGTTCAGCGCGACGTAGATCGCCAGGGTGCCGTTATGGATGCCGATCTCCATCGAGATCGCGACCGCCTGCGCGTGCGGCAGCCGCAACGCGCGCGGCGCCAGGTAGCCGGCGGCCATGCTGGCCAGGTTGAACAGCAGGCAGGCGGCGCCGACCGCAGCCAGGTACTGCACCAGGATCCGCCAGGACTGCGACAGCGAGGCCACGATCAGCAGGCCCAGCACCAGCACCGCCAGCAGCCGCAGCGGCCGTTCCGCCCGCGCGGCCGCCGCCGGCGCCAGCGCGCGCACGGTCATGCCGGCGAGCACCGGCAGCAGGATGATCACCGCGACCTCGACGATCTTGCGGGTCGGCGGCGGCACGTACTGGCCGGCGCCCATGAAGTACTCGAGGGACAGGTTGAGGATTACCGGCAGGGTCAGCAGGCACAGCGCACTGTTGATCGCGGTCAGGGTGATGTTCAGGGCCACGTCGCCGCGCGCCAGGTGGCTGTAGATGTTGGCGGTGGCGCCGCCGGGCGAAGCGGCCAGCAGCATCAGGCCGACCGCCAGTTCCGGCGGCAGGCGCAAGGCCAGCGCCAGGCCGAACGCGACCCAGGGCAGTAGCAGGGTCTGCAGCGCCAGCCCGATCAGCACCGCGCGCGGGTAGCGCGCCACCCGGCGGAAGTCGTCGACGCCCAGCCCCAGGCCGAGGCCGAACATGATCACGCCCAGCGCCAGCGGCAGCATCAGGCTGGTCAGCAGCGTCGCCTGCATCGCGATCCCCCTCTCGTCCGGTTGCGGTGAAGATCGCCGAGGCGTGGCCCCGCGGTCACGCTGCTGCGCGGCATGGACGCGCGGGCGGTGCCGGTCGCCACGTCCCCCGGTAAAGACGAAGGCCGCCTCGCGGCGGCCTTCGGGGTGGGAGTGCGGCCTGCGTCCGGATCAGATCTCGACGCGGCGGGCCTGCATGAAGCGGTTGCCCCAGTAGCCCGAATCCATGCGGTCCACGCGCACGTCCTTGCCGCGGCTGGGTGCGTGCAGGAACTGGCCGTCGCCGACGTAGATACCAACGTGGTTGATCCGGCCGCGCAGGCCGAAGAAAACCAGGTCGCCCGGGTTGAGCAGGCTGCGGTCGCGGATCAGCTCGCCGTCAGCGGTGGCGGCCATCTCGCGCGACACGCGCGGCAGCTCGACCCCGAGCGCGCTGCGGAACACATAGCCGACCAGGCCGCTGCAGTCGAAGCCTTCGGTCGAGGAGCCGCCCCAGCGGTAGGGCGTGCCGATCAGCGACATCGCCGCCTTCAGCACCTGCTGCACGGGGCCTTCCTGCGCATGGGACGCCTGGGCGGGCACGCCCAGGGTCAGGTCGTAGGCGGCCAGCAGGCGGCTGACGTCGCCGGCGAACATCGCCGAGCGGTCCAGCAGCGGGATGCTGTCGTTGCCGGCCAGGTGCGGCAGCAGCGCGGCCAGGGTGGCGTTGGCCGCGGCATCGGCCTTCTGGCGCAGGCCGGAGGCGGCCGGGGCTTCGGCGGCGGCCGCAGTGGGCGCCACCGGAGCCGGCGCGGCGGCGACCGGCGGTGCCGGCAGTTCCAGTTCGGCCGGGACGGTCACGTCGACCGCGGCCGGAGCCAGGGGTTCGGGCACGATCTGAGCCGGCTCCGGGGCCGCCAGCAGGGGCGTGGCCGGGAGGGCCAGCAGCAGGGAGAGTAGGGGAGGCAACACCCGGCGGGAGCGGGCGGCAGGGGTGGCGGCAGGCTGGCCTGGGCGCAGGTCGTCGGTCGTCACGCGCGGATCACTTTACGGCAATTGCACGATCATGCCGTTTTCACCGTCCCTTGATGTTCACAATAAGTTAAATTTTCGTAAATAACGACGTGATGCGTGTCCCATTTCACCGCAGAACACGTTTCGCGCCGCTGTAGTTGTCGCGCCAGTACGGACCGTCCAGCCGGTCCAGGCGGACCGTGCCGCCGCTGCTGGGGGCGTGCACGAAGCGGCCTTCGCCGACGTAGATGCCGACATGGCTGACGTTGCCGCTGCTGCCGAAGAACACCAGGTCGCCGCTGGCCAGGCGGCGCGGCTCCAGCCGCGGACCCTGCACCGCGGCCAGGTCGCGCGAGCTGCGCGGCAGGCGCAGGTCTAGCATGTCGCGATAGACGTAGTTGACCAGGCCGCTGCAGTCGAAGCCCGATTCCGGGGTGTTGCCGCCATAGCGGTAGGGAGTGCCGACCAGGCTCAGCGCGCGCAGGGTGACAGCGTTGGCTGCGGCCGGGTCGGCCGGGTCGGCCGGGGCGACCTGCGGCCAGTGGCCGCCGGCCGGGAGGTCGGCGCGGACCGCGTCGCGCCCGCAGGCGGCCAGCAGCAGCGCCAGCGCGAGCAGCGCCAGCCGGGCCGGAACTGGCACCGGCGGGAGCGGGGCGGGATAATGCGGGTCTTTCCTCACGGCGGCCATCATGGCCGCACTCCCTCGCGGCCGACAAGCCGCCCACCCGCTGCCGGCTCCCTGGCAGCCACACCGAGTTGCGCATGAAGATCGAAAAAGACCGCGTCGTCCGTTTCCACTACACCGTGTCCGAGGTCGGGCAGGAGCCGCTGGAGAGTTCGAAGGAGCGCGAGCCGATCGCGATCCTGATCGGCCACGGCAACATCATCCCGGGCCTGGAGGCGGCGATGCAGGACAAGGCCGAGGGCGAGAGCTTTGGCGTCGACGTGCCGGCCGCCGAGGCCTACGGCGAGCGCCGCGAGGGCCTGGGTCAGCGCATCCCGAAGAAGCACTTCGGCAATACGAAGCTGCAGCCGGGCATGCAGGTGGTGCTGCAGACCAACTTCGGTCCGCGCGCGGTGACGGTGGAGAAGGTCGGCCACAGCGTGGTCGACGTGGACCTGAACCATCCGATGGCCGGCAAGGACCTGCACTTCGACGTGGAGATCGTCGAGGTCCGCGAGGCCAGCGCCGAGGAGATCGAGCACGGCCACGTGCATGGCGACGGCGGCCACCAGCACTGAAGCCGTCGATCCCGGTCGATGCAGGAACGGCCCGCTTCGGCGGGCCGTTCGCGTTTCCGGGGTGCGGCAAGCGACGCTGGATGTCGGCAGCGCATCGGTTGGCGTGGCGGCCGTSCTTCGCGCKRCTGMAGTCMGCTACCTGACMGRRCGAGTCRGCCTGATCGCCGATGCGCYGTTGTAGGAGCCGGGYTYAGCCSGCGACCCGAYGYCGYSGGCACAGGCGACGCYCTYGTGGTTCCGACGCCCGTGTCGCCGACTGAAGTCRGCTCCTACAGAAGAGCGGCCGCGCCATGGCTGTTGTAGGAGCCGGGTTCAGCCGGCGACCCGAYGYCGCSGGCMCAGGCGACGCTCTCGTGGTTCCGACGCCCGTGTCGCCGACTGAAGTCAGCTCCTACAGAAGAGCGGCCGCGCCGTGGCTGTTGTAGGAGCCGGGTTCAGCCGGCGACCCGACGCCGCCGGCCCAGGCGACGCCCTCGTGATTCCGACGCCCGTGTCGCCAGCAAGCTGGGCTCCTACAAGGGAACCGGTTCGCGCAGGCGCGCGGCCGCCTCGCGCACCGGGGCGAAGCTGCGCCGGTGGTGCGGGCAGGGGCCGTGCCGCGCCAGCGCGGCCAGGTGCGCCGGGGTCGGATAGCCCTTGTGCGCATCGAAGCCGTAATGCGGGTGCTCCTCGTGCAGCCGGCACATCAGCCGGTCGCGGGCGACCTTGGCCAGGATCGAGGCGGCCATGATCGCCGGCTCCAGCGCATCGCCGCCGACGATGGCCTCGGCCATGCAGGGCAGCGCGCGCGGCAGGGTGTTGCCGTCGATCCGCACCAGCTCCGCCGGCGGCCCCAGGGCGGCGATGGCGCGGCGCATCCCCTCCAGGGTGGCGTGCAGGATGTTGAGCCGGTCGATCTCCTCGACCGCGACCATCTCGATGTGCCAGGCCAGCGCGCGCTCCACGATCAGCGGGTACAGCGCTTCGCGCTGGGCGGCGCTGAGCTTCTTGGAATCGTCCAGGCCGTCGACCGGGCGGACCGGGTCGAGGATCACCGCGGCCACCGCCACCGGTCCGGCCAGCGGGCCGCGGCCGGCCTCGTCGACGCCGGCCACGCGCAGCATTGCGCGGTCGATCGCGAACAGGCCGATGCCGGCGTCGCCCGCCACGGCCCGCGCCGCGCGCCGGCTCACGCCTTCGCCTCGCGTGCGAACGCCAGGCCGGGCAGGGTGGCGATCGCCTCGGCCGCGGAAGCGGAGGCGTCGCGGCGCAGCTGGTCGTGCAGATCGAGGTACACGGGCTGCAGTCCGGCCACCGCTTCCGGCGACCGGAACCAGTGCAGTACCGCCGCGGCCAGCCGTTCGGGCGTGCACTCGTCCTGCATCAGTTCCGGCGCCAGGTCGCGGCCGGCCAGGACGTTGGGCAGTGCGTAGCGGTCGACCTTGATCAGGCCCAGCGCGCGCACGATGCGGTAGGTCAACGGCGAGACGCGGTAGCCCACCACCATCGGCCGCTTGGAGAGCATGGCTTCCAGGGTCGCGGTGCCCGAGGCGAGCAGGACCACGTCGGCGGCGGCCAGCGCGGTGCGCGCCTGGCCGTCGAGCAGGTGCGAATGCAGCACCGGCAGCGCCGAGTGCGACATCTGCGCCTGCAGCAGCGCGCGGCAGCGGGCGTTGGCCGCCGGTACCACCACGTGCAGCGCCGGCAGCGCCTCCGACACCCGCCAGGCCGCCTCGAAGAACGCCTCGCCGAGCCGTTCGATCTCGCCCAGGCGGCTGCCGGGCAGGACCGCCAGCACCGGCGCGCCGGACGGCAGCCCCAGTTGCGCGCGCGCGGCGTCGCGGTCGGGCTGCAGCGGCATCGCGTCGGCCATCGGGTGGCCGACGAAGCGGGCGTCCACGCCGTGGCGGGCGTAGATCGCCGGTTCCATCGGGAACAGGCACAGCACGCGGTCGGCGCTGGCGCCGATCTTCTCGGCGCGCTTCTCGCGCCAGGCCCACACCGAGGGGCTGACGTAGTGCACGGTCGGCACGCCGCGCTGCTTGAACCAGCGCTCCACGCCGAGGTTGAAGTCCGGCGCATCGATGCCGACCACCACGTCCGGCCGCCAGGCCAGCGCGCGCGCGCGGAACTCGCGGCGCAGCCGCAGCAGCCGCGGCAGGTGGCGCAGCACCTCGAACAGGCCCATCACCGCCAGTTCGCTGGCGTCGTGCCAGGTCTCCACCCCGGCCGCGCGCATCGCGTCGCCGCCGATCCCGGCGAAGCGCGCGTCGGGGAAGCGCTTGCGCAGTTCCTCGACCAGCCCGGCGCCAAGCGCGTCGCCGGAGGTCTCCCCGGCGATCAGCACGAAGCGCGGCCCCTGGCCCTCGCGCCGCGCCGCCTCGCTTCCCCGGATCCGCTCGTTCACCGGCCGCATGCCCCTTCGCCGCGCGTCAGCGCAGCAGCGGCCGTTCGCCGCCGTCGATGAAGTCCAGCAGCAGGCGCACGTCCTCGCTGTCCTGCGCCTGCTGCGCCAGCTGCTCGCGCGCCTCGGCCAGCGGCAGGCCGGCGACGAACAGGGTGCGGTAGGCGCGCTTGATCGCGGCGATCCGCTCGGGGCTGAAGCCGCGGCGCTTGAGGCCTTCGCTGTTGATCCCGCGCGGCCGCCCCAGCGAGTTGCCGCCGATCATGGTGAACGGGGTCACGTCGCCGTTGGCCAGCGCGCCCATCGCCAGGAAGGCGTGGTCGCCGATCCGGCAGAACTGGTGGGCGCCGGCGAAGCCGCTGATGATCACCCAGTCGCCAACGGTGACGTGGCCGGCCAGGGTGGTGTTGTTGGAGAAGATGCAGTGGTTGCCGACGATGCAGTCGTGGGCCACGTGGGTGTAGGCCAGCAGCCAGTTGTCGTCGCCGATGCGGGTGATCCCGCCGCCGCCGCCGGTGCCGCGGTTGAGGGTGACGAACTCGCGGAACACGTTGCGGTCGCCGATCACCAGCTCGGTGCGCTCGCCGGCGAACTTCTTGTCCTGCGGCTCGCCGCCGACCGCGGCGTGGCCGACGAAGCGGTTGTCGCGACCGATCCGGGTCGGACCGTGGAAGCTGCAGTGCGGCCCGATCTCGCAGCCGTCGCCGATCTCCACCTCGGCGCCGATCCAGGTGAAGGCGCCCACGCTCACGCCCTCGCCCAGGCGCGCGGCCGGGTCGACGACGGCGGTGGGGTGGATGCGGGCGGTGTCGCTCATCGTCGGGGAAGTCCTGTCGGGGGTCAGGCCGGCGTCATTCGCGGGTGCCGGCGCACAGCACTTCGGCGCAGGCGACGATCTCGCCGTCGACCTTGGCCTCGCCGTAGTACACGGCCATGTTGCGGATCACGCGCTTGATCTGCACGTGCAGTTCCAGCACGTCGCCGGGCACGACCTGCTTGCTGAAGCGGGCGTTGTCGACCTTGACCATGTAGAACAGCTTGGACTGCGCGTCGCGGCCGAGCGAGAGCTGGGTCAGCACGCCGCCGGCCTGGGCCAGCGCCTCGATGATCAGCACCCCGGGCATGATCGGCTGGGTGGGGAAATGGCCCTGGAAGAACGGCTCGTTGAACGTCACGTTCTTCACGCCGACGATGCGCTTGGCCGCGATGTCCAGGTCGACGATCTTGTCGACCAGCAGGAACGGGTAGCGGTGCGGGATCAGGCCGCGGATGGTGTTGACGTCGACGGGGAGCTGCACGGTGTCGTTCATTCGGTACTTTCCTGGGTGGAGGCGTTGACGCGACGCGCCAGCGCGTCCAGTTGCTTGAACCGGGCGGCGTTCTTCCGCCAGGTACGGTTGTCGGTGAGGGGCGTGCCGGACGAATATTCGCCGGGTTCGCGGATCGAATGGGTCACCAGCGACATCGCGGTGACCAGGACCTTGTCGGCGACCTCCAGGTGGCCGAGCACGCCGGCGCCGCCGCCGATCAGGCAGTAGCGGCCGATCCTGGCGCTGCCGGCCGCGGCCGAGCAGCCGGCCATGGCGGTATGCGCGCCGATGCGGACGTTGTGGCCGATCTGCACCAGGTTGTCGATGCGCACGTCCTCTTCCAGCACGGTGTCGTCCAGCGCGCCGCGGTCGATGCAGGTGTTGGCGCCGATCTCGCAGTCGTCGCCGACCACCACCCCGCCCAGCTGCGGCACGTTGACCCAGCGGCCGGCGTCCATCGCCAGGCCGAAACCGGCCGCGCCGAGCACCGCGCCTGGCAGGATCCGCACGCGCTTGCCCAGCCGCACCCGGGCGACCAGGGTCACCCGCGCCTGCAGTTCGCAGCCGGCGTCCAGCTCGCAGTCCTCGCCGATCGTGCAGCCGGGCCCGATCACGCAGCCGGGGCCGACCTTCGAGCGCGCGCCGATGCTGACGAACGGGCCGACGTGGGCGTCGGGCGAGACCTCGGCCGTGGGATCGACCACGGCGCTGGGATGGAGGCCGGGATCGCGCGCCGGCACCCGCTCGAACAGGGCAGAGATGCGGGCGAAGGCCACGTACGGATCCTTGGCCACCAGCGCGGTGCCGGAGGCGCTGGCGGCATCGTCCGCGCGCAGGACCACCACGCCGGCGCCGGAGGCGGCCAGCTGCGGGCGGTAGCGCGGGTTGGCCAGGAACGCCAGCTGGTCCGGGCCGGCGCTGGCCAGCGTGGCCACGCCGCGCACGCGGGTGCCGCCTTCGCCCTGCAATTGCAGGGAAAAGCGCTCGGCCAGCTCGGCGGCGGTGAAGGCGGGCGTGTCCATGGCGCGCATTCTAGCCTTACGTCCCGCCGGTTCCGGACCCGTGCGTACGGGTCAGCGGCGGGCCAGCAGGACCAGCAGCGCGCCGGTGCCGCCCTGCGCGGGCGGGGCCGAATGGAAGGCGAGCACATCGCCGCGCTGGCGCAGCAGGCGGTCGACCAGGTTCTTCAGCACCGGCACGCCGTCGCCGCCGCCCTTGCCGTGGACGATGCGCACGCAGCCGAAGCCGGCGTCGCCGGCCTCGGCCAGGAACCGGGCCAGCAGGGTCTCGGCCTGCAGTGCGTTGGCGCCGTGCAGGTCCAGTTCGTCCTGCACCGCGAACTCGCCGCGGCGCAGGCGCTGCCAGGCGCGCGCCGGGACGCGCTCGCGCCGGAACGCGCTGGGGTCGCCGCGCAGCAGGGCCGAGGCCGGGTCGTCGGCGATGCGCCCGCCGGCGTCGCGCGGTCCGGGGTCCGCGTGCGGCCGTGCCGCCGGCCGCGGCTTCGGCCGCGCGGGCGGCGCCGCGGCCGAAGCGCGCAGCGGCGCGACCTTGCCGATCGCGGCGCGGAACAGGCGGGCGTCCTCGTCCTCGTCCTCGTGCATGGGCACAGGGTAGCGCACGCGCGCACGCGGTTCCGGCGACGCCACGCGCGCCACGACCGTGCGCGACGCTTCCGGTTATCATGCAGGGCGTTTTCGAGGACCCCCATGCGCGTACTGGTAAGCAACGACGATGGCGTGGATGCACCCGGCATCCATGCGCTGGCCCAGGGCCTGCGCGACGCCGGCCACGAGGTCTACGTGGTGGCTCCCGACCGCGACCGTTCCGGCGCCAGCAACTCGCTGACCCTGGACCTGCCGATCCGGATCAAGCGCCTGGACCATTACACCTGTTCGGTCGCCGGCACGCCCACCGACTGCGTGCACCTGGCCCTGACCGGCATGTTCGAGTTCGAGCCGGACATCGTGGTGTCGGGCATCAACAACACCGCCAACCTGGGCGACGACGTGATCTATTCGGGCACGGTGTCGGCGGCGATGGAGGGGCGTTTCCTCGGCCTGCCGGCGGTGGCGATGTCGCTGGCCACCCGCAACCACGACGCCAAGCACTACGAGACCGCCGCGCGCGCGGCGGTGGAGATCGTGGCGCGCCTGCTCACCGACCCGCTGCCGGCCGACACCATCCTCAATGTCAACGTGCCTGACCTGGCCTGGGGCGAGGTGCGTGGCTTCGAAGTGACCCGGCTGGGCAACCGCCACCGCTCCGAGCCCTGCGTGCCGCAGCCGGACCCGCGCGGCCGCACGGTGTACTGGATCGGCCCGGCCGGCCCCGAGCAGGACGCCGGCCCCGGCACCGACTTCCACGCGGTGCGTACCGGCCACATCTCGATCACCCCGATCCACGTCGACCTGACCCGCTACCAGGCGCTGGAGAAGGTGGCCGGCTGGGTCGGCGGGCTGACCGCCGCGCTGGCGTCGCCGGATGGCGACGCCTCCGGAGCGGTCGCATGACCCCGCGCCTGCGCCTGCAGCCGGAGGCGGTGGGCCTGGGCATGACCTCGCAGCGCGTGCGCGACCGCCTGGTCGAACGCCTGCGCGAGGCGGGAATTTCCGACGAGCGCGTGCTCAACGTGATCCGCACCCTGCCTCGGCACCTGTTCGTCGACGAAGTGCTGGCCAGTCGCGCCTACGAGGACACCGCGCTGCCGATCGGCCACGGCCAGACCATCTCGCAGCCGTGGGTGGTGGCGCGGATGACCGAAGTGCTGCTGGAGAACGCGCCGGCCAAGGTGCTGGAAGTGGGCACCGGCTCCGGCTACCAGGCCGCGGTGCTGGCGGCGCTGGGGCTGGAGGTCTACACCGTCGAGCGCATCGGCGAGCTGTTGCGCCAGGCGCGCAAGCGCTTCCGCACGCTGGGCATGAACGTTCGCAGCAAGCACGACGACGGCCGCATCGGCTGGCCCGAGCACGGTCCGTACGACGCGATCATCGTCACCGCCGCCGCGCCGGCGCTGGTGCCGGCGCTGGTGGAGCAGCTGCGCACCGGCGGGGTGCTGGTCGCGCCGGTCGGTGGCAGCGGCTCGCAGGCGCTGGTCAAGCTGGTCCGGCGCGAGGACGGCGGCGTCGACGAGACCCGGCTGGCGGCGGTGACGTTCGTGCCGCTGCTGTCGGGCACGGTCGACTGAGCGCCATGGCCGGTCCGATCCTTTCCGACATCAACGACGCAGGCTCGCTGGGCGACCAGCTCGAGGCGATCATCGCCGAGCTGCCCGAAGACCAGCTGACCCTGGGTGAGTTGCTGCAGGTGTTCGGCGACGAAGGCCTGCTGCTGCTGACCATCCTGCTGACCCTGGTGTTCCTGATCCCGGTGTCGATCCCCGGCGTGAGCACGGTGTTCGGCGCGGCGATCCTGCTGGTCGGCGTCAGCCGGCTGTTCCGGCGGCCGCTGTGGCTGCCGGCGAAGCTGCGCGAGCGCGCGCTGCCGGCCGCGCGCCTGCGCCCGGCGCTGACCGGCGGCCTGCACTGGGTGCGCCGGCTGGAGAAGATCAGCCGGCCGTACCGGCTACGCGGGCTGGTCGACGGCCGTGCCCAGGACATCTTCAACAACCTGGCCTTCATCCTTGCCGCACTGTTGCTGATGGCGCCGTTCGGGTTCATCCCCTTCAGCAACACCCTGCCGGGGCTGGCGCTGCTGTTCTACGCCATCGGCATGATCCAGCGCGACGGCACCGCGATCCTGCTCGGTCACCTGGCCAACATCGGCACGATCGTCTACTTCGGTATCCTGATCGGCGGCGGCGGCCTGGCCGCGCAAGGGCTGCTGCGGCATTTCACCGGATGACAGGCAGGCGGGCGCCGGACGGCCCGATGCCGGGAGCGATGGAGAACCGATGACCGGAACGAGCGTACGCGAGCGGATGCGATGGTGCCTGGCGGGCGCCCTGGTCCTGCTGCTGGCCGCCTGCAGCAGCACCGTGGTGCGCACGCCGCAGGACGGCGCGGGTCCGGCGGCGTCGGCCGGGCGCAGCGGCGCCACGGTGGTGGTGCAGCAGGGCGACACCCTTTATTCGATCGCGCGCCGCAACGGGGTGTCGGTCGACGACATGGCCCGCTGGAACGGCCTGAAGCCGCCGTACACGATCTATCCGGGCCAGCGTCTGGCGCTGGGGCAGGCCGGCGCGACCCGCGGCACGGCCACCGCGCCGACCCGCACCGTGGTGGCGCCCAAGCCCGGTGAGGGCACTGCGCCGTCGCGGCCGCCGCCGCCGCCCACCGCGCCGGCCAGCAGCGGCTTCAGCTGGCGCTGGCCGGCGCAGGGCGTGCTGCTGGCGACCTACGTCGCTGGCGACAACACCCGCCAGGGCATCGACATCGGCGGCAGCAGCGGCCAGCCGGTGGCCGCCGCGGCCGATGGGGTGGTGGTGTATTCCGGCGCTGGCCTGGTCGGCTACGGCGAGCTGATCATCGTCAAGCACAACGAACAATGGCTGTCGGCCTACGGCCACAACCGCAAGCGGCTGGTCGCCGAGGGCCAGAGCGTGAAGGCCGGCCAGCAGATCGCCGAGATGGGGCGTACCGGCACGGACCGGGAAAAGCTGCATTTCGAGATCCGCTACAACGGCAAGCCGGTCGATCCGCTGCTTTACCTGCCTAAGCGCTAAGAAGGCGGTCGCCGCGCTGGGGGGCGGATCCCCGGCCCGGCGCAGCGCGCCGAGCCCACTACAACGGCAAGCCGGTCGATCCGCTGCTGTATCTGCCGAAGCGGTAGGGACGGCGCTTCGTCGCCACGACGGGATCCCGAGCCCCTTCACAACCTGGACCGTCGTCCCCGCGCAGGCGGGGACCCAGCGACTTGCGCTTTCCGGTCCAGTCCGTCGATCAAAGTCACTGGGTTCCCGCCCGCGCGGGAACGACGGCAATGAAATGCTCTCAGCCCAGCAGCAGCGCCACCACCACCCGCCGGCCTTCGCCGGCCAGGACGTTGTAGGTGCGCGCGGCGGCGGCGTTGTCCATGACCTCGATGCCGATCCCGCGGGTCAGGCAGGCCGCCAGGACCGCCGGCGGCGGGAACACCTGCCGCTCGCCGGTGCCCAGCACCACCAGCTCCGGCGCGAGCGCCAGCAGGGGCTCCAGGTGCGCAGGTTCCAGCGCGCCGGGCGCGGCCGGTGCCGGCCAGTCCTCGAGCAGCTGGTCTGGCGCCAGGGCGAAGCTGCGTTCCAGCACCCGCTCGTTGACCCGCGCGCGGCGGCCGTCGGCGCCGCGCAGGACCCAGGCATAGTCGGGACGTTCGTGGCTCAGCTGCATCGGCGCGACGCCTTCCGGCTCAGGGCCGGGGCAGCACGATCGCGGGCTTTTCCCGGGCCGGACGGTACAGGGTGGCGGTGTGGCCGATCCGCTGCACCAGCGCCGCGCCGGTCTGGCCGGCCAGGTCGGTGATCATCGCGTCGCGGGCTTCGCGGTCCTCGGCGGCGACCTTGACCTTGACCAGCTCGTGCCGCTCCAGCACCGCGTCCAGCTCGGCCAGCAGCGCCGGGGTGACGCCCTTGCCGCCGACCTGCATCAGGGCCTTGAGGCCGTGGGCCTGGCCGCGGAGGAAGCGGTTCTGGGCGGCGGTCAGGACAACTGACATCGAGGGTACCGGGCGGGGCAGGAGGCGGATCAGGGTATCATGGCGGCCCATACCGCCACGGGCGTTTCCGCCCGGCCTCTCCCGCATGCCCCGCAGCTCCCGCAGCAAGAGCAGCCACCGCTGGCTCCGCGAGCACTTCGCCGATCCGTACGTGAAGAAGGCCCAGGCCGAGGGCCTGCGTTCGCGCGCGGCGTACAAGCTCGAGGAGCTGATCGAGCGCGACCGCCTGCTCAAGCCGGGCATGGTCGTGGTCGATCTGGGCGCCGCCCCGGGCGGCTGGTCGCAGTACGTGCGCCAGGCGCTGGGCGACGGCGGCCGGGTGGTGGCCCTGGACATCCTCGAGATGCCGCCGCTGGCCGGGGTCGAGTTCCTTCATGGCGACTTCAGGGAAGACGCCGTCTTATCGCAGTTGGAGACGCTGCTGGACGGCCAGCGCGTCGACCTTGTGCTGTCGGACATGGCCCCCAACATGAGTGGTGTGGACGTGGTCGACCAGGCGCGGGCGATGCACCTGGCCGAACTGGCGATGGAGTTCGCCGACAGCCACCTGCGCCCCGGCGGGGCCTTCCTGATCAAGCTGTTCCAGGGGGTGGGCTTCGACGACTACGTGCGCGAATTGCGCCGCCGCTACGACAAGGTGGCGATCCGCAAGCCGGCGGCCTCGCGCAAGCGTTCGCCGGAAGTCTATGCCTTGGCGCAGGGCAAACGCGCCCTTATCAAGTAAGCTCGACCCAGCAAGCTCGACCCCAGAACCACCCCAACCAGCCAGTGCGACACGCCATGTACAGGGAACCGCGGAGCCGATGAGGATGAACGACTTGACCAAGAATCTGCTGCTCTGGGTGGTCGTCGCCATCGTGCTGATGGTCGTGTTCCAGAGTTTCTCCCCGCGCGACGGCGCCCCCGGCACCACGGTCGGCGAGTCGCCGAGCTATACCCGCTTCCTGCAGGACGTGGACGCCGGCCGCATCCGCACGGTGGTGTTCACCGACGAGAGCACCTTCACCGCCAACGCGATCCGCTATCGCCGCAGCGACGGCACCGAGGGCCAGGTGGTCGGCCCGATGGACGCCAAGCTGATCGACCAGCTGGTGAGCAAGAACGTCGACGTGACCCGCGAGAAGCCCAAGACCGGCCCGGGCTTCTGGGGCATCGTCCTGAACTTCCTGCCGGTGCTGCTGATCATCGGCTTCTGGCTGTTCATCATGCGCCAGATGCAGGGCGGCGGCGGCGGCGCCAAGGGCGCGATGTCGTTCGGCAAGTCGCGGGCCAAGCTGCAGGGCGAGGACCAGGTCAAGGTCACCTTCGCCGACGTGGCCGGCTGCGACGAGGCCAAGGAGGAGGTCGGCGAACTGGTCGACTTCCTGCGCGACCCCTCCAAGTTCACCAAGCTCGGCGGCAAGATCCCGCGCGGCGTGCTGATGGTCGGCCCGCCGGGCACCGGCAAGACCCTGCTGGCGCGCGCCATCGCCGGCGAGGCCAAGGTGCCGTTCTTCTCGATCTCCGGCTCGGACTTCGTCGAGATGTTCGTCGGCGTCGGCGCCAGCCGCGTGCGCGACATGTTCGAGCAGGCCAAGAAGCACGCTCCCTGCATCATCTTCATCGACGAGATCGACGCGGTCGGCCGCCATCGCGGCGCCGGCCTGGGCGGCGGCCACGACGAGCGCGAGCAGACTCTCAACCAGCTGCTGGTGGAGATGGACGGCTTCGAGGGCGGCGAGGGCGTGATCGTGATCGCCGCGACCAACCGTCCCGACGTGCTCGACCCGGCACTGCTGCGCCCCGGCCGCTTCGACCGCCAGGTGGTGGTCGGCCTGCCCGACGTGAAGGGC
The DNA here is from genome assembly GCF_000972865.1 of Pseudoxanthomonas suwonensis. Taxonomy (NCBI): domain Bacteria; kingdom Pseudomonadati; phylum Pseudomonadota; class Gammaproteobacteria; order Lysobacterales; family Lysobacteraceae; genus Pseudoxanthomonas; species Pseudoxanthomonas suwonensis. The sequence goes on from NZ_CP011144.1 coordinate 2,983,932, forward strand.
CGCGAGCAGATCCTCAAGGTGCACATGCGCAAGCTGCCGCTGGCCGACGACGTCGAGCCGCTGGTGATCGCGCGCGGCACCCCCGGCTTCTCCGGCGCCGACCTGGCCAACCTGGCCAACGAGGCGGCGCTGTTCGCCGCGCGCGAGAACGCGAAGGAAGTCCGCATGGACCACTTCGACCGCGCCCGCGACAAGATCCTGATGGGCGCCGAGCGCCGCTCGATGGCGATGAGCGAGGAGGAGAAGACCCTCACCGCCTACCACGAGGCCGGCCACGCCATCGTCGGCCGCCTGGTGCCCGAGCACGACCCGGTCTACAAGGTCACGATCATCCCCCGCGGCCGCGCCCTGGGCGTGACCATGTACCTGCCCGAGGGCGACCGCTACTCGATGAACCGGGTGGCGATCGAGTCGCGGCTGTGCGCGCTGTACGGCGGCCGCGTGGCCGAGGAACTGATCTTCGGCGAGGACAAGGTCACCACCGGCGCCTCCAACGACATCGAGCGCGCGACCAAGATGGCGCGCAACATGGTCACCAAGTGGGGCCTGAGCGACGAGATGGGGCCGATCGCCTACGGCGAGGAGGAGGACGAGGTGTTCCTCGGCCGCTCGGTGACCCAGCACAAGAACGTCTCCGACGACACCGCGCGGCGGATCGACGAGGTGGTGCGCTCGATCCTGGACAAGGCCTACGCGCGCACCAAGACCCTGCTGACCGAGAACATCGACAAGCTGCACACGATGTCCCAGCTGCTGCTGCAGTACGAGACCATCGACGCACCGCAGATCGACGCGATCATGGAAGGCCGCGAGCCGCCGCCGCCGATGGGCTGGGACAAGTCGGGCAAGGGTGACGACAAGGGCGACACGCGCCCGTTGCCGCCGGTGGGCGGGCCGGCCACGCAGACCTGACGGGCCGCCGCCCATGGCCGATCCGCAGCAGGAACGCGATCCGCGGCAAAGCTACTACGTCCGCAACCCCTGGCGCCCGTGGGCGTCGGGCGCTTTCGGCGGCGCCTCGACGGTGCTCACCGTGACCACGCTGTTCTACGCGCTGGGCCGGCTGCCGCTGGCGCTGGTGGGGATCAGCGTGCTGGTGGCCGCCGCGGCGTTCGTCTTCGGCCTTTATGCGCGGTACCGCGCCGCGCGCTTCGATGCGGAGATCGGCGGGGACTGAACCGCCACCGGGCGCGACTTCGCCCATCTCCCGTCGTCCCGGCGCAAGCCGGGACCCAGCGACTTTCCTCGCACCCATCACCGGCACGGCACGTGCTGGAGACACCGGGTCCCGGCTTGCGCCGGGACGACGGGGCGATGTGTGCCCGGATCGCACCGGTCCATGACCGCGCGCGGCCCGCCGGGATTGTTTGCGGCATCCCCAAGGGCCAGACTTGCGTGCACTCCCACCCGGGCCAATGCCGATGTTCGACGTCTCCCCCAGCCTGGACTGCGCCGGCCGCGTGCTGAAGCTGGACCGCACCCGGGTGATGGGCATCGTCAACGTCACCCCCGATTCGTTCTCCGACAGCGGCGCCCACGCCACCACCGAGGCGGCGGTCGCGCACGGATTGCGGCTGGCGGAGGAGGGCGCGGACATCCTCGACGTCGGCGGCGAGTCGACCCGTCCCGGCGCCGGCGAGGTGCCGCTGGAAGAGGAACTGCGCCGCGTCATCCCGGTGGTCGAGCGGCTGGTGCGCGGGACCGCGCTGCCCGTCAGCGTCGACACCTGCAAGCCGGAGGTGATGCGCGCGGCGGTGGCGGCCGGCGCCGGCATGATCAACGACGTCTGCGCGCTGCGCCGCGACGGCGCGCTGGAGGCGGCCGCGGCGCAGGGTGTGCCGGTGGTGCTGATGCACATGCTGGGCGAGCCGCGTTCGATGCAGGACGATCCGCGCTACGACGACGTGGTCGCCGAGGTCCACCGCTTCCTCGCCGAGCGGATCTTCGCCGCCGAGCTGGCCGGCATCCCTAAGAAGCACCTGGTCGCCGACCCCGGCTTCGGCTTCGGCAAGACCACCGCCCACAACCTCGCGCTGCTGGCCGGGCTGGAACGTTTCACCGAGCTGGGCGTGCCGGTGCTGGCCGGCCTGTCGCGCAAGCGCAGCATCGGCGAGTGGACCGGGCGCCAGGCGCCGGCCGAGCGCGTCGCCGGCTCGGTGGCCGCGCACCTGCTCGCCGCCCAGCGCGGCGCGCGGATTGTGCGCGTGCACGACGTGGCCGCCACGGTCGACGCGCTGAAGGTGTGGGAGGCGGTCGCCGCGGTACCCGCGCCGCGGCGCGATGCGGCGCCGGCGATCCGCTGGCCCGACGACTGAGGCCGGGCCGGAATGGGCGAGGACGCGCGGCCGCTGGCCATCGCGGTGATGGGCCCGACCGCGTCGGGCAAGACCGCCTTCGCCATCGAACTGGCGCAGCGCCACGGCGGCGAGATCGTCAGCGTCGATTCGGCGCTGGTCTACCGCGGACTGGACATCGGCGCGGCCAAGCCGGACGCGGCCGAGCGCGCCGGCGTGCCGCACCACCTGCTGGACGTGCGCGAGCCGTGGCAGCCGTATTCGGCGGCCGAGTTCGCCGCCGATGCGCGCGCGGCGATCGACGGCATCGTCGCCCGCGGCCGGCTGCCGGTGCTGGCCGGCGGCACCGGGCTGTACTTCCAGGCGCTGCTGCGCGGTCTGGCGCCGATGCCGCAGGCCGATCCGGCGCTGCGTGCGGCGATTGCAGCCGAGGCGCAGGATCGCGGCTGGGCCGCGCTGCACGCCGAGCTGGCCGGCGTCGATCCGGCCGCCGCCGCGCGCATCCGTCCGGGCGATGCCCAGCGCATCCAGCGCGCGCTGGAGGTATACCGGCTCAGCGGCCGCCCGATCAGCGCATGGCAGCGCGATCCGTCGCCGCCACGGCTGCCGCTGCGGGTGCTCCGGCTGGTGCTGGCGCCGGCCGAGCGCGCGTTGCTGCATGCGCGCATCGCGCGCCGCTTCGACGCGATGCTGGAAGCCGGCTTCCTCGACGAGGTGCGGCGGCTGCGCGCGCTGCCGCCGCTGCACGACCATCCACGGCCGCCGGACCTGCCGGCGCTGCGCGCGGTCGGCTACCGCCAGGCCTGGGAGCACCTCGATGGCGCGACCTCCGCCGCGGAGTTCCGCGACCGCGGCATCTTCGCCACCCGCCAGCTGGCCAAGCGCCAGCTGACCTGGCTGCGCGGCGAGCTCGACGCGCGCTGGTTCGATCCGGAACGTGACGGCGGTCAACTCCGGCAGGCGGTTTCCCGCTTCCTGGCCGCGCCGGCCCCGGTTCCCGGGCGCGGGCTTGTGTAACATGCCTGGCACGGGCCGGGGAGGCCCGCGCACGGCCCATAAGAAGAACAAGGGGAAAAACCGATGTCCAAGGGACAATCGCTGCAGGATCCTTTCCTGAACGCACTGCGCCGCGAACGCGTGCCGGTGTCGGTCTACCTGGTGAACGGCATCAAGTTGCAGGGTACGATCGAATCCTTCGACCAGTTCGTGGTGCTGCTGCGCAGCACCGTCAGCCAGATGGTCTACAAGCACGCCATTTCCACCGTCGTGCCGTCGCGCAATGTCCGGGTCGGCCCGGGCGGCGGCTACGTGCAGCAGCCGGGCGAATCCGGGGAAGGCGGCGACGAGGCCGAGTGACCCCCGGAGTATTGATTGTTCGAACGTTCCCGCAAGGGTGAACACGCGTTGCTGATCCAGCCCCACGCCGGTGGGGCCGTACCCGAGGACGTGCTCGAGGAGTTCGCCGACCTGGCCCGCTCGGCCGGGGCCAGCGTGGCCGCCACCCTGACCGCGCGCATCGACCGGCCCAACCCGGCGACCCTGATCGGCAGCGGCAAGCTGGAAGAGGTCAAGGCCGCGGCCGACGCCACCGGCGCCGACCTGATCCTGGTCAACCATCCGCTCAGCCCGGGCCAGGAACGCAACCTGGAAAAGGCGCTGCAGCGGCGCGTGGTCGACCGCACCGGCCTGATCCTGGACATCTTCGCCCAGCGCGCGCGCAGCCACGAGGGCAAGCTGCAGGTCGAACTGGCCCAGCTGCGGCACATGGCCACCCGCCTGGTCCGCGGCTGGACCCACCTGGAGCGCCAGCGCGGCGGCGCGATCGGCCTGCGCGGCCCCGGCGAGACCCAGCTGGAAACCGACCGCCGCCTGCTGCAGAAGCGCCTGGAGCAGCTGCAGCGCCGCCTGGACAAGGTCGAGGTCCAGCACACGCAGATGCGCCGTGCGCGCGTGCGCAGCGAACTGCCGCGGGTGGCGCTGGTCGGCTACACCAACGCCGGCAAGTCCACGCTGTTCAATGCGCTCACCGGTGCCGACGCCTACGCGGCCGACCAGTTGTTCGCAACCCTGGACCCGACCGTGCGCCGAGTGTCGCTGCCGGGCGGGAGTGTGGTCCTGGCCGACACGGTGGGTTTCGTCCGCGACCTGCCGCACGAACTGGTGGCCGCGTTCCGCTCGACCCTGTCGGAAGCACGCGAGGCCGACCTGCTGCTGCACGTGATCGACGCGGCCGATCCGCAGCGCGACGACCGCATCGCCCAGGTCGACGCGGTGCTGGCCGAGGTCGGCGCCGGCGACCTGCCGCAGCTGCTGGTGTTCAACAAGATCGACCGGATCGAGGGCGCCGAGCCGCGCCACGACCACAGCGGCGGCGAGGGCGACGACCCGGGCCACCGCGAGCGGGTGTGGCTGTCGGCCCGCGACGGCCGCGGCATGGAACTGCTGCAGGCGGCGCTGGCGCGGCGACTGGACCTGCAGCGGGCCTTCGGCGAGCTGCGCCTGCCGCCGCAGGCCGGGCGCCTGCGCGCGCGCCTGCACCAGCTCGACGCGGTCCGCGCCGAGCAGGCCGACGAGCACGGCTGGCTGCTGCAGGTCGACCTGCCGCGCGGTGAGGCCGAGCGCCTGGCCGCGCGCGCCGACGGTCAGGCGCTGCGCGCGCTGCTGCCACCGCGCCAGGAAGACTGATTCCGCCGCGCTTTCCATGTGTAGGAGCCGGGTTCAGCCGGCGACACGGGCGTCGGAATTACGAGGGAGTCGCCTGTGCCGACTTGGCGTGTCGCCGGCTGAACCCGGCTCCTACAGGCGTGTCGACAGCGCGCGCGGCCGGCTGGTGGCGCGGTCTTGCTAGAATCCAGTCATGCCCCGTCCGCGGCTCCGCGGCGGACGGGACCCACCGATACGGAGTTTTCATGGTCTGGAACACCCCTGGCAAAGGCGGCCCCGGCAAGGGTGGCGACTCGCCCGACACCCCGCCCCGCAACCCCTGGCCGCCGCGCCGCCCTTCCGGCAACGGCGGCGGCGGGCTGGACGGCGTCCTGGCCAAGCTGCGCGAAGTCTTCGGCGGCGACGGCGGCGGCATCGGCCGCTGGCTCCTGCTGGGCGCGGCCCTGCTGGTGCTGCTGAGCAGCTTCCAGCTGGTTGGCGAGCAGCAGCGCGGCGTGGTCCTGCGCTTCGGCCAGTTCGCGCGGGTGATGCAGCCCGGCCCGAACCTGAAGTGGCCGTGGCCGGTGGAGCGGGTGATCAAGGTCAACGCGACCCAGATCAAGACCTTCAGCAACACCGTGCCGGTGCTGACCCGCGACGAGAACATCGTCAACGTGGCCATGAACGTGCAGTACCGGGTCGGCGACCCGCGCCTGTTCCTGTTCGGTTCGCGCGACCCGCAGCGGATGCTCGAGCAGGTGGCGCAGAGCGTGGTCCGCGAGCAGGTCGGCCGCGCCGACCTGGACACCGTGCTCGGCGCGCGTGGCCCGCTGTCGGTCAGCGCGTCGCAGCAGCTGCAGGCCTCGATGGACGCCTACCGCACCGGCCTGGTGGTGACCGAGCTGAACCTGCAGGACGCGCGTCCGCCGGAGGAGGTCAAGCCGGCCTTCGACGAGGTCAACAGCGCCCAGCAGATCAAGGACCAGCTGATCAACGAGGCGCGCGCCTACGCGGCCAAGGTCGTGCCCGAGGCGCGCGGCGAAGCGGCGCGCCGGCGCACCGTGGCCGAGGGCTACAAGGCGGCCAAGATCGCCCACGCCGAGGGCGACGTGGCCCGCTTCAGCCTGCTGCGCGACGAATACCGCAACGCGCCGGAGGTCACCCGCAAGCGCCTATGGCTGGAAACCGTGCAGGACGTGCTGTCGCGCAACCGCAAGGTGGTCGGCGGCGACGGCCGCCAGCTGATCTACGTGCCGATGCCGGCCGGTGCCGCGTCCACGGCCGCGCCGCTGGGCCCTGCGGTCACCGCCGAGGCGCTGCTGCCGGCGATCGAAAGTACCCCCGATCAGGTACGCAGCGGCGTCCGCGACCCTGCGCGCACCGGCCGCGAGGAGCCCGTCCGATGAAATACTCCCTCTGGATCGCCCTGGCGGTCGCCGCCCTGCTGGGCCTGCTCGGCTCGGTCTACGTGGTCCGCGAAGGCCAGGTCGCCCTGGTGCTGAACCTGGGCCGCGTGGCCCGCACCGACATCGGCCCCGGCCTGCACTTCAAGTGGCCGCTGGTCGAGACCGTGCGCGCCTTCGACAGCCGCTTCGCCCTGGTCGACTTCTCGCCCGAGCGCTACCTGACCTCCGAGCGCAAGGACGTCAGCGTCGACTTCGTGGCGATCGGCTACATCAACGACGCGCGCGCGTTCTACCGCGCCACCGGCGGCGACGAATCGGCCGCCGCCGACCGCCTGGCGCCGATCATCAAGGACTCGCTGCGCAACGAGATCAACTCGCGCACGCTGACCCAGCTGGTGTCGGGCGACCGCAGCGAGGTGATCGCCAAGCAGCTGGAAGGCATCAACAAGGGCGCCGAGACGCTGGGCATGCGCATCGTCGACATCCGCCTCAAGCAGATCGACCTGCCGACCGACAGCGACGTGATCAAACAGGTCTACGACCGCATGCGCGCCGAGCGCAAGCAGGTGGCCAGCGCGCTGCGCGCCGAGGGCGAGGAGCAGGCGCGCACCATCCGTGCCCAGGCCGACCGCGACCAGGCGGTGATCGTGGCCGAGGCCGAGCGCGACGCGCAGATGCTGCGCGGCCAGGGCGATGCGCAGGCGGCGCGGCTGTTCGCCGACGTGGCCAACACCGACCCGGCCTTTTTCTCGTTCCACCGCAGCCTGGAGGCCTACCGCAACGCGTTCGCCGACGGTCAGGGCGTGATCGTGCTCGACCGGAACGATCCGTTCCTGCAGTACTTCAAGAACGAACGCTGATGGCGGCCGCGCTGCTCCAGGCGCTGTGCCTGGTCGCGGTGATCGAGGGGCTGTTCCTGTTCGCCGCGCCGGGGCTGTGGCGGCGGACGATGGAACAGCTGCTCACCCGCCCGGACGCGATGCTGCGCCGGCTGGGCGCGGCGGTGCTGGCCGCCGGCCTGGTCTCGCTGTGGCTGTTGCGGTACGGCTGAGGGCTTCCTGCTTGTAGGAGCCGGGTTCAGCCGGCGACACGGGCGTCTGGACCATGAGGGCGTCACCTGTGTCGGGGTCGCCTTGTCATCGGCCAGGTCCCGGTTGCTCCGCATCAGCAACGGCGTTGTTGCCGTCTGGGACGAATGGAGCCGGAAGGCGTCGTCGTGCCGAGGACGTCGTGTCGCCGGCTGAACCCGGCTCCTACAAACGGCGAGGGGCCGCGGTCGGGGCGGCCATGCGGAGCACCGGCGCTACGCCCAGTCGATCGTGCCGCGCACCACGCTGACCACCTGGCCGCCGGACCAGACCTCGCCCTCGGCATCCACCTGCATGTCCAGGCGCGCGTCGTAGCCGACCTCGCGGCCCTGGCTGACGCGGTAGCGGCCGTCGCGGCCCGGCAGCGCGTCGCGTAGCGCCAGCCAGGCCGCCAGCGTCGCGTTGGCCGCGCCCGAGGCGGCGTCCTCGAACACCGCCGGGCCGCCGACCAGGGCGCGCGCGGCGACCTGGTAGTCCTCGCCCTGGCAGCGGGCGAAGGCCAGCACGCCCATGCTCTCGGTGGCGTGCGCCAGCGAGGCGATCGCGTCCCAGTCCGGCCTCGCGTTGCGCAGGCTGGCCTCGTCGCGCGCCTCGGCCAGCCACCAGCGGCGGCCGCCGTCCATCAGCGCCGGCGGCAGTTCGCCCGGCGGCAGCCAGTCCAGCGCTTCGGCCATGCGCGAGCCGCGCGCGTCGGCGGTCTCGACCAGCCGCGAGCGCGGGGTGCGGATCGCGATCCGGCGCACGCCGCCGTCCGCGTCCACCCGCAACGGCAGCAGGCCGGCGATCCCCTCCTGCACCAGCAGGCCGTCGTGCGGCTGCGCCAGTCCCGCCTCGAGGACCACGTGCGCGGTGCCGACGCTGGGATGGCCGGCGAACGGCACCTCGCGCTTGGGACTGAACATGCGGATGCCGTAGCTGGCGCCAGGTCGCGTCGGCGGCAGGACGAAGGTGGTCTCCGGCAGCCGGGTCCAGCGGGCGATGGCCTGCATGGCGGCCTCGTCCAGTCCGCCGGCGTCCAGGACCACCGCCAGCGGGTTGCCGGCGCCGGGGCGGTCGGCGAACACGTCCACCTGGACGAACGGGCGGGGGGCCATGGCAACGGTCCTGGTCGGGGGAGGCGGCCGAGGTTACCAGTCCACCGTGCCACGGATCACCGCATGCACCGGGCCGCCAACCCACGCTTCGCCGTCGGCATCCACTTCCAGCTCCAGGCGTGCGTCGCGGCCGATTTCGCGGCCCTGGCTGGCGACGTAGCGGCCATCCGTGCCGGGCAGGCGGCCGTGCCGGTGCAGCAGGGCGGCGATGCTGGCGTTGACGCTGCCGGTCGCCGGATCCTCGGCGATGCCCACCGCCGGCGCGAAGGCGCGTACCACCAGCTGCGCCTCGCTGCCCGCGTCCGCCTGTGCGAACACGGCCAGCTTGCCGCTGACCGGCAGCGCGGCGATGTCGGCCTGGTCCGGCTGCAGGTCGCGCACCGCCGCCGCGTCGGCCAGTTCCAGCAGCCACCAGTCCGGGCCGTTGTTCCACAGCTGCGGTTCCATTGCGCCGCGCGCAGCGCCCCACACGCGTCCGGCGCACAACCAGTACGGGGCGGCGGTGGCGCGAAGTTGCGCCGGCGGGCTGCGCACCGCCGGCACGATGCCGCCGTCGTGGCGTCCGATCCGGACCGGCAGCAGTCCGGCCGCGCATTCCTGCAGCAGGCGGCCGTCGCGCTCGCGGGCCAGGCCGGCGTCCAGCGCCGCCCAGGCGGCGCCGACGCTGGGATGGCCGGCGAAGGGCAGTTCCATGCGCGGGGTGAAGATGCGGATCCGGTAGTCGGCCTCCGGCACCGTCGGCGGCAGGAAGAACACCGTCTCCGACAGGTTGGTCCAGGCCGCGAAGGCCTGCATCGCCGCCTCGTCCATGCCGGCGGCGTCGTACACCACCGCCAGCGGATTGCCGGCGCCGGGGCGGGGGGCGAATACGTCGAGCTGGGTGTAGCGGCGAGTGGGCATCGGAGGTGGTCCGGGAGGCGGCGTTCGCGTTCAAGACTAGCGCAGGGATTTCCCCTGCCGTCGTCCCGGCGAAAGCCGGGACCCGGCGACTTGCGTTTCGGTTTGCGCTGGGCCCGGGGCAAAGTCACTGGGTCCCGGCTTTCGCCGGGTCGACGGCGATGGGGGCGGACGCTCTCGTCCGCGACCATTCCGGCCGGCGATTCGGCTTAGAATCGGCGGTTCATGCCCGGTGGTCGGGTGGTCCCCACAACACACTCCATGTCCGCAGTTTCGCCCATGCAAGACGCCGCCCCCGGCGGCTGGATCGTCCTCAAGTTCGGCGGCACCTCGGTGTCGCGTCGCCACCGCTGGGACACGATCGGAAAACTGGCGAAACAGCGCGCCGAGCAGACCGGCTCGCGCGTGCTGGTGGTGGTGTCGGCGCTGTCGGGCGTGACCAACGAACTGACCGCCATCGCCGAGGGAGCCGCCGACGGCGCCGCGCGCGTGGCGGCGCTGGAACAGCGCCATCGCGACTTCCTCGCAGACCTCGAGCTGGATGCCGACGCGGTGCTGGGCGAACGCCTGGCCGCGCTGCGCGGGCTGCTCGACGATCCGCGCGCGGCCACCCGCCCGCTGGACTGGCAGGCCGAGGTGCTCGGCCAGGGCGAGCTGCTGTCGTCCACGCTCGGTGCCGCCTACCTGCGCGCGCAGGGCCTGGATATGGGCTGGACCGACGCGCGCGACTGGCTGGACGCGCTGCCGCCGCAGCCCAACCAGAGCGAGTGGTCGCGGCGGCTGTCGGTGAACTGCCAGTGGCAGGCCGACGACGCCTGGCGCGCGCGCTTCGCGGCCCAGCCCACGCGCCTGCTCATCACCCAGGGCTTCATCGCCCGCCACACCGAGGGCGGCACCGCGATCCTCGGCCGCGGCGGTTCGGACACCTCGGCCGCCTATTTCGGCGCGCTGCTCGGCGCTGGCCGGGTGGAGATCTGGACCGACGTGCCCGGCATGTTCAGCGCCAACCCGCGCGAGGTGCCCGACGCGCGCCTGCTCAACCGGCTCGGCTATGCCGAGGCGCAGGAGATCACTACCACCGGCGCCAAGGTGCTGCACCCGCGTTCGATCAAGCCGTGCCGCGATTCGGGCGTGCCGATGGCGATCCTCGACACCGAGCGGCCCGAGCTGCCCGGCACCAGCATCGACCGCAGCGCGGCGACCGTGCCCGGGGTCAAGGCGATCAGCCGCCGCAACGGGGTGGTGCTGGTGTCGGTCGAGGACATCGGCATGTGGCAGCAGGTCGGCTACCTGGCCGAGGTGTTCGCGCTGTTCCGCAGGCACGGCCTGTCGGTGGACATGATCGGCACCTCGCAGACCAACGTCACCGTGTCGCTGGACCCGAGCGAGAACCTGCTCAGCGAGAACGTGCTGGCGGCGCTGGCCGCCGACCTGGAGAAGATCGGCCGGGTCAAGGTGATCGTGCCGTGCGCGGCGATCACCCTGGTCGGGCGCGGCATGCGCTCGCTGCTGCACCGGCTGTCGGACGTGTTTTCGAGCTTCGGCCACGAACGCGTGCACATGATCTCGCAGTCGTCCAACGACCTGAACCTGACCTTCGTCATCGACGAGGCCGACGCCGACGGCCTGCTGCCGGAGCTGCACGCGGCGCTGATCGACAGCGGCGCGATGCCGGTGCTGGAGAAGGACGTGTTCGGGCCGCGCTGGCGCGAGCTCGACGGCGCGGTGCGGCCGCGGCCGCTGCCGTGGTGGCACGGCGAGCGCGGGCGGCTGCTGCGGATGGCGCAGGCGGGCACGCCGCGCTACGTCTACCACCTGCCCACCGTGCGCGAGCGCGCCCGTGCGCTGAAGTCGGTGGCCGCGGTCGACCACCGTTACTACGCGATCAAGGCCAACCCGCACCCGGCGGTCCTGCGCGCGCTGGTGGAGGAGGGCTTCGGCCTGGAATGCGTGTCGCTGGGCGAGCTGCACCACGTGTTCGCGGCGCTGCCGCAGCTGGATCCGAAGCGGGTGCTGTTCACCCCCAGCTTCGCCCCGGTGGACGAGTACGCGCAGGCGTTCGCGCTCGGCGTCACCGTGACCCTGGACAACGTCGAGGCGCTGCGGCGCTGGCCGGAGGTGTTCCGCGGCCGCCAGCTCTGGCTGCGGATCGACCTGGGCCACGGCGACGGCCACCACCAGAAGGTCAACACCGGCGGCAAGGACTCCAAGTTCGGCCTGTCGGCGCAGCGCGTGGACGAGTTCGTGGACGCGGCGCGCGCGCTGGGGACGACGATCACCGGCCTGCACGCGCATCTGGGCAGCGGCGTGGAGAACATGGGCCACTGGCGGCAGATGTGCGACGAGCTGGCCGGCTTCGCCCGCCGCATCGGCACGGTGTCCACGCTCGACATCGGCGGCGGCCTGCCGATCCCGTACAGCGCCGACGACGAGCCGTTCGACGTCGCGGCCTGGGCCGCGGGCCTGGCCGAAGTGCGCGCGGTGCATCCGGCGTTCGAGTTGGTGATCGAGCCCGGCCGCTACCTGGTGGCCGAGGCCGGCGTGCTGCTGGCGCGGGCCACCCAGGTGATCGAGAAGGACGGCGTGCGCCGGGTAGGCCTGGATGCCGGCATGAATGCGCTGGCGCGCCCAGCGCTGTACGACGCCTGGCACGACGTCGCCAACCTGGAGCGGCTGGACGAGGCGGCCGACGGCGTGTTCGACGTGGTCGGCCCGATCTGCGAATCCAGCGACGTGTTCGGCCGGCACCGGCACCTGCCGGCGGCCACCGCGCCGGGCGAGGTGATGCTGATCGCCGACGCCGGCGCCTACGGCCACGCGATGGCCAGCACCTACAACCAGCGCGCGCTGCCGGACGAGGACGTGATCGATGGGGCCGCGGACTGAGCTCGTGCTGCTGGCGACGCTGTCCGGCGCGGCGCTGACCGTGCTCGGCTACCTGGTCGCGTCGGCGCTGGTGTTCGAGCTGCCGCCCGGGCAGGCGCTGCGCATCGCCGCCCAGTGGAGCCCCACCGGCGCGCTGGCGGCGCTGGTGGCCGCGGTGTCGGTCGGCGGCTGGCAGCGCCGCTCGGCACAGGCGGGGCGGCGCTGGAGTGCGATCGGCATGGCGGTCCGTGCGACCGCCACCGCGCTGCTGCTGTATCCGGCGATGGTCGCCTGCTGGGTGCTGTTCACCGGCCTGCTCGACCAGCGCTTCGCCGCAGCGGCCATGCCGCTGCGCGAACTGGCGAACTGGGTGCCATCCATCGTGTTCGGCGCTACCCTCGCGGCCCTGCTGATCGGCACGCTGCCGGCGCTGGCCATCGCTTTCCTGCTCTGCCGGCGCTACCTGCGCCGGCAGGCACGCTCCACCACGGACTTTGCATGACCACTTTCGACAGAGACGCCATCCGGGTTTTCCGCTTCGTGCGCTGCGGTTTCGACGCCGCCACCGGCGTGGCCGAACTGGCCTACGCCTTCGACGACGGCCCGGAACTGGTGGAGACCGTCACCGTGCCGGGCGCGCCGTTCGTCCTGGACGGCGCGCGCGCGGAGGCGGTGGAGCGCGCGCTGCGCCTGCTGCACCTGGTCGCGGGGGTCAGCTACTACAAGGCCGCGGTGCCGGGCGAGATCCGCATCGACGGCTACGCCATCGACGCGGCCACCGCGTCGCTGCTGGAGCAGGTCTACCTCAACGGCCTGGGCGAGTTCGCCTACCGCAACGGGCTGGACCTGCACGGGCGCATCCGTTTCCCGGCGGACAGCCTCCCGGGCGATCCCGCCCCGGCGCTGGGGCTGGCGCCGCGCGCGCTGGTGGCGATCGGCGGCGGCAAGGATTCGCTGGTCAGCATCGAGGCGCTGCGCGCGGCCGGTATCGAACAGACCGTGACCTGGATCGGCGGCTCGCAGCTGATCCGCACCTGCGCCGAGCGCACCGGCCTGCCCACGCTCAACATCGGCCGCGCGCTGGCGCCGCAGCTGTTCGAGATCAACCGCCAGGGTGCGTACAACGGCCACATCCCGGTGACCGCGGTGAACTCGGCGATCCTGGTGCTGGCCGCGCTGCTCACCGGAGCCGGCCAGGTGGTGTTCTCCAACGAGCGCTCGGCGAGCTACGGGAGCCTGATCGTATCCGCCGACGGCACGGTCACCAACGAAGTCAACCACCAGTGGTCCAAGGGCTGGGCCTTCGAACAGGCGTTCGGCGGACATGTCGAGCGCGCCGTGGCCGCCGACCTGCACTACTACTCGCTGCTGCGGCCACTGTCGGAGCTGGCGGTGGCACGGCAGTTCGCGAAGAACGACCACTACGACGCGCACTTTTCCAGCTGCAACCGCAACTTCCACATCCTCGGCGAGAAGCCGGCGCAGCGCTGGTGCGGGCTGTGTCCCAAGTGCCACTTCGTGTTCCTGGCGCTGGCGCCGTTCATGCCCAAGACCCGGCTGGTGCGGATCTTCGGCCGCAACCTGCTCGACGACGCCTTGCAGGCGCCTGGTTTCGACGCGCTGCTGGAGTACCAGGAGCACAAGCCGTTCGAATGCGTGGGCGAGGGCCGCGAGTCGCGCGCGGCGATGGCGGCGCTGGCCGCGCGCGCGGACTGGCGCGAGGACGCGCTGGTGGCGCGCTTCGCCCGCGAGATCCAGCCGCAGCTCGACCCGGCGGAACTGGCGGTCGAATCCCTGCTCGAGGTCGCCGGCGAGCACCGCGTGCCGGCGCCGGTGTGGGAGCGGGTGCGTGCGCATTTCGCAGCTTGAGGGCAGCCGCGTTGCCCTGTGGGGCTGGGGGCGCGAAGGTCGTGCCGCCTGGCGCGCGATCCGTGCGCGGCTGCCGGCGCTGCCGCTGACCCTGTTCTGCAGCGAGGCCGAGGTGGCGGAGGCGGCCTCGCTCGGCGACGCACTGCTGACGACCTCCACCCGGGCCGACGCCGAAGCGTTGTCGGCGTTCGACGTGGTGGTGAAGTCGCCGGGGATCAGCCCGTACCGGGCCGAGGCGCAGGCCGCGGCCGCACGCGGCACCCGCTTCGTCGGCGGTACCGCGCTGTGGTTCGCCGCGCACGCGGATGCGCGCACGGTCTGCGTGACCGGGACCAAGGGCAAGAGCACGACCACCTCGTTGCTGGCGCACCTGCTGCGCGCCGGCGGCCACCGCACCGCGCTGGCCGGCAACATCGGCCTGCCATTGCTGGACGTGCCCGATGCCGCGCCCGATGGACGGTTGCCGGAGTTCTGGGCGATCGAACTGTCCAGCTACCAGACCGGCGACGTCGCCGCCAGCGGCGTGCGCCCGGAAGTGGCGGTGGTGCTCAACCTGTTTCCCGAACACCTGGACTGGCACGGCAGCGAGGCGCGCTACGTCGCCGACAAGCTGGCGCTGGTCACCGCCGCGCGTCCGCGCACGGCGGTGCTCAACGCCGCCGATCCGCGCCTGGCCGGGCTGCAGTTGCCCGACAGCCGCGTGCTCTGGTTCAACCGGGAAGACGGCTGGCACCTGCGCGGCGACGCGCTGTACCGCGGTGACGCCTTCGTGTTCGACACCGCGGCGGTGCCGCTGCCGGGCCGGCACAACCGCGGCAACCTGTGCGCGGTGCTGGCCGCGATCGAGGCGCTGGACGTGGACGCCGCGCCGCTGGCCGGTGCGGCGCTGGATTTCCGCCCGCTGCCGCACCGGTTGCAGTGGCTGGGCGAGCGCGACGGGATCGGGTACGTCAACGATTCGATCAGCACCACCCCGCACGCCAGCCTGGCGGCGCTGGATTGCCACCGCGACCGGCGCGTGGCGATCCTGCTGGGCGGCCACGACCGCGGCCTGGACTGGTCGGCGTTCGCCGCGCGCATGCACGAGGTCGCGCCGGCGGCGGTGGTGACGATGGGCGGCAATGGCCGGCGCATCCATGAATTGCTTGCGCCGCTGGCGGCTGGCGGCGGTTTCGCGCTGGAGGCTGCAGCCGACCTGCCCGACGCGGTGGCGCGCGCGCGGCGCCTGCTCGGCGGCGAGGGCGTCGTGCTGCTTTCCCCGGGCGCCCCCAGCTTCGGCGCCTACCGCGACTACACCGAGCGCGGGCGCCACTTCGCCGCGCTGGCCGGCTTCGACCCGGATGCGATCAGCACTATCCCGGGGCTGGGGATCCAGTAGCGCCTGGGCGCCCGCTGGCCCTGTATGCAAGCGGAAGCAGGCATGCCCGGCGGAGTGTTCGGAATGGCGGCCCTTTCAGTCAGCCTGCGTTCATCCGCGCAGGCGCGTAAGTTCGCGGGCTGCAAGGCAGCCAAAAGGGGAGAGTGACATGCGCGTTTTCCCGGGACGCACCATGCTCATCGCAGGGCTCGTCGCCTTCGCGCTTCCGGTCGCCGCGCAGGCCGCCGCCTACCTGAAGCTCGGCGATATCAAGGGGGAAGCCGTACAGGGCTCGCGCGCCGCCGCTGCGCCGGGCCGTGCCCACCAGGACCACAAGGGCGAGATCGAGATCCATTCCTTCAGCTGGGGTGCGTCCAATCCGAGCGCAAGCTCGGGCGCGCGCGCGCCCGCGCCGCGCGATGCCGCTTCCGGCCTTCCCACCGGCAAGCGCCAGCACAAGCCGATGATTTTCGTCGGGCCGGCCGACACGAGTGCCGGATCGGTGACGGTGGAGGCGAGCCTGCCCGATTGCCGGGTCGGGACCGTGTACAGCACGGTGGAAATGGGCGACCGCGGCACGGGCGAGTCGCTGAAGCTGCACGATGCGACGGTGAGCGCTTGCGCCGCCGACAAGGTGAGCTTCACCTACAGCAAGATCGAGTGACAAGCAGCCCTATGATGCTTCCCGTGGCCCTGCCGCGGCGGGACGGTCAATGGCTGCGCTCCACCGCGTACCGTGCCAGCCCACGCAACGCGTCCATGGCCTCGGACCCGGGCATGCCGGCCAGCGCGGCCTCGGCCGCGGCGGCATAGTCCATCGCCCGGCGGCGGCTGTACTCCAGCCCGCCGGTGGCGTGGATCGCGGCCAGCACCTCGGGCATGGCGGCGCTGTCGCCCGCCTGCACGATCCTGCGCAGGCGCTGGCGGACGGCCTCGTCCGAGTGTGCGATGGCGTGGATCAGCGGCAGGGTGGCCTTGCCCTCGGCCAGATCGTCGCCCAGGTTCTTGCCCAGGTCGGCAGCATCCGCGGTGTAGTCGAGCACGTCGTCGGCGATCTGGAAGGCGTAGCCCAGGGCCATGCCGTAGTCGTACAGGACCTGCTGCACGGCCGCGTCGGCGCCCGAAGCGAGCGCGCCCAGCTGCGTGCCAGCGGCGAACAGCACCGCGGTCTTGCGCTCGATCACCCGCAGGTAGGCGGCCTCGTCGGTGTCCGGGTTGCGCACGTGCAGCAGCTGCAGCACCTCGCCCTCGGCGATCCGGTTGGTGGTGTCGGCCAGCACCCGCATCACCTCCATCCGGTCCAGTTCCACCATCAGCTGGAAGCTGCGCGAGTAGAGGAAGTCGCCGACCAGCACGCTGGCGGCGTTGCCCCAGATCGCGTTGGCGGTGCTGCGGCCGCGGCGCAGGTCGGACTCGTCGACCACGTCGTCGTGGAGCAGGGTGGAGGTGTGGATGAACTCGATGATCGCCGCCAGCTGATGGTGGTCGGCACCGGTGCGGCCGGTCTCCGCTGTAGCCTGGCCAGCCAGCACCACCAGCATCGGCCGCAGGCGCTTGCCGCCGGCCGAGACGATGTGCTCGGCGACCTGGTTGATCAGGACCACGTCCGACGCCAGCCGGGTGCGGATCAGCGCGTCGACCGCGGCCATGTCGCCGGCGGCCAGGGCCTGGATCCGGGGCAGGGTGGCGTGGGGGAGGGGGCTGGGGTGGTCTGCCATGCAAGGCCGCCAGGGAAAGTGCCTGAATTATAAGGGGCGCCCGCGGAGAAACCCTACCCCGGGCCGCGGGGTTCAGCGCTGGCGCGGGGTGCGCCGGTATACTCCAATGCTTCCCCTGCCCGGGTCCCCGGGCATGACAGACGGACCCAAGACTATGGCGCGTGGCATCAACAAGGTGATCCTGGTCGGCAACCTCGGCGACGATCCCGAAACCAAGTACACCCAGTCCGGCATGGCCGTGACCATCGTTCGCCTGGCCACCACCAGCGTGCGCAAGGACCGCGACGGCAACACCCAGGAACGCACCGAATGGCACCGGGTGAAATTCTTCGGCAAGCTCGGCGAGATCGCCGGCGAGTACCTGCGCAAGGGCTCGCAGTGCTACGTCGAGGGCAGCATCCGCTACGACAAGTTCACCGGCCAGGACGGGCAGGATCGCTACATCACCGAGATCGTCGCCGACGAGATGCAGATGCTCGGCGGCCGCCCGGGTGGCGGCGAGGGTGGCGGTTACGCCGACCGCGGCGAGCGCCCGCAGCGCAGCGCGCCGCCGCGCCGCGAATCCGCCCAGCGCGCCGCGCCGGCCGCCGCGGCCGCGCCGCAGGCCGGCGGCTTCAACGACGACTTCGCCGACGACGATATTCCGTTCTGAGCGTCGCGGGTTTGACTGGCTGAAACGCGGCCGGGCCCTAGGCGAGCGGCATTGAGTGAAGCGCGTCTTCCGTACCAAGGAATAGCCCGTGGCAACTTGGCTAGTGACCGGCGGCGCCGGTTTCATCGGCGGAAACTTCGTGCTGGATGCGGTTGCGCGCGGCGTGCGCGTGGTCAACCTCGATGCACTGACCTATGCCGGCAACCTGGACACGCTGTCGTCGCTGGAAGGCAACCCTGACCACCTGTTCGTGCACGGGGACATTGGCGACCGCGCGCTGGTCGTGCGGCTGCTGGCCGAATACCGTCCCGATGCGGTACTGAACTTCGCCGCCGAAAGCCACGTGGACCGCTCGATCGACCATCCGGCCGCCTTCATCCGGACCAACGTGGTCGGCACCCTGGGCCTGCTGGAGGCGGTGCGTGACTACTGGAGGGGTCTGGAGGGTCCGGCGAAGGACGCGTTCCGCTTCCTGCACGTGTCCACCGACGAGGTCTACGGCACCCTGGGCGAGACCGGCAGGTTCACCGAGACCACGCCCTACGCTCCCAATTCCCCATACTCGGCGTCGAAGGCCGCCTCCGACCACCTGGTCCGCGCCTTCCACCACACCTACGGGCTGCCGGTGCTGACCACCAACTGCTCCAACAACTACGGTCCGTACCACTTCCCGGAGAAGCTCATCCCGCTGGTGATCGCCAAGGCCCTGGCCGGCGAACCGCTGCCGGTCTATGGCGACGGCAAGCAGGTGCGCGACTGGCTGTTCGTGGCCGACCACTGTGAGGCGATCCGCACCGTGCTGGCCAAGGGCCGGGTGGGCGAGACCTACAACGTTGGCGGCAACTCCGAGAAGCAGAACATCGAGGTCGTGGAGGCGATCTGCGCGCTGCTGGATGAGCGCCGCCCGCGCGAGGACGGCCGGCCGCGCAGCAGCCAGATCATCCATGTCGCCGACCGGCCAGGCCACGACCGCCGCTATGCGATCGATGCCTCCAAGCTGAAGGACGAGTTGGGCTGGGAGCCGAAACACACCTTCGAGCAGGGCATCGCGTGCACGGTCGACTGGTACCTGGAGCACCAGGACTGGGTGAAGCGCGCGCTGGATGGCAGCTACCGGCTCGAACGCTTCGGGGTGGCGGTATGACGCAACGCAAGGGCATCATCCTGGCCGGCGGTTCCGGCACCCGGCTCTATCCGATCACCCGTGCGGTCAGCAAGCAGCTGTTGCCCGTCTACGACAAGCCGATGATCTACTACCCGCTCAGCGTGCTGATGCTGGCGGGCATCCGCGAAGTCCTGGTCATCAACACCCCGCAGGAGCAGGCGCTGTTCCAGGCGTTGCTCGGCGACGGTTCGCAGTGGGGCATGCGCATCGAATACGCGGCCCAGCCCAGTCCGGATGGCCTGGCCCAGGCCTACCTGATCGGCCGCGACTTCGTCGCCGGCCAGCCCAGCTGCCTGGTGCTGGGCGACAACATCTTCCACGGCCATGGCCTCACAGCGCTGCTCAAGCACGCCGATGCGCGGAACGAGGGTGCGACCGTGTTCGGTTACTGGGTGCATGATCCCGGCCGCTACGGCGTGGCCGAGTTCGACGGCGCGGGCCGGGTGGTCGGCATCGAAGAGAAGCCGGCGCAGCCGCGTTCCAACTATGCGGTGACGGGGCTCTACTTCTACGACGGCAGGGCCAGCGACTACGCCGCCGAACTGAAGCCGTCGCCGCGCGGCGAGCTGGAAATCACCGACCTCAACAAGCGCTACCTCGAAGACGGGCAGCTGTATATGGAACAGCTGGGCCGCGGCTACGCCTGGCTCGATACCGGCACCCACCAGTCGCTGCTGGAAGCCTCGACTTTCATCGAAACGATCGAGGCGCGACAGGGACTGCGCGTGTGCTGCCCGGAGGAGGTGGCGTTCGGCAACGGCTGGATCGACGTGGCGCAGCTGGAGCGGCTGGCCGCGCCGCTGGCCAAGAACGGCTATGGCCAGTACCTGCTCGACCTGGCGCGGCGCGGCGAGGTGGTGCGGTGAAGCTGATCGAGACCGGCCTGCCGGGTTGCGTGGTGATCGAGCCGGCCGTATTCGGTGATGAGCGCGGCGTGTTCTTCGAAACCTGGAACGCCGCGCGCTTCGGCCAGCATGGACTGCCGACGAAGTTCGTCCAGAGCAACGTGTCGACCTCGGTCAAGGGCGTGCTGCGCGGGCTGCACTACCAGTGGCCGCGCCCGCAGGGCAAGCTGGTCAGCGTGCTGGAAGGCGAGGTCTACGACGTGGCGGTGGACATCCGCCGCGGCTCGCCGACCTTCGGCCGCTGGGAGGCGGTGATCCTCAGCGCGGAGAACCGGCGCCAGTTCTGGATACCGGAGGGGTTCGCCCACGGTTTCGCCGTGCTTTCCGAGCGCGCGGTGTTCAGCTACCTGTGCACCGACGTGTACGTGAAGGAAGCCGATGCCGGCGTGCGCTGGAACGATGGTGACATCGGCGTCGACTGGCCGGTGTCCGACCCGCAGCTGTCGCCCAAGGACAGCGCTGCGCCGCTGCTGGCCGACATCGCCGAGGATCGCCTGCCGGTCTACGTCGCATGACGCGGCTGCTCGTCGTCGGCGCCAACGGCCAGATCGGCCGCGAACTGCGCCGCAGCCTGCAGCCGCTCGGCGAAGTGGTCGCCGCCACCCGCGACGGACGGCTCGACGATGGCCGCGCCTGTGCCGTTGCCGACCTGTCCGGGCCGCAGTCGCTCGTGGCGCTGGTCCGCGACGTGGCGCCGTCGGCCGTGGTCAACGCCGCCGCCTACACCGCAGTGGACAAGGCCGAAAGCGACGTCGAGGCGGCTTTCCGGATCAACGCCGAAGCGCCTGCCGCCCTGGCCGGAGCCTGCGCCGCGGCGGGGATTCCTTTCGTCCACTACTCCACCGACTACGTCTTCGACGGCCAGGGAACCCGTCCCTACCGCGAGGACGATCCGACCGCGCCGCTGGGCGTGTACGGCGCCAGCAAGCTGGCCGGCGAGGAGGCGGTTCGCGCGGCCGGTGGGCGTCACCTGATCTTCCGCACCGCCTGGGTCTATGCCGCGCACGGGCACAACTTCCTGCGGACCATGCTGCGGCTCGGTGCCGAACGCGAGGAACTGCGCGTGGTGGCCGACCAGACCGGCACGCCGACGCCGGCGGCGCTGATCGCCGACGTCACCACCGCTGCGCTGTCGCAGGCACTGGGGCCGGAAGCGCGGACCAGCGGCACCTGGCACCTGGTCGCCACCGGCGATACCAGCTGGCACGGCTTCGCCGAGGCGATCTTCGCCGAAGCGGTGGCCGCCGGCCTGCTGCCGCGCGCACCGCGGGTGCTGCCCATCGCCACGGCCGATTACCCCACGCCCGCGCGGCGACCGGCCTATTCGCAGCTGGATACCACGCGCCTCCGGAACGACTTCGGCATCGATCCGCCGCACTGGCGCGACGGGCTGCACAGTGTGATCGCCGGCATGGATCGCGGGATCTGATCTCCGATAATCTGCGCCGGGGAGCCGCGACCGCGGCCGTGTGCAGACAGGGGAGACGATGTCCACGAACAGGGGGAAGGGCGCCGCGTTGGCGCTGTGTGCGGCGCTTGCGTGCGGCGAGGTGGCCGCACAGGTGGCGATGCCGGTGGATGTGGCTCAGTTCGTGCGCCGCGAGGAGTTCCGCGACGTGCAGCTCTCGCCGGGTGGCACGTACCTGGCCGCGACGCTGCCGATGGAGGACCGTACCGGCGTGGTGATCCTGCGCCTGTCCGACATGAAGGTCACCACCAGTTTCTCGCTGGGCCGCAATACCGACATCGCCTGGTTCCAGTGGGCCAATGACGGGCGCGTGCTGCTGGGCGTGGCGGAGAAGCTCGGCATGCAGGCGCGGCCGAAATTCACCGGCGAGATTTTCGGCGTCAATGCCAGCGGCGCGGCGGCCGAAATGCTGGTCGGCCAGCGCGTGGCGGACGCCGGGGGCGGGACGCGCATCCAGCCCAAGAAGCCAGAGCAGGTCTGGGCGCATCTCACCGACGCCTTGCCGGCCGACGATCGCCACGTCGTCGTCACCGTCGGCAATTTCAGCGACGATGCGTACACCCGCGCCGAGCGCATGGACGTGCGCAGCGGCCGCCGCATCACGCTGGCGAGAGTGCCGGTGCGCAACGCGACGTTCACCACCGACCACCAGGGCGTAGTGCGGATGGCGGTGGGCGCCGACGGCGACAACCTCAGCCGCCTCTACCACCGTGCGGGCGAGGCGGGCGAGTGGGTGCTCATCAACGACGAGGGCGCCAGCAAGCGCCGCGAGACGCCCCTGGGCTTCTCCGCGGACGGGTCCACCGCCTACCTGCGCAGCGACCATCCGCACGGGCCGGATTCGATCGTCGCCTGGGATGTGGCCAGCGGCCAGCGCCGCGAGGTGCTGCGCGACGACGCGGTCGATCCCTACGAGATCATCTACGCCAGCAGCGGCCCGCGCGAGCCGATCGGTGCGTTGTTCATGGACGGCAGGCCGCGCACCGCGTTCTTCAATCCGGAGCATCCCGATGCGCGGCTGCAGCGCAGGCTGGAACAGGCCTTCGAGGGCGAACTGGTGCGGATCACCTCGCGTACGGCCGATGGCCGGGTGGCGCTGGTCCTGACCACGTCGGACCGCAACAGTGGCGATTTCTTCCGCTTCGACACGGTCGCCAACAGCGCCGAGCACCTGATCAGCCGGCGCGCCTGGCTGGACCCGCTGGAAATGGCCGAGGTCCGGCCGGTCGCGCTGGAGGCGCGTGACGGCACCGGCCTGCACGGCTACCTGACCGTGCCCAGGGGGAGCGATGGCCGGGGGCTGCCGCTGGTGGTGCTGCCGCACGGAGGGCCGTACGGCGTCCAGGACACGTGGGAGTTTGCCGAGGAGCCGCAGTTGCTGGCCGCGGCCGGCTATGCCGTGCTGCAGGTCAACTATCGCGGTTCCGGCGGCTACGGCCAGGCTTTCAAGCAGGCCGGTGCCCGCCAGTGGGGACTGGCGATGCAGGACGACCTGACCGACGCGACGCGCTGGGCGATCGCGCAGGGCATCGCCGATCCGGCGCGGATATGCATCTACGGGGCCAGCTACGGCGCCTACGCCGCGCTGATGGGCGTGGCAAAGGAGCCGTCGCTGTACCGCTGCGCCGCAGGCTACGTCGGCGTCTACGACCTGGTCATGCGCAGCCGCGCCCTGGCCAGGGGCGCCCGCTCGCTGGAAACCTGGTCGGAGGACTGGATCGGCACGGATCCGGCGGCACTGACGGCGGTGTCGCCCACCCGCTTGGCCGAGCGGATGCGGGTGCCGGTGTTCATGGCTGCGGGCGGCGAGGACCAGGTCACGCCCGTCGCCCATACCCGGGCCATGGAAACCGCGTTGCGCAAGGCCGGGGTGCCGGTCGAGTCGCTGTACTACGACAACGAAGGCCACGGCTTCTACACCCAGCCGCACCTGCGCGAGTACTACACGCGCCTGCTCGCCTTCCTCGATCGGCACATCGGCGGCAACGCGCCGGTGGCCTCGCGACCCTGAGCGCGCGGGCCCCGCCGCACAGGCGGGGCCCACGCGTTCCGCTCACCCGCGGGTCAACCGCTTGAGCAGCGGCGTGGCCAGGAACAGCAGCGCGCCGGCGACCAGGCCGATCCACATCATCTGGGTGAACACGCCCGAATAGACCGCCAGCGCGTATTCGCGGGTGGCGTAGGGCGGGATCGCCGCCCAGGTGCCGAGGCGGCCGGCGATGATTTCGCCGAAGGCCGAGAACAGGAACCAGGCGCCCATCATCAAGCCCACTGCGCGCGGGATCGACAGCGCGGTGACCGCGGCCAGGCCGACCGGCGACAGCACCATCTCGCCGAGCACCAGCACGAAGTAGGCCAGGATCATCCACCACAGGCTCACCAGCATGTCCGGGCCGGGGTTGGCGGCGGCGAACGCCAGCACGCCGAAGGCCAGGCCGCAGAACACCAGGCCCCAGGCGAACTTGGCCGGGTAGCTGGGATTGAGTCCACGCTTGTCCAGGCGCGGCCACAGCCAGGCGAACAGCGGGCTCATCGCGATCACCGCCAGCGCGCCGATCGCGGTGGTCTGGCCGGCGGTCCATTCGATGCCGAAGGTGGTGCGGTCCATGGCCCGGTCGGCCATCGCCACCCACGGGCCGTAGGTCTGCTCGTACAGGCCCCAGAACAGCGCGCTGACCGTGATCAGCACCATCAGCATCACCATCCGGCCCTTTTCCGCCCGGCTGATGCCCGAGAACAGCAGGCGGATGAACCACGCGTAGAGGCCCAGGCCCAGCACCACCGCCACCAGTTCGGTCAGGGTGACCTCGTGGCCGCCGACCAGCGACGACAGCGGGCCGAAGTTGATCCGCGTCTGCAGCACCTGCCAGACCACCACCGTGAGCAGCAGGCCACCGGCGTAGATCAGCGCCTCGCGCGAGAGGCCGGCGAACACCGGGGCACGCAGCAGCGCCGGGTCGGCCGGTTCGGCGCGTCCCTGCAGGTGGCGGCGGCCGACCACGAACTGGACCAGGCCCAGCGCCATCATCACGCCGGCCAGGGCGAAGCCGTAGCCCCAGCCGATCTTCTCGCCGACGTAGGCCACGATCAGCGACGACATGAAGGCGCCGACGTTGATGCCCATGTAGAAGATGGTGAAGCCCGAGTCGCGCCGGGGATCGTTGTCCGGATACAGGCGGCCGACGATCGTGGAGATGTTCGGCTTGAGGAAGCCCACGCCCACGCCGATCAGCGCCAGCGAGAAGTACATGACCTGTACCGCCGACGCGTCCGGCACGCCCGCGCCCTGCACGCCGGTGGCGGCGTGGCCGGTGTAGGCCATGCCCAGCTGGCCCAGGACCAGCAGCATGCCGCCGAACACCACCGCCTTGCGCATGCCCAGGTAGCGGTCGGCCAGCAGGCCGCCCAGCAGCGGCAGCGCGTAGGCCAGGCCGGCGTAGGTGCCCAGCAGCAGGTAGCCGTCGGTGTCGCTGAACAGGTGGTGCTTGGTGAGGTAGAGCAGCAGCAGCGCCTTCATGCCGTAGAAGGCGAAGCGTTCCCACATCTCGGTCAGGAAGCAGACGTAGAGGCCCTTGGGATGGCCGAGGAACTGGTCGGCGGCCGCGGGCGCGGGCAGATGGGTTGCAGACACGAAAGGCCCCCTGGGTAGACGATGGGCGAGTATAGCGGCCGGCTTCCGGGCAGGCCGGTGCGTGACTTAGGGCCTTTGCGCCGGCCCCGGGCCAGCGCCTACCATCCGGGGTTTGCCTCGCTGGAGCCCCGGATGAAGCCCGCCTTCCTGTCCACGTCCCCGATCCTGCCGCTCGCCCTGGCCGCGACCCTGGGCCTGCTGGCCGCCAGCCCGGCCGAAGCCGCCCGCGGCCTGGACGTGCGCGACCTGCAGAAGCTCGACCGGGTGTCCTCGCCCGTACTCTCGCCCGACGGCGCCTTCGTCGTCTTCGCCAGGCGCGAGATGCAAGGCGCGAGCGGTGCGGACGACCCGGGCAAGGCCGCGACCGCGCTATGGATCCGCGACCTGCGCACCCGCGACCTGGCGCCGCCTAAGCGGCTCACCCCGGTGGGCTGGAACGTCAACTCGCCGGCCTTCTCCGACGACGGCAAGACCCTGTACTTCCTCAGCGCGCAGTCGGGCAGCCAGCAGGTGTACGCGATGCCGGCCACCGGCGGCGTGCCGCAGCAGGCCACCCGCTTCCCGCTGGACGTGGGCAGTTTCAAGGTTTCGCCGGGTGGCCGGCGCCTGGCGGTGAGCCTGGCGGTGTTCCCCGACTGCGGCGCCGACCTGGGCTGCACGGTCAAGCGGCTGGAGGAGCGCACGCAGGCCAAGGCCAGCGGCGTGATCCACGACCAGCTGCTCGTGCGCCACTGGGACACCTGGCAGGACGGGCGCCACAACCGCCTGTTCGTGACCGCGCCGGCGACCGGCAAGGCGCAGCCGGCGAGCGTGCTGGTCGGCGACGGTGGCGTGCCCGGCAACGTGCCGTCCAGGCCGTTCGGCGACGACAGCGAGTACGCCTGGTCGCCCGACGGCAAATCGATCGTGTTCGCGATGCGCCGTGCCGACCGCCAGGAGGCCTGGTCGACCAACTTCGACCTATACCAGTTCAGCGAAGGCCAGCCGCTGCGCAACCTGACCGAAGGCAACCCCGCCTGGGATACCGGCCCGGTGTTCAGCGCCGACGGCGGCAAGCTGTACTACCGCGCGATGAAGCGAGCGGGCTTCGAGGCCGACCGCTTCGGCCTGATGGAGCGCGACCTGGCCACCGGCGCCATCCGCGAGATCGCCCCGGACTGGGACCGCAGCGCCGACGGCATCGTCCTGTCGGCCGACGGCAAGACCCTCTACACCACCGCGCAGGACATGGGCCAGCACCCGCTGTTCGCGGTCGACATCGCCACCGGCCAGGTGCAAAAGCTGGTCGGCGACGGCACCGTCACTTCGTTCGACATCGCCGGCGACACCCTGGCCTTCACCCGCAATACGCTGCGCAGCGGCGACCAGGTGTTCACCGCCTCGCTGGCCAGCCCGGCGGCGCAGCGCGCGATAACGCCCAGCGCTGGCGAGGCGCTGCCAGACGTGGCCTTCGGTGACTACGAGCAGTTCAGCTTCGCCGGCTGGGACGGCGCGACCGTGCACGGCTACGTGGTCAAGCCATGGAACTACGAGGAGGGCAGGAAGTACCCGGTCGCGTTCCTGATCCACGGCGGCCCGCAGGGCAGCTTCGGCGACGGCTGGAGCTACCGCTGGAACCCGCAGACCTACGCCGGCCAGGGCTACGCGGTGGTGATGATCGACTTCCACGGTTCGACCGGCTACGGGCAGGCCTTCACCGACGCGATCAGCGGCCACTGGGGCAGCAAGCCGCTGGTCGACCTGCAGAAGGGCTGGGCCGCGGCGCAGCAGCAGTATCCGTTCCTGGACGGCGGCAAGGCCTGTGCGCTGGGCGCCAGCTACGGCGGCTACATGACCAACTGGATCGCCGGCAACTGGTTCGAGGCCGACGGCAGCGCGCCGTTCAAGTGCCTGGTCACCCACAACGGCGTGTTCGACACCCGCTCGATGGGCGTGGTGACCGAGGAGCTGTGGTTCACCGAGTGGGAGTTCGGCGGCACGGTGGCGGCCAATCCCGAGGCGTACGAGCAGTACAACCCAGCCCGCCACATCCACAAGTGGAAGACGCCGATGCTGGTGGTGGCCGGCCAGAACGACTTCCGCGTGCCGATCGACCAGAGCCTGTCGGCGTTCACCGCGCTGCAGCGCGCCGGGATCGAGTCCAGGCTGCTGTATTTCCCCGACGAGAACCACTGGGTGCTCAAGCCGGCCAACAGCGTGCTCTGGCACGACACCGTCAACGCCTGGCTGAAGCAGCACATCGGCCAGTGAATCCCGCGATGGCCGGCATCTGCCGGCCATCGCCTTTTTTCGCTCTAAAGGGAGACATCGCCGATGGCGATCGAAGCCACCGCGCCGTCCAGCGCGCTGATCCAGAACGACATCGTCGTGTTCGGGCTGATTGCCGCCACGCTGGGCATGATCTTCTGGCTCGCCAGCGGACCGACGCCGTTCTGGAGGAAATTCTTCGCCTGGGTGCCGGCGCTGCTGCTGTGCTACTTCGTGCCCGCGCTCTACAACACTACCCGGCTGATCGATGGCGAAGGCAGCCAGCTCTATTACCTGGCCAGTCGCGTGCTGCTGCCGGCGGCGCTGGTGTTGCTGACGCTGTCGATCGACCTCAAGGGCATCCTCAAGCTCGGGCCGAAGCTGCTGTTCGTGTTCTGCATGGGCACGCTGGGCGTGGTGCTCGGGGCGATCATCGCGTTCCAGCTGATGGAGTGGTTCTGGCCTGCGGCGGTGGCGGGCGACACCTGGAAGGGCATGGCGGCGCTGTCGGGCAGCTGGATCGGCGGCGGCGCGAACATGGTCGCGATCCGCGAGATCTACGGCGTCGACGCCACCCTGTTCGGGCAGTTCGCGGTGGTCGACGTGGCGCTGGCCAGCCTGCTGATGGCGTCGCTGCTGTTCCTCGCCAACCGGCAGCAGCAGATCGACCTGCGCAGCGGCGCCGATACCCGCGCGCTGGACGAGATGAAGGAGCGGGTGGCCGCCTACGAGGCCGCCAATGCGCGCATTCCGACGCTGTCCGACCTGATGATGATCGTCGGCTGGGCCTTCGGCATCGTCGCCGTGGCGCATGCCATCGCCAATCCCGCCTCCGGGTGGTTCAAGGCGAACGTGGCATGGGCCGGCCAGTTCAGCCTCGACGCGCCGTTCGTCTGGATCGTGGTGCTGTCGACGCTGGGCGGCCTGGTGCTGAGCTTCACCCGGGTGCGTTCGCTGGAGAACGCGGGCGCATCGAAGGTCGGCACGGTTTTCCTGTATTTCCTGATCGCCTGCATCGGCATGCAGATGGACTTCCTCAAGCTCGCCAACCGCCCGGAACTGCTGGTGATCGGGACGATCTGGATGTCGGTGCACGTGGTGACGATCTGGTATGCCGCCAAGCTGGTCAAGGCGCCGCTGTTCTATTTCGGCGTCGGCTCAATGGGCAACATCGGCGCGGCGGCCTCGGCGCCGGTCATCGCCGCGGCGTTCCATCCCACGCTGGCCCCGGTCGGCGTGTTGCTGGGCACCGTCGGCTACGCCACGGGCACGGTGATTGCGTACTTCCTCGGCCAGGTGCTGCGGCTGATGGCGGGACAGTAGCCCATCCTTTGCAGGCGCCGGTTCTCCCGAAGACCGTTCCATGCCCAGACCCTCGCAACGGCAATCGCGACTGCAAGGTCAAAAGCGCCGGGCGTGATCGGCTTCGGTCTGAGCCGCGGCGGGCCGGGAGTATTGCGGTCGTCTCGACGGCACATCCCTGTGCCGACTCGCCGACGCGGCCATCCATGGCCGCTGCCGCAATACTCCCGGCCCGCCACGTCTTCGGGAGCTTCCAGGTCGTGGCTCCGTTCACAGGCGATGAGCAGCGCCCGGCTTTTGTAGGAGCGGGCATGACCGCGACCCGACGCCGTCTGCCCAGGCGACGCCCTCATGGTTCCGACGCCCGTGTCGCCAGCAAGCTGGGCTCCTACAGAAAGCAAGTGCTGCCATGGGCTTCCCTTCCTCCGCAGGCTAAAGGAAGGGCGGGAAGGGGGCTTTGCTGTTGCTCCTCCGATCGAAGCCACGCCCCCAAAGCTCCCGAGGTCGTTGTGCCCAGGGGGTATGGCGCAAGCAGCACATGGATGTGCTGCGCTCGCTCCTCGGAGGCAGGACGCCGGAGCGGAGCGATGCGCCATACCCCCTGGGCACGACGGCCCGCTCCGAAGCCGACGCTAGTGCTCTTGCTTCCACGGCACGAGAGTCCCGCCCGAAGCCGATGCTTGTGCTCTTGCTTTCGCGGCACAACACCTCCCCCTGTAGCTGCAGAACGCAAAAATGAAGAAGGACGAAGCCATTGCTTCGCCCTTCCCCGTCCAATGACGATCGATGCTGGGACCCGCTAACAGCAGCGGAACCCGGAGCGCCCGCCGAAGCGGGCCTCCTGGCGCTCGCGGAAGAACGTCTTGTAGTCCATCGGTTCGCGGTCCGGGTGTTTCTCCAGCATGTGCCGGACGTAGTTGTCGTAGTCCGGGATGCCGCAGCACAGCCGGGCGGTCTGCACCAGCCTGCGCCACACGCGCTTGTGCGTGGCGAAGTGGTCGAGCGGGACGAGTTGGGTGCCCATGTCCTTCCCTCCCTACAGCCAGGCCTTGACCTGCTCGTCGCTGAGGGCGACGAACGGCGTCTCGCGGTCGGTGCGCTGGCTGCTGCGGCGGGCCTTGAGGATCGCGCGGACCGCATAGACCAGCACGCTGGCCACCACGAACAGGAACAGCACGGTCAACCCGGCGTTGATGTAGCTGTTGACCACCACCTGCTGCATCTGGCCCACGCTCTTGGCCGTGCCCAGCAGCTGGCCGTCGGCGATGGCCTGCTGGTACCTGCGTGCCTGGGCGACGAAGCCGAGCGCCGGGTTGCTGTCGAAGATCTTGATCAGGCCGGCGTAGGTGGTGCAGATCAGCAGCCACAGCGTCGGCACGATCGTGACCCAGGCATAGCGGTCGCGCTTCATCTTGAACAGGACCACCGTGCACAGCATCAGCGCGATGCCGGCCAGCATCTGGTTGGCGATGCCGAACAGCGGCCACAGGGTGTTGATGCCGCCCAGCGGGTCGACCACGCCCTGGTAGAGGAAGTAGCCCCACAGCGCGACGCAGCCGGCGGTGCCGATCACGTTCGCGCCCCAGGACTCGGTCCGGCGCAGCGCCGGCACGAAGTTGCCGAGCAGGTCCTGCAGCATGAAACGGCCCGCGCGGGTGCCGGCGTCGACCGCGGTCAGGATGAACAGCGCCTCGAACAGGATCGCGAAGTGGTACCAGAACGCCATCATCGCGTCGCCGCCGGGCAGGGCGTCGTGCAGGATCACCGCGATGCCCACCGCCAGGGTCGGCGCGCCGCCGGCGCGCGAGATGATGGTGTGCTCGCCGATGTCCTTGGCGGTCTGGGTCAGCACCTCGGGCGTGATCACGAAGCCCCAGCTGCTGACCGTGGCGGCCACCTCCGCCGCCTCGGTGCCGATCGCGGCGGCCGGGCTGTTCATGGCGAAGTACACGCCCGGCTCGATGATCGAGGCGGCCACCAGCGCCATGATCGCCACGAACGATTCCATCAGCATGCCGCCGTAGCCGATGTAGCGGGCGTGGACTTCGTTGGCCAGCAGTTTCGGGGTGGTGCCCGAGGCGATCAGCGCGTGGAAGCCCGATACCGCGCCGCAGGCGATGGTGATGAACAGGAACGGGAACAGCCCGCCCTTCCACACCGGACCGTCGCCACTGCTGGCGAACTGGGTCAGCGCCGGCATCTTCAGCGTGGTCACCTCCGGGCTGGCGATGACGATGCCGATCGCCAGCGCCACGATCACGCCGATCTTGAGGAAGGTCGACAGGTAGTCGCGCGGGGCCAGCAGCAGCCACACCGGCAGCACCGCGGCGACGAAGCCGTAGCCGATCAGCATCCAGGTGATCTGGGTGCCGGTGAAGGTGAACGCCGGGCCCCAGGTGGGGTGTGCGCCGACCCGGCCGCCGAACCAGATCGCCAGCAGCAGCAGGACGATGCCGACCACCGAGATCTCGCCGATCCGCCCCGGGCGGATGTAGCGCATGTACACGCCCATGAAGATCGCGATCGGCATCGTCGCGATCACCGTGAACATGCCCCAGGGGCTCTCGGCCAGCGCCTTGACCACGATCATGGCCAGCACCGCCAGGATGATGATCATGATCAGGAACGCGCCGAACAGGGCGATGGTGCCGGCCACCGGCCCCATCTCCTCGCGCACCAGGTCGCCCAGCGAGCGGCCGTCGCGCCGGCTGGAGATGAACAGGACCATGAAGTCCTGCACCGCGCCGGCCAGGACCACGCCGGCGATCAGCCAGATCATGCCGGGCAGGTAGCCCATCTGCGCGGCCAGCACCGGGCCGACCAGCGGGCCGGCGCCGGCGATGGCGGCGAAGTGGTGGCCGAACAGCACGTGCTTGTTGGTGGGCACGTAGTCCAGGCCGTCGTTGTGGATGTGCGCGGGCGTGGCCCGGCGCGGGGCCAGCCCCATCACGTTCCTGGCGATGTACAGGCTGTAGTAGCGGTAGGCGACCAGGTAGATCGACACCGCGGCCACGACGATCCACAACGCGCTGATCTGTTCGCCGCGCCGCAGCGCCACGGTGCCCAGGCAGAACGCACCGAGCAGCGCGAGCGCGGCCCAGCCGACCTTGGAGAACGCTTTCACGGGAACCTCCATCGGAATCGAGATCGAGATCGAGATCGAGATCGGGATCGGACCGGACAAGGGTCGTCCCGCGCGCGGTGCAGGTCAATGCGCGATGCGGCGGGCCCGGTAAGACTTTGGTCGCATGCATGGACGCTGCATCGCGGCGGGCGTGAACGCGGTCACCGTTGCGCCAGCCTTCACAGCCAGCGCGCGCGCTTGAACAGCCGGTACAGCCCGATGCAGATCGCCGCGACCGCCACGATCAGCAGCGGATAGGCCCAGCGCGGCTCCAGCTCCGGCATGTGCGCGAAGTTCATGCCGTACCAGCTGGTGATCAGGGTCGGCGCGGCCAGCAGCGCGGCCCAGGCGCCGAGGCGCTTGACCGTCTCGCCCTGGGCCAGGGTGACCATCGACAGGTTCACGCTCAGCGCGGTGCCGAGCATGTCGCGCAGGGTGTCGATGGTGTCGTTGATGCGCAGCACGTGGTCGTGCACGTCGCGCAGGTACACGCGCACCTCCTCGCGCACCAGCAGGCCCTGCGCGGCCTGGCTGCGCAGCAGCTGCGCCAGCACGTCCTGCAGCGGCGAGACGGCCACGCGCATGTAGGTCAGGTCGCGCTTGAGGTCGTACAGCCGCACCACGATCGCGCGACGGTAGGTGTCGGAGAAGATGTCGCGCTCCAGCTTGCGCAGGCTGTCGCGGTGCTCGTCGACGATCGGCACGTAGTTGTCGACGATAAAGTCGAGCACCGCGTACAGCGCCATCGCCGGGCCGAACCGCAGCAGGTCCGGTTCGCGTTCCATCCGGCTGCGCGCGGGTGCGTACGACAGCGAGGCGCCGTGGCGGACGGTCAGCAGGAAGCGATCGCCGAGGAAGGCGTGGGTTTCGCCGTAGCGTATCTGGCCCTCGACCATCTGCGCGGTGTGCACGGCCAGGAACAGGGTGTCGCCGTAGGCCTCCACCTTGGGCCGCTGGTGCGCGTTGCGCGCGTCCTCCACCGCCAGCGGATGCAGGTGCAGCTCTTCCTGCAGCTGCAGCAGCACCGCGTCGGCGGGCTCGTACAGCCCGACCCAGGCGAAGCCGGGCGCGTCGCTCGCCAGCATCTCGCCGAGCCGGTCCAGCGGCAGGTCGTGGCGGCGGCCTTCGCCGTCGTACCAGACGCAGTTGACGACACAGGCGGGATTGGTGGCCGGGGCGGGATTGTCCATGCGGCGCATCCTGCGCCGCAGCGGCGCAGGCGGCAAGCCACCGGCCGCCATGCAGGAGCCGACTTCAGTCGGCGACACGGGCGTCCGAACGAGGAAGGCGTAGCCTGTGCCGATGCTCAATGGGGTCTGCCCCAATGGGGTCAGGTTCAATTCACTCGAAAAAATGAACCTGACCCCATTTGGGCGAGGGCGTCGCCTGCGCCCGCAATGTCGGGTCGCCGATGAATCGGCTCCTACGAGGAGCGGGGCGGGCGGCCCAGCGCCAGGGCCAGTGCCACGTGCACCGGCAACAGCAGGGCGATCCACGGCAGGTTGTACTGCGGCTGCAGGCTCAGCCACTGCAGTACCCAGCCCAGTGCGGCGACGGCGGCCACGGTCCACAGCAGCGGGCGGAACAGGCGCCCCGGGACGCGCCCGCGCAGCAGCGACACCGCACCCGGCAGCAGCAGCAGGCACAGCGGGTTGAGCAGGAACAGGTTGCGGTTGGCCCAGCCGGCCTGGTGGACGGTGAAGCCCCACAGGTAAACCAGCAGCGCGCCGGCCAGGCCGCACAGCAGCCACAGCGGCAGGGCGAACGCGGCGATCGTGCGCGGCCGCCGGCGCAGTGCCGCGATCGCGGCCGCCAGGGCCAGGCCGGCCAGCAGCCATGGCCACCAGCGGCGCGGCGATTCGGCCGGTTCGGCGGCGATGCGGTGCGGTAGCAACTGCTCCTCGTACGCGACCAGCGGACGCCCGGCGCTGTTGCGCGCCTCGCGCAGGCTGTCGGCCAGGCGCATCGGGATGAACGCCTCGTCCCAGCGCGACAGCGGCCGGTCGGCGTAGGGCCCCAGGCCGAGGTCGAAGCCCAGCCACATCCACGGCGCCGGCCGCGCCAGCCGCACCGATTCGCTGCGGAAGGTGTTGCCGCGCGAGCGGCCGGCCAGCTGCGACTTCAGCGCGCCGCCCATCGCCGCGTCCAGCGCGTCGCGCACCTGGGTGGCGCAGTTGGCGGTGAAGTAGTCGTAGCGGTAGCGCGAGTTCTCCGGCCTGGCGCGTTCGGCCAGCGCGTCGGCCAGCGCGCGTGCCTGCGCCGGCTCCAGGTCCAGCCACTGGATGTCGACGCCGCGGCCGGCGTCGCGGTACTGGGCCAGATCGTGCGCGGCCGGCAGCGCCACCAGGTGGTACATCATCTCGCCGCGGACGAAGCGGGCGATGAAGTCCGGCTCGGTGGGATCGAAGTAGCCGAAGTTGTAGGAGACGGCCTCGCCGCTGTGCGGGTCGACCACCACGATCGCGTCGTGGCCGAAGCGCTCGAAGAACACCTCGCCCGGCTGCATCGTCATCACCCCGATGCGCGGCGCGTCGGCGGCCAGCACAGCCCGGGGTAGCAGCAGCGCGGCGCATGCGAGCAGGCAGGCCAGCAGCGTGGCCGGCCAGGCCGGCCGGCGAAGCGGTCCGCGCATCAGCCGGCGTCCTGCGGGTCCGGCGCCAGCACCGCGACCTGGAAGGCGCGCACGCGGCGGGCGTCGGCGCGGATCACGCGGAACTGGAAGCGGTCCAGGGTGAGTTCTTCGCCGGCCTCGGGCAGGTGGCCGATGGCCTCGGTCACCAGCCCGCCGATGGTGTCGTACTCGTCGTCGGGGAAGCCGGCGCCGAAGCGCTCGTTGAAGTCGCCGATCGGGGTCAGCGCGTCGACCACGTACTGGCCGTCGGCCTGCGCGGCGATCAGCGCGCTGGCGTCCTCGGCCTCGTCGTGCTCGTCGTCGATCTCGCCGACGATCTGCTCGAGCACGTCCTCGATGGTGACCAGCCCGGCCACGCCGCCGTATTCGTCGACCACGATCGCCATGTGGTTGCGCGAGAGCCGGAACTCCTTGAGCAGCAGGTTGAGCTTCTTCGACTCGGGGATAAGCACCGCCGGGCGCAGCAGCGAATGGATGTCGCCGGGGCCGTTGTCGGCGACCACGCCGCGCAGCAGGTCCTTGGCCAGCAGGATGCCGAGGATCTCGTCGCGGTCCTCGCCGTGCACCGGGAAGCGCGAGTGGCCGGATTCGACCACCTGCTTCATCAGGTCGAGGAAGCGCGCATTGGCCGGCAGCGAGACCATCTGCGAGCGCGAGACCATCACGTCGCCGACGGTCAGCTCGGACACCGACAGCGCGCCTTCCATCATGCGCAGGGTGTCGGCGTCGATCAGGCCATCGCCCTGCGCGTCGCGCAGCAGCGCCACGAGGTCCTCGCGGGTGTCGGGTTCGCCGGAGAACGCGGAACTGATCCGCTCCAGCCAGGAGCGCCGGCGTTCGTGCGGCTCCGGCGCGGTGCGACTACTGTCGTCTTCGGACATTCGGGAGGAAGCAGGCGCCCGGGGATCCGGGCGTTGGCGGCAGTCTAGCGCGGTTGGGCGCCGGCGGGCGAGGGCGCGGCGACCGTGGGGGGCGGCGCCTCTTCCTCCTCCGGCTCCGGCGGGTCGAGGCTGTAGCTGCAGCCGGCCAGGGTCTTGCCCGGGTGCGAGTCCACGTTGGACACGTTGATCACCGCCGTCTCGATCCAGCCGGAGCTGCCGTCGGGGCCGGCGATTTCCTCGGCGCGCGCCTCGCGACCGAAGATCGCCTTCTGCGGCGTGTCCACGCCCGTCTCCAGCTGCAGCTCGCGGGCCAGCACCCGCGGATCGGCCAGGTCGAGCACCGCGACCACGCCGTCGCCGGCAAAGGCGATGTGGTCGCTCTGCCGCCCGAACACGGCCACCGGTGTGTTGAGGCGGTACTCGACCATGAACGGATTGACCTGCGGCTGCGGGCGCCAGCCCAGCGCCACGGCCTTCAACGGATCGCGCAGCACCGGCGCGTAGGCCATGAAGTCCTCGTAGCCGAGCCGGCACTCGAGCAGGGCCGACAGGTCGGGCAGCGTACCGTCGCCGGTCGCATCCTGCGCCTGCGCGGCGGCGGGCAGTAGGCCCAGGGACAGCAGGAGCAGGCGCGCCAGGGCGGTGCGTGGCATCGTCGGTTCACTCCCCCGCATAGGGATCGGGCAGGCCGAGGCCGGCGAGGATCTCGCGTTCCAGCTGCTCCATCGCCTCGGCGTCCTTGTCGTTGTTGTGGTCCCAGCCCAGCAGGTGCAGGACGCCGTGCACGGTCAGGTGGGCGTAGTGCGCGATCGCCGGCTTGCCCTGTTCCGCGGCCTCGCGCGCGACCACCGGTGCGCAGATCACCAGGTCGCCCAGCAACGGCAGCTTCACGCCCTCGGGCAGCTCGGCCGGGAAGCTGAGCACGTTGGTCGCGTAGTCCTTGCCGCGGTAGTGGCGGTTGAGCGCGCGGCCCTCCTTGGCGTCGACGATGCGGATCGCCAGGTCGGCCTCGCGGATCCGGCCCTTGAGCGCGGCCGCGACCCACTTGCGGAAGCTCGCCGCCGCCGGCACTCCGGCACGGGGTGCGGCGTAGTTGACGGACACGTCGAGCCGGACCGGGCCACGGGTCATGGGGCACTCCTGGGGTGGGTGGGCGCGGGGCTCATGCCGGGCCGGTCTCCCGGTCCTGGGCGTCGCGCCGGTCGTAGGCGCTGACGATGCGCGCGACCAGCGGGTGGCGGACCACGTCGCGCGCCTCGAAGAAGGTGAAGCTGACGCCCTCCACCCCGTGCAGCACGTCGATCGCGTCCTTGAGGCCGGACTTGACGTGCTTCGGCAGGTCGATCTGGGTCATGTCGCCGGTGACCACCGCGGTGCTGCCGAAGCCCAGCCGGGTCAGGAACATCTTCATCTGCTCGATGGTGGTGTTCTGCGCCTCGTCCAGGATCACGAACGCGTCGTTGAGGGTGCGCCCGCGCATGTACGCCAGCGGCGCGATCTCGATCACGTTCTTCTCCAGCAGCTTGACCACCTTCTCCACGCCCAGCATCTCGTACAGCGCGTCGTACAGCGGCCGCAGGTAGGGGTCGACCTTCTGGGTCAGGTCGCCGGGCAGGAAGCCGAGCTTCTCGCCGGCCTCCACCGCCGGGCGCACCAGCACCAGCCGCTGCACCCGCGATTCATTGAGCGCGTCCACCGCCATGGCCACGGCCAGGAAGGTCTTGCCGGTGCCGGCCGGGCCGATGCCGAAATTGATGTCGTGGCTGGCGATGGCGTGCAGGTAGCGCGCCTGGTTGGCGCCGCGGCCGCGGATGGTGCCGCGGCGCACTTTCACCGCCACTTCCTGCGGCTGGTAGCCGGCGTCGTCGATCCGGTCGACGTTGGCCTCGTTCAGGCGCAGGTGGATGCCGTGGCTGTCGAACGTGGTCTCGGCGGCCTCGGTGTACAGCGCGCGCAGCAGGTGCTCGGCGCTGGCGGTCGCGTCCGCTTCCCCGGTCACGCGGAACACGTTGCCGCGGTTGGCGATCTCCACGCCCAGGCGCAGTTCGATCTGGCGCAGGTGCTCATCGAACGGTCCGGCCAGGTTGGCCAGGCGCTCGGTGTCGGCGGGCTCGAGGGTGAAGTCGCGCTGGGTGGGGGCGGTCATCGGGGGCGGCGCCGGACGGCGCGGGCACGGGGTCGCCGCGGTCGCGGCGGAGGACGGAAGCGTAGCGCGGACCGGTCGCCGCGGCCAGCGGCCGGACCTTGCGTTGTAGGAGCCGGGCTTGCCCGCGACACGGGCGTTGGAACCACGAGCGAGTCGCCTGTGCCTGCGACGTCATGTCGCGGGCAAGCCCGGCTCCTACAGACGAACCGGACGATCAGTCCGCCGTCGCCACCCGCCCGCGCAGCGAGTTGGTCAGCGCCTCGGTGATCACCACGTCGACGAACTGGCCGACCAGGCGCGGGTGCCCGGGGAAGTTCACCGAGCGCATGTTCTCGGTCTTGCCGGTCAGCTCGTGCGGGTTCTTCTTCGACGGACCTTCCACCAGCACCGACTGCACGCTGCCGACCATGCCCCGCGAGATGCCGGCGGCGTATTCGTTGATGTGCTTCTGCAGCCGTTCCAAGCGGGCGTGCTTGACCGCCTCCGGCATGTCGTCTTCCAGGTCCGCGGCGGGCGTGCCCGGGCGGCGCGAGTAGATGAAGGAGAAGCTCTGGTCGAAGCCCACGTCCTCGATCAGCTTCATGGTCTTGTCGAAGTCGGCGTCGGTCTCGCCGGGGAAGCCGACGATGAAGTCCGAGGAGATGGAAATGTCCGGGCGCACCGCGCGCAGCTTGCGGATCTTCTGCTTGAACTCCAGCGCGGTGTAGCCGCGCTTCATCGCGCTCAGCACGCGGTCGCTGCCGGCCTGCACCGGCAGGTGCAGGTAGTTGGCCAGCTGCGGCACGTCGCGGTAGGCCTCCACCAGCGAGTCGGAGAACTCCAGCGGGTGCGAAGTGGTGAAGCGGATCCGGCCGACGCCGTCGATCTGGGCGATGGTGCGGATCAGCAGGCCCAGGTCCGCGACCTCTTCGCTGCCCGGTTCACCCATGGGCCCGCGGTAGGCGTTGACGTTCTGCCCCAGCAGGTTGATCTCGCGCACACCCTGCGCGGCCAGCTGCGCCACCTCGACCAGCACGTCCTCGAACGGGCGGCTGACCTCGGTGCCGCGGGTGTACGGCACCACGCAGAACGAGCAGTACTTCGAGCAGCCCTCCATGATCGAGACGAACGCGCTCGGCCCCTCGGCGCGCGGCTCGGGCAGGCGGTCGAACTTCTCGATTTCCGGGAAGCTGATGTCCACCTGCGGCCGGTTCTGTTCGCGGCGGGCGCGGATCAGTTCCGGCAGGCGGTGCAGGGTCTGCGGGCCGAACACCAGGTCCACATACGGCGCGCGCTTGACGATCGCCTCGCCCTCCTGCGAGGCCACGCAGCCGCCGACGCCGATGATCACCTCGCGGCCGTTGGTCTTCAGCCTGCTTTCCTTGAGCACGCGCCAGCGGCCGAGCTGGCTGAACACCTTCTCCTGCGCCTTCTCGCGGATCGAGCAGGTGTTGACCAGGACCACGTCGGCTTCGGCCGGGTCGTCGGTCAGCTCCAGGCCCTCGTGCTCGGCCAGCACGTCGGCCATCTTGGCCGAGTCGTACTCGTTCATCTGGCAGCCGTGGGTCTTGATGTAGAGCTTGCCGCGCGCGCCGCCGGGGATGGGGCGCGGGGCGGTGCCCGGCAACGGGACCAGGGCAGGGGCGGACGGGGGAGCGGGCGCGATGGCGGCGTCCGGACGGGCGTCCGGCGTGGCGGTCATCCCGGTCATGGCGGTTAATCCAGGCGGGCAGGGCCGCTAGTTTAGCCGGGAGCGCCCGCCATGGCGTCCGATCCGTGCCGTCCGGCACGTTTTTCCGCTTGTCGGACAATGGCTTGGCAAGCGCCAGGGAAGCCGGGATACTCCGCGCGATGAAGGGGATGCTGGGGAAAGCGGGCGTGCTGCTGCTCGCGCTGGTCGCCTTGCCGGCCAGCGCCGGCACGCTGTACCGGTGCGTCGGCGCCGACGGCGTTTCCAGCTACGTCAACAAGCGCGTCCCCGGCGCCGAGTGCAGGGTCCACACCCGCTACACCCCTGACCGCAGCCAGCCTCGGCCGGCCAAGGCCGCCCCGGCGCCTGCCGCGGTGGCGACCGCGGCCGCGACGGCGGCCGGCGACGCCTCGGCCCCGGTGATGACCCCGGCAGCGAACCGTTCCGACGCCATCGTCCCGGCCGCCCTGCCGGCGGCGCGGACCACCCCGCCGCAGCGCCGGGTCAGCGGCCAGGTCTATTCCTACATGAAGGATGGCGTTCGCCACTTCAGCAGCCGCCCACCCGCGCGTGGCGGCGGCGCCAGCGAAGTGCGCACGGTCGCCTACAGCTACATCGAGACCTGCTACGCCTGCGGAGTCAATCCGGGCGTGAGCTTCGCCACCGTGCGCCTGAACACCAGCGCCTACCAGGCCGAGATCGCCGCCGCGGCACGCGAGTTCGGGGTCGAGGAGGCGATCGTGCGGGCGATCATCCACGCCGAATCGGCGTTCAACCCCGCCGCGCTGTCGCATGCCGGGGCGCAGGGCCTGATGCAGCTGATGCCGCCGACCGCGCGCCGGTTCGGGGTCACCGACAGCTACGACGCCTCCCAGAACATCCGCGGCGGGGTCCAGTACCTGGCCTGGCTGCTGCGCCGCTACGACGGCGACCTGACCCTGGCCGCGGCCGGCTACAACGCCGGCGAGGGCGCGGTGGACCGCCACAAGGGCGTGCCACCCTACAGCGAGACCCAGCGCTACGTGCAGCGGGTCGGGGTGCTCGCCGAGCGATACCGCGGCGTGCTGGCGGCGCGCTGATCCGGGTCCGGGCCGTGCGTCGCCATTGTCGGCTTGTTAAGCCTTCCGTTACACTTCGCCGTCTTTTGCGGTCGGACCGTGCCTGTCGTGGCCGGTGCCGTGCCGCAGGCAGCCAACGCTACCAGCAGAAGATTTTCGGAGTGCCGGATGGCCAACGATGAGGTCCACCAGCCCGTGAATACGGGCCGACGCCGGTTCCTGACCGCGACCACCGCAGTAGTGGGCGCCGTCGGAGCCGGTTTCGCCGCAGTACCGTTCATCAAGTCGTGGAACCCCAGCGCCCGCGCCCGTCTGGCCGGTGCCCCGGTGATCGCCGACATCAGCGCCCTGCAGGAGGGCCAGCGCCTGATCCTGGAGTGGCGCGGCCAGCCGATCTGGATCGTCAAGCGCTCCCGGGCCGTGCTCGAGGCGCTGCCGACCCTGGACGGCCACCTGCGCGATCCGCAGTCCCGGAACGCCGACCAGCAGCCGGCCTACGTGCTGGCGGCCAACCCGGAACTGCGTTCGCTCAAGCCCGAGATCTCGGTCCTGGTCGGCCTGTGCACCCACCTGGGCTGCGCGCCGGAGATGGCCGCCGAGATCCGGCCCGAGCCGTTCGATCCGGAATGGAAGGGCGGCTACTTCTGCCCGTGCCACAAGTCGCGCTTCGACATGGCCGGGCGCGTGTTCCAGGGCGTGCCGGCGCCGACCAACCTGGTCGTGCCGCCGCACCATTACGCCGATGACAACACGATTGTCGTGGGCGTCGATCCGCAGGGGGCGTAAGCGATGGCGAACATCTTCACCCGCACCGCCACCGGCGTGATGGACTGGGTCAACGCGCGCGCGCCGGCGCTGGCGCCGATGTACCGGAAGCACATGTCCGAGTACTACGCGCCGAAGAACTTCAACATCTGGTACATCTTCGGCGTGCTGTCGATGGTGGTGCTGGTCAACCAGATCGTCACCGGCATCTTCCTGACGATGCACTACAAGCCGAGCGCGGCGGAAGCCTTCGCCTCGGTCGAGTACATCATGCGCGACGTGGAATGGGGCTGGCTGATCCGGTACATGCACAGCACCGGCGCCTCGATTTTCTTCATCGTCGTCTACCTGCACATGTTCCGCGGCCTGATGTACGGCTCCTACCAGAAGCCGCGCGAGCTGGTGTGGATCCTGGGCATGCTGATCTACCTGGTGCTGATGGCCGAGGCCTTCATGGGCTACGTGCTGCCGTGGGGCCAGATGTCGTTCTGGGGCGCCAAGGTGATCATCTCGCTGTTCGGCGCGATCCCGGTGATCGGTCCGGGCCTGACCGAGTGGATCATGGGCGACTACCTGCCGTCCGACGCCACCCTGGGCCGCTTCTTCGCCCTGCACGTGATCGCCCTGCCGCTGGTGCTGCTGCTGCTGGTGGTGCTGCACCTGGGCGCACTGCACGAGGTCGGTTCCAACAACCCCGACGGCGTGGAGATCAAGAAGGGCCCGAAGGGCAACCGCTGGTCGCCGACCGCGCCGGCCGACGGCATCCCGTTCCACCCGTACTACACGGTCAAGGACACGTTCTACGTGTTCGCGATGCTGATCATCGCCGCCTTCATCATCTTCTTCGCCCCGGCGTTCGGCGGCTGGTTCCTCGAGCATGACAACTTCACCGAGGCCAACCGCCTGGTGACGCCCGAGCACATCAAGCCGGTGTGGTACTACACCCCGTTCTACGCGATGTTGCGGGTGGTGCCGGACAAGCTGGGCGGCGTGCTGGTGATGTTCGGCGCGATCATCGTCCTGTTCTTCCTGCCGTGGCTGGACCGGGCCAAGGTCAAGTCGTACCGCTACCGCGGCTGGCTGTCGTGGACGCTGCTGCTGGGCTTCGCCTTCAGCTTCCTGTGGCTGGGCAAGATCGGCGCCGGCCCGGGTACCGACCCGGTGGAGACCATCGTCGGCCGGTTCCTGACCGCCTACTACTTCCTTTTCTTCCTGACCATGCCGCTGTGGACCAAGCTGGACAAGACCAAGCCGGTGCCGGAACGGGTGACGACGCATGACTAAGAAGTGGATTGCCCTGCTAGCCGCTGCCGCCACCGGGCTCCTGTTCTCCGCCGCCGCGCTGGCCGCCGCCGGCGGCCCGGTGCAGCAGGCCGGCAACGACCTGTCCGACAGGGCCTCGCTGCAGCGCGGCGCGCAGCTGTACATGAACTACTGCTCCAGCTGCCACTCGCTGAAGTTCCTGCGCTACTCGCGCATGGCCGACGACCTCGGCCTGAGCGAGGAGGAGGTGATGGGCAACCTCAACCTCACCGGCGCCAAGTTCGGCGAGCACATCCAGGTGACCATGCGCAATGCCGATGGCGAGGCCTGGTTCGGCAAGATGCCGCCGGACCTGAGCCTGATCTCGCGCGTGCGCGGCAGCGACTGGATCTACACCTACCTCAAGTCGTTCTACCTGGACGAGTCGCGGCCGCTGGGCTGGAACAACCAGCTGTTCCCGAACGCCTCCATGCCCAACCCGCTGTGGGAGCTGCAGGGCCTGCAGCACGCCGAGTTCGGCGAGCCCGACGTGATCGGCGAGCGCCACCCCGAGCGGCTGGTGGTCGCCGGGGCCGGCCGGCTGTCGGCGGTCGAGTTCGACCAGGTGGTGCGCGATATCACCAACTTCCTCGAGTACGCGGGCGAGCCGGCCGCGCTGAAGCGGCAGGCGATCGGGGTGTGGGTGATCCTGTTCCTGGTGTTGCTGACCTTCCTGGCCTACCTGCTCAAGCAGGAGTACTGGACGGACGTGCACTGACGCCTCGCGCGCTCTCCCTTGGGGGGCGCGTGCGCGCGACGCCGGGGCCGGGTCATCCCGGCCTTGCGCTTTTCCGGCGCTCCCCGGCACACTCGGGACAATATGCGACTGCCGGCGAGGGGCCTGGCAGCGCGGGTACGGCCGGCGGATTCCGGTCGTCGGAGGCCTAGATGGCAGCGAGCGTGCGCATGCGCAATACCCTGACGTTGTTCTCCTCCGTCGATGACGTGCTGTGTCATCGCGTGCGCCTGGTCCTGGCGGCCAAGGGCGTGACCTACGACCTGGTCCCGGTGGACGCGCAGAACCCACCCGAGGACCTGATCCACCTCAATCCCTACCACTCGGTGCCGACCCTGGTCGAGCGCGAGCTGGTGCTGTACGCCGCCTCGGTGGTCAGCGAGTACCTGGACGAGCGCTACCCGCACCCGCCGCTGATGCCGGTGGACCCGCTGTCGCGCGCGCGCCTGCGCCTGGCGATGCTGCGCATCGAGCACGACTGGGTGCCGCAGGTGCAGGCGATCCAGCTGGGCAACAAGCAGCAGGCCGAGGCCGGGCGCAAGCGGCTGAAGGAGCTGCTGACCGAGTCGCTGCCGCTGTTCAAGGCCAGCAAGTTCTTCCTCAACCCGGAGATGAGCCTGGCCGACTGCGCGATGGCGCCGATCATCTGGCGCCTGCATTCGCTGGACGTGCCGCTGCCCAAGGACGGCAAGGCGATCGAGGACTACGGCAACCGGATCTTCCGCAACCCCGGCTTCATGCGCAGTCTTACCGACCAGGAAAGGAAGCTGCGCGAGCTGCCGGCCTGACCGGCCGCCGGCGAGGGCGTAGACTGCCCGCATGAGCGATGACGCGCCGCGCATGACCAGCTACCGCCCGTACCTGCTGCGGGCGCTGACCGAGTGGATCAACGACAACGGCATGACCCCGCACATCCTGGTGGACGCGGGCGTGGCGGGCGTGCGCGTGCCGCCGGGCGTGGTGCGCGAGGGCAAGGTGGTGCTCAACATCGCCGACCGCGCCGTGGTCGGGCTGCGCATGGACAACGAGTGGATCGAGTTCGCCGCGCGCTTCGGCGGCGTCAGCCAGCCGGTGAGCGTGCCGGTGGCCGCGGTGCTGGCGGTGTACGCGCGCGAGACCGGGCAGGGCATGGTGCTGCCGGAGGAGGCCGCCGGCGGCTCCCACGCGCACGCCGAACGCGATCCGGACGTCGACGGTCCCGACACGCCTCCCGAGGGACCGGCGGATCCGACGCCGGGCAAGCGCCCGCACCTGCGCGTGGTGAAGTAGCCGGCTTGTCGCCGGCCGGGCCCCGGCTCCGGCAGACCCGCAGCACCCTTCCAGCCGTCGTCCCGGCGAAGCACTTCACGGCAGCCGAAGTGCCTCCCAACAGCCGAATGGCCATGACCAGCCATCGTAGGAGCCCGCTTCAACGGACGACACAGGCGTCGCGACCACGACGCGTCGCCTGCGCCGGCGACCGGCAAGCCAACGTCTACGGCAAGCAGCGCGAAAGGGCTACTCGCCGCCCATCCGGGATTCGAACGGCACCACCCGCGCGCCCGAGGACGGCCCGACGAAGGACACCAGCCGGTCGCCGCGCAGCACCAGGCGACCGCTGTGGCGGTCGATGCCGTCGTGCGAGTAGTCGAAGCGGAAGCTGCGTTCCAGGCCGAGCCAGCCGTCCTCGCGCCGGTACAGGCGGAGGCCGGCGGCCTGCACGCTCTGGTCCAGCCATTGCACGTCGGCGGCGGCGCAGGCGTCGCGGCCGAGCGACTCGGCGCGTTCGGCGGCCGCGCGCGCGGCGTTCCACCACGCGAACGCGGCGGCACCGGCGATCATGATCAGGATTACGCTGGGCATGCGCGCACTGTAGCGAAAACCGC
Source organism: Pseudoxanthomonas suwonensis (assembly GCF_000972865.1). Lineage (NCBI taxonomy): Bacteria > Pseudomonadati > Pseudomonadota > Gammaproteobacteria > Lysobacterales > Lysobacteraceae > Pseudoxanthomonas > Pseudoxanthomonas suwonensis. The sequence goes on from NZ_CP011144.1 coordinate 3,028,711, forward strand.
TGCCGGCGCGTGGGATCCGGTCTTGCCGTGAACGGGCGTTGGAAGCACGGCGCGGCGCCTGCCTGGCGGATCTTCCACGGTAGGCTGTCTTACAGGGGTGCGGGTGTCGAGGGTGTCGCCTGTGCCCGGGGCGCGTGATGCCGGTTGAACCGGCTCCTGCAACTGCCGCTGCGCCGCCGCTTCCTTGTAGGAGCCCACTTCAGTGGGCGACACGGGCGTCGGGAACACGAGGGCGTCGCCTCTGCCCGGGCGTCGTGTCGCCGGCTGAACCCGGCTCCTACAACAGTAGCCGCGCACCTTGTAGGAGCACAGCTTGGTAGGAGCACAGCTTGCTGGCGATACGGGCGTCGGAGCCCCGGATGGAGTCGCCTGTACCGACGTGGCAGGCCGGCGCCGCTCCCGCCACTCCTACACGGGTGATTCTGGTGCCGGCGCGTCCTCGGGAACCGTTTCCGCATCACCCGGTGCAGCAGGTGCCGCCGGTTCCACTGCCACCGGCACGAAACCGCCCAGTTGCGACTGCGGCTTGAGCTTGAGCAGCACCGCCCAGTCGCGGCGGTTGAAGCTGCAGGCCGCCGGGTCGCCGGGCCTGCAGGTGGCGCCGATCGGAGTGGCGGAATCTTCCGCCGTGTCGCCGCCCGATCCGGCCGGGGCCTGGGCGTGCATCGCCGGCGGCGTGAGTGCAGCTGTCCGTGCCAGGTCGGCCGCTGCTGCTTGCGCCTCCGCCGCACCCGCGCCGGCCACGGCCGGCCCCAGCGCGCCGGGCACCAGCCGGCCGCTGCGGTCCAGCGGCAGCTTGCGCATCACCACCGCGTTGAGCACGTTGCCGCCGATCAGGTACAGGGTCTGGTCGCCGCCGAGGTTGGACGCGACCACGATCTCGCAGTGCGAGCGCGCCGGCATGCGGCCGCGGCCGGACAGTGCCTCGCGCAGCCCCGCGGCGCCGAGGCCGTGGTCGTTGGCGCGCAGGAAGCACAGCATGTCGCCCGGCGCGGGCTTGCCGGAGAACGGGTCGGCATAGAGGTACGGGCTGCTTTCCGGATGGCGCCAGGCGCGGGCGACGTAGTCCATGTGCCGCGGCGAGCCGGCGAAACCCGGCAGCGGCGCGCGGGTCATGACCCAGGAGATGAAGGCCGCCGACCACGGGTTGTCTACCAGGAACGCGCGGCAGTCGTTGTCGACCTCGCGGCTGGCGCCCGGGTACATGCAGCTGGCCGCGCCCGGGGTGCCGCCGCCGGCCATCGACGACAGCGTGCCGCTCTCGCGCCAGTACTGGGCCACGCGCTGCCAGGCCGGGGTGACCTCGTCGTACAGGCGCGCGCGCTCGGCCTCGGTCACGCCCAGCGCGGCCAGGCGCCCGTCGGCCTCGATGAAGGGGCGCAACCACAGCCGGTGCTCCTGGCAGGCGGTGCGCACGATGGCCGCGGCGGTGGCCTCGACGCCGAAGCGCGGCGGCACGTCGCAGGCCTCCACGCCGGCGGCGGCCTCGGCCATGCCCGGCAAGGCCAGGGCCAAGGCCAGGAGCAGGGGCGTGCTGCGGATGCGGCGCATGGCGTGTCCTTTCCCGTCTGGGATCGAGCTTAGCCGCCGTCCGTGCATGTGGCGTGGACGGCGGGATGCTGCCGCTCCCCGTCGGGACAACGCGAAGGGCGTGGGTGCGAGGACACGCACGTCTGCGCAGGAGTTGGGCTTGCCTGCGACGCTGGCGTCGGAATCATTAGGCGCCGCCTGTGCCGACGGCGTCGGGTCGCCGGCTGAACCCGGCTCCTACAACAGCTGCGACACGGCCGCTCTCCTGTAGGAGCTGACTTCAGTCGGCGACACGGGCGTCGGAACCACGAAGGCGTCGCCTGGGCCAACGGCGTCGGGTCGCCGGCTGAACCCGGCTCCTACAGCAGCCGCGGCGCGGCCGCTTTTCTGTAGGAGCTGACTTCAGTCGGCGACACGGGCGTCGGGATCATGAGGGCGTCGCCTGTGCCGATGGCGTCGCGTCGCCGGCTGAACCCGGCTCCTACAACAGCCGCAGCGCAGCCGCTCTTCTGTAGGAGCCCACTTCAGTGGGCGACACGGGCGTTGGGATCATGAGGGCGTCGCCTGTGCCGACGGCGTCGGGTCGCCGGCTGAACCCGGCTCCTACAACAGCCGCGACGCGGCCGCTCTCTGTAGGAGCTGACTTCAGTCGGCGACACGGGCGTCAGGATCACGAGGGTGTCGCCTGTGCCGACGCCATCGCGTCGCGAGCAAGCCCGGCTCCTACAACGGCGGCGGGCCCAGCTTCATCGACAGGTCGATCGCGCGCACGTGCTTGGTCAGCGCGCCGATGGAGATGAAGTCCACGCCGTCCTCGGCGATCGCGCGCAGGCCGGCCAGGTCCACGCCGCCGGAGACCTCCAGCGGGATGCGGCCGCCGAACGGCGCCGAGCGGGCGATGCGCACCGCTTCGCGGCGGTCCTCCGCGGCGAAGTCGTCGACCAGGATCCGGTCGCAGCCGGCGGCCAGCGCCTCGCGCAGCTGGTCCAGGGTCTCCACTTCCACGATCAGCGGCAGCGCCGGCTGCGCGGCGCGCGCGGCGGCGATCGCGGCGGTGACCGAGCCGGCCACGCGGATGTGGTTCTCCTTGAGCATCACCGCGTCGTACAGGCCGATGCGGTGGTTGGCGCCGCCACCGGCGCGGACCGCGTACTTCTGCGCCAGGCGCAGGCCGGGCAGGGTCTTGCGCGTGTCCAGGATGGTCGCACCGGTGCCGCGCACCGCCTCCACGTGCGCGGCGGTGGCGGTGGCGGTGCCCGAGAGCGTCTGCAGGAAGTTCAGCGCGGTGCGCTCGGCGCTGACCAGGGCGCGGCTGCGGCCCTCCAGCAGGGCCAGCACGGTGCCGGCGGCGATCCGGTCGCCTTCCCCGACACTCCATTCGATCCGCACCCGGGGATCCAGCGCACGATGGCAGGCGTCGAACCAGGGCCGGCCGGCGACGACCGCGTCCTCCTTGCACAGCAGGTAGGCGCGCTCGGGCACGTCGGGCAGCAAGGCGGCGGTGACGTCGCCGCTGCCCAGGTCCTCCTCGAGCGCGCGGCGTACGTCGGCCAGCACGGTCGCTTCGTCCGGCGGCACGAGCATGGGCCGGGCCATGGTGCGCCTCAGGCGGACGGGAAGTCGGCCACCTGCGAGGTGGCCAGCGCCTCCTCGACCAGCAGCACCGGGATGCCATCGTCGACCCGGAACACCTGCCGGCGGTCGCGGGTGACCAGCGCCTCGCGCAGCGGCTCGGCCTGCGGGCTGCCGTCGCCGCGCCGCACCTGGCCGGCGGCGATCGCCCGGTTCAGGGCGTCCAGGCCGCGCGGCTCCAGCAGCGCCAGCGGCTGGCGGGTATCGGGCGAGCACAGCAGGTCGAGCAGCTTGCGGTCCATGGGTCCGATCGGTCGGGTGGAAGGCGGCTAGAATACGGCCTTGTCACCGAGGACGGCCATGCCAGCCCAGCCCAGCAGTACGATCGACAGCCTGCCAGCGACGCCCCTTGTCGGTCTCGTCATGGGATCGCGCTCCGACTGGGAAACGATGCAGCACGCCGCCCAGAAGCTCGACGCGCTGGGCGTCCCGCACGAGGTCAAGGTGGTGTCCGCCCACCGTACCCCGGACGTGTTGTTCGAGTACGCGGCCAGCGCGAAGGCGCGCGGCCTGCGCGCGATCATCGCCGGCGCCGGCGGCGCGGCGCACCTGCCGGGCATGCTCGCCTCCAAGACCGCGGTACCGGTGCTGGGCGTGCCGGTGCAGAGCAAGGCGCTCAACGGCATGGACTCGCTGCTGTCGATCGTGCAGATGCCGGCCGGCATCCCGGTGGCGACCTTCGCCATCGGCAATGCCGGCGCCGCCAACGCCGGCCTGTTCGCCGCCGCGCTGCTGGCCGCCGAGCATCCGGCGATCGCGCAGGCACTGGACGAATTCCGCCAGCGCCAGACCGACGACGTCACCGCCCACGACGATCCGCGGCAATGACCACGGTAGGTATCCTCGGCGGCGGGCAGCTGGCCCGCATGATGGCGCTTTCCGGCGCGCCGCTGGGCCTGCGCTTCCTGGTCATGGACACCGTGGCCGACGCCTGCGCCGGCCAGTTCGCGCCGCTGCTGGTCGGCGACTATCGCGACGAGGCCGCGCTGGCCGAGTTCGCCGGCAAGGTCGACGTGGCCACCTTCGATTTCGAGAACGTGCCGGCCGAAAGCGCCGAGTGGCTGTCGGCGCGGGTGCCGGTATTCCCCAACCCGCGCGCGCTGGCGGTGGCCCAGGACCGGCTGGCCGAGAAGACCCTGTTCCGCGAACTGGACATCCCGGTGCCGGCGTTCGCCGCGGTCGCTAGCCGGCAGGAACTGGACCAGGCGCTGGCCACGGTCGGCGTGCCCTGCATCCTCAAGACCCGCCGCCTGGGCTACGACGGCAAGGGCCAGTTCCGGATCCGCTCGCTGGCCGATGCCGATGCCGCCTGGCAGGCGCTGGGCGCGCAGGCCGGCACGGTCGGCCTGATCGTCGAGGCCTTCGTGCCGTTCGAGCGCGAGCTGAGCGTGGTCGCCGTGCGCGGCCGCGACGGCGAGTTCCGCACCTGGCCGCTGACCGAGAACTGGCACGTCGACGGCGTGCTGTCGGCCAGCCTGGCGCCGGCGCGGGTCGACCCGGCGCTGGCGGACACGGCCACCGGCTACGCCCGCCGCCTGGCCGAACGGCTCGACTACGTGGGCGTGTTCGCGCTGGAGCTGTTCTGCCGTGATGGCGCGCTGCTGGCCAACGAACTGGCGCCGCGGGTGCACAACTCCGGGCACTGGACCATCGAAGGCGCCGAGACCTCGCAGTTCCAGAACCACCTGCGCGCGGTGCTGGGCCTGCCGCTGGGCGCCACCGATGTGCGCGGCCGGGCCTGCATGCTCAACTGGATCGGGGCGATGCCCGAGGCCGGCCCGGTGCTGGCCGAGCCCGGCGGGCACTGGCACGACTACGGCAAGGAGCCGCGCGAGGGCCGCAAGGTCGGCCATGCCACACTGCGCGCGGACGCGCCATCGGTGCTGGCCGATGCGCTGGAGCGGGTGGGCCAGGCGCTGGGGCGGCAGTCGCAGGTCGCGCCGCCGGTGGCGGCGCTGCGCGGCGGCTGAGGCCTGGGCGGCGCAGCCGGGTCCGCTGGTTCTAGTGACCGCGCCGGCTTCCTGTAGGAGCGGGCATGACCGCGACACGGGCGTCGGAATCATGATGGCGTCGCCTGTGCCGATGGCGTCGGGTCGCGGTCATGCCCGCTCCTACAACGGCGGTGGCGAACTGGCCGGCGTACCCGCCATCCATCCGTCAGCCCTGCATCAACGCAGGCGCCTGACCACCGCCTCCCAGTCCACCACCTTCCAGAACGCTTCCAGGTAGTCGCCACGCGCGTTCTGCCGGTCGAGGTAGTACGCGTGCTCCCACGCATCGCAGGCCAGCAGCGGCGTATCGGCGCCGGTCAGCGGGGTGGCCGCGCCGCGGGTGGCGACGATGCCGGGACTGCCGTCCGGACGCTGCACCAGCCAGACCCAGCCCGAGCCGAACAGCCCCAGCGCCATCCGGTTGAACTCGTCGCGGAAGCGGGCGAAGTCGCCGTACTGGCGGGCCAGCAGCTCGCCCAGGCGGCCACCGGGCTCGCCGCCGCCGCGCGGCGACAGGCAGGTCCAGTAGAAGCCGTGGTTCCAGGCCTGCGCGGCCTGTTCGGCCAGGCGCCCGCGCGCGCGGCGGACGACGTCCTCCAGCGCCAGGCCCTCCAGCCCGCTGCCCTCGAGCAGGCGGTTGGCCTCGTCCACGTAGCCGCGGTGGTGGCCGCCGTGGTGCAGGTCCAGGGTCGCGGCGGAGATGTGCGGTTCCAGCGCGGCGCGGGCGTAGGGCAGGGCGGGCAGTTCGATCGGCATGCGTCCTCGAGGGGCCGGCGCGGTGGCGCGCAAGGTTACAATTGCGGCCTCAGTTTAGCCGACGGCGGGGCGCACCCCCGGCGTCCAGGAGAGTTCGCAATGGCGGTGATGGAGCGCATCCAGGCCGAGGTGGAAAGCCATCCGATCGTGCTGTTCATGAAGGGCACGCCGGCCTATCCGATGTGCGGGTTCTCCGCGCGCGCGGTGCAGGCGCTGCAGGCGGCCGGCGCCGAGCAGCTGCACACGGTCAACGTGCTGGAGGAGCCGGAGGTCCGCGCCAACCTGCCGCGCTATTCCAACTGGCCGACGTTCCCGCAGCTTTTCCTGCACGGCGAGCTGATCGGCGGCTGCGACATCACCCTGGAGTTGCTGGAGTCCGGCGAACTGCAGCGCATGGTCAGCGAAGCGCAGTCGCAGTGAGCCTGGTCGACCTGCCTTCCGCCGCGCCGCAGCCGCTGGCCGGCCGCGTGGTCCTGCTCAGCGGCGCCCATGGCGGCCTCGGCGCGGCCGCGGCCCGGGCCTGCGCCGCCGCCGGCGCGACCCTGGTCCTGGCCGGGCGCCGGCTGCCCAAGCTCAACCGCGTCTACGATGCCGTGGCCCAGGCCGGCCCCGAGCCGCTGCTGTACCCGCTGGACCTGGAGGGCGCAGGCCCGGACGACTACGCCGAGCTGGCCGACCGCCTGCAGGCCGAACTGGGACGGCTGGACGGGCTGCTGCATTGCGCCGCCGAGTTCCGCGGCCTGACCCCGCTCGAGCACCTCGACCCGGCTGCCTTCGCCCGCGCCATCCACGTCAACCTGACCGCGCCGTGGTGGCTGGTCCAGGCCTGCCTGCCGCTGCTGCGGCAGGCGCCGGACGCCGCGGTGGTGGTGGCGGTCGACGACCCGGCCCGGGTCGGCCAGGCCTACTGGGGCGGCTACGGCGTGGCCCAGCACGGCCTGCATGCGCTGGTCCGGATGCTGGCGGCCGAGCTGGCCGGCACCCCGGTGCGGGTCGCCGGCCTGCAGCCGGGCCCGATGCGCACCCCGCTGCGCGCCCGCGCCTACGCCGACGACCTCGGCGAGGACCTGCGCGACCCCGAGGCCTACGCCGGCGCCTGCGTCACCCTGCTGTCGGCGGCCGGCGCGACCCACCGCGGCACGGTCTGGGACGCCGCCGCCGGGAACGCCGCGCCATGACCATCCTGTCGGCCGCGCTGCTGCTGTTCCTGATCCTGGACCCGTTGGGCAACGTCCCGGTGTTCCTGAGCGTGCTCAAGCCGCTGCCGCCCAAGCGGCAGCGGGTGGTGCTGATCCGCGAGCTACTGATCGCCCTGGCGGTGCTGATGCTGTTCCTGTGGTGCGGCAAGTACGCCCTGGAGCTGATGCACCTGCGCCAGGAGTCGGTCTCCATCGCCGGCGGCATCGTCCTGTTCCTGATCGGCATCCGCATGATCTTCCCGCGGCCGGAAGGGTTGATGGGCGAGATCCCGGACGGCGAGCCGTTCATCGTGCCCCTGGCCATCCCGCTGGTCGCCGGCCCTTCGGGCATGGCCGCGGTGATGCTGATGGGCAGCAGCGAGCCGGACCGGCTGGGCGAATGGAGTCTGGCCCTGTTCCTGGCCTGGGCCGCCACGGCGGCGATCCTGCTGGCCGCGCCGCTCCTGTACCGGCTGCTGGGCCGGCGCGCCCTGACCGCCATCGAGCGGCTGATGGGCATGCTGCTGGTCGCCATTTCGGTGCAGATGCTGCTCGACGGCCTGGTGGCCTACCTCAAGCTGGGCGGCTGATCACGAAGCTGGGGGCGTCCGCGGCACGGCGCCGACGGGACGCTCATGACGGATTGCTGCGTCGCAATAGTTTTTTGTCATATCGCCGTCACACGCCCTTTCTAGCATGTTAATCTGATGTTAACCCCTGTGACGGTGGTCGCAGGGAAGCCATCTCGCCGCTTTGCACCGGGCAAATCGCCTGAACGCCATCCAATCCGAGGCCCTCTCATGACTGATACCCGTCGACTCCGGATGTCCAAACTCACCCTGGGTCTGGTCGCCGCTCTCGCCGCCGCTCCCGCCTTCGCCCAGAGCACCTCCGCCGGTGTCGGCGGCGTGGTCACCAGCACCTCCGGGCAGCCGGTCGCCGGCGCCGAAGTGACCATCGTCCACGTCGAGTCGGGTACCGTCAGCCGCGCCGTGACCGACGCCAGCGGCCGCTTCAACGCGCGCGGCCTGCGCGTCGGTGGTCCGTACACCGTCACCTTCCTCAAGGACGGCCAGACCGACCGGCAGGAGGGCATCTTCCTCGGCCTGGACCAGGTGGTCGCGGTCAACTCGCAGCTGGGCGGCGACATCTCGACCCTGGGCGTGGTCTCGGTCACCGGCACCCGCGGCAGCGACGTGTTCCAGCCGGACAACCGCGGCGTCGGCACCAACCTGTCGCGCGGCGACATGGACCGCATGCCCACCCCGGACCGTTCGATCCAGAACATCGTCCGCGCTGATCCCCGCATCGTCGTCACCGACCGCGACCGCGGCGCGTTCTCGGCGATGGGCCAGAACAACCGCTTCAACAGCATCACCATCGACACCATCGGCGCCGGCGATCCGTTCGGCCTGAACGACAACGGCCTGCCGACCAAGGGCACGCCGATCTCCCAGGACGCGATCGAGAGCTACAACATCTCCACCGCCAACTACGACGTGGCCACCCGCCGCGGCGTCGGCGCGTGGGTCAACGCGGTCACCAAGAGCGGCACCAACGAGTTCCACGGTTCGGCGTACTACGCCTACCAGAACGCGGACAACATGATCGGCAAGGGCGTCAACGACGCCAGGTGGACCGGCTTCACCAAGGACAGCACCATCGGCGCGACGCTGGGCGGCCCGATCGTCAAGGACAAGCTGTTCTTCTTCGTGTCCTACGAGGAGAGCGAGAAGAAGAGCCCGGGCTCGACCTGGGGCGCCTCGGATTCGAACGCCGCCAACCGCGTCAACGGCATCACCAATGCCGACGTGAGCGCGATCATCGCCGCCGCCGAGGGCTGGGGCATGACCCCGGGCGACACCGGCTCGGCCAGCTCGGACATCCTCGCCAAGCGCGGCCTGGTCAAGCTGGACTGGAACATCAACGACTACCACCGTGCCAGCCTGCGCCTCAGCCGTACCGAGGAGGACGAGCCGATCATCACCACCAGCAGCACCTCGCTGCTGCGGCTGTCGAGCAACTGGTACGTGTTCGACAAGGAGAACACCAGCTACGCGCTGAGCCTGTACGACGACTGGACCACCAATTTCTCGACCGAGCTGTCGGTGGGCTACAACAAGTTCGACCAGACCCGCGGCCCGCTGGTCGGCGGCTACCAGCCCGAAGTCCTGATCCGCACCAGCGGCACCGACAGCGGTTCGGCCGTGCAGCTCGGCACCGAGTTCTCGAGCCACGCCAACGTCCTGGCGGTCGAGACCTGGAACGCCTACTTCGCCGGCAGCTGGTACCTCGGCGACCACCTGATCAAGGGCGGCATCGACTACCAGAGCGACGACTACTACAACCTGTTCCTGCAGCGTTACTACGGCACCTACCAGTTCAACTCGATCCAGGACTTCGTCAACGGCACCTATCGCCGCTACCAGCTCAACCAGCCGGCAGCCGGCTACGACCTGAGCAACGTCGCCGCCGAGTTCAAGATGAAGCAGTACGGCCTGTTCATCCAGGACACCTGGCAGGTCAACGACAAGCTGTCGGTGCAGTACGGCCTGCGCTACGACGTGCCGAAGGTCGATCCGGACCCGACCTTCAACCCGTGCTTCGCCGCGGCGCCGGGTACCCTCGGCAACCTGGGCGTGTGCGGCCTGCGCAACAACCCGACCAACCCGAACGCCGACGTCGGTGGATTCGGCATGACCAACGCCAGCACCATCGACGGCAACGGCGTGATCCAGCCGCGGTTCTCGTTCAACTACGCGCTGGACACCGATCGCCCGACCCAGCTGCGCGGCGGCGCCGGCGTGTTCATCTCCAACACCCCGGCGGTGTGGGTGGCCAATCCGTACTCCAACAACGGCGTGGCGGTGGCGTCCTTCGACGTCAACCGGCTGCGGCTGCCGACCGACCCGGCGTTCAATCCGCAGAATCCGCAGATTCCGGGCAGCAGCACCACGCCGGGCCTGGGCAGTTCGACCATGACGGTCAACGTCGTCGATCCCGACTTCGAGATGCCGACCGTGGCCAAGTACAGCCTGGCCCTCGACCATGAGCTGCCGTGGTGGAACCTGGTGGCGAGCGCGGAGTTCGAGCGGGTCGACACGCTCAAGGGCATCCGCTACTACGACCTCAACATCGGCGATCCGACCGGCACCCTGCCGGACGGCCGTCTGACCTACGCCCGTTTCCCGACCCAGGCCCCGGGCAGCGCCAACACGGTCAACTGGAACAAGAACCCCTCGTTCGGCAACGTGATCTACCTGACGAACACCGACAAGGGCGTGTCCGACAACCTGACCCTGTCGCTGAAGAAGCCCTTCGACGGCACCTGGGCCGGCAACCTGGCCTACACCTACAGCCGGGCCACGGACGTCAACCCGGGCACCTCGAGCGTGGCCTTCAGCAGCTACCAGAACCGTGCGTGGGTCAACCCGAGCGAGGATGTCGAGTCGACCTCGAATTACTCGATCCCGAACCGCATCATCGCCTCGCTGAGCTGGCAGCGCAGCTTCTTCGGCGACTATGCGACCCGGATCTCGGCCTTCTACGACGGCCACAGCGGCGCGCCGTACAGCTGGGTCTTCGGCAACGACGCCCAGGGCATCGCGCTCTCCAACCGCTCGCTGGCCTACATCCCGGCCGGTCCGAGCGACGTGGTCTGGGCCAACGCCACCTCGCAGCAGCTGGCGGCGTCCTTCTGGGAGTACGTGTCCAGCAGCCCGGAGCTGGCGCGCTACCGCGGCCAGATCTTCGAGCGCAACTCGGCCCGCGCGCCGTGGGTGAACCAGCTCGACCTGGGCTTCAGCCAGGAGATCCCGGGCTTCGCCAAGGGCCACAAGGGCGAGATCCGCTTCGACATCTTCAACGTGCTGAACATGATCGACAAGGATTGGGGCGTGGAGTACCGCGCGGACTTCCCGTTGATCCGCCAGTTCGCCAATGTTGCCGGCGTCAGCGCGGACGGCAGGTACATCTATGACATCTCCGGCAGCCAGTACAACAAGGGCGGCACCTACCAGCCCAACGACCTGGGCGTGAACGAGTTCCTGAACCCCTCGCAGCGCTGGTCGATGATGATGACGGTTCGCTATTCGTTCTGATCGGCGATCCGGAAACGGCAAGTCGGAAACGGCCGGGGCGACCCGGCCGTTTCCTTTTCGGCTGCCGCGCCGTGCTTTGCGCGCGCGGCTGGAGTAGAGTCGGCGGCCGGTTTCCACGGATCGCAAGACCCATGAACGAAGCGGTTTCGAGCACGCTGCCCGTGCAGGACGCACGCATCTACCCGCGCGGCGGGCTGGACATCCTGTCGCGCACGGAAGTGGCGCGCCTGCGCGACGCCTCCAGCGGCGGCATGCACGAACTGCTGCGCCGCTGCGCGCTGGCGGTGCTGACCAGCGGCAGCGCCAGCGACGACCCGCGCGCCGCGCGCGACCTGTACCCGAACTTCGACATCCAGGTCACCCAGCAGGACCGCGGCGTGCGCATCGACCTGGTCGACGCGCCGGGCATGGCCTTCGTCGACGGCCAGATCATCCGCGGCGTGGCCGAGCTGCTGTTCGCCACCGTGCGCGACCTGGCCTGGACCGCGATCGAGCTGGGCGAGGGCTGCGGCGTCGACCTGGACAGCTCGTCGGGCATCACCGATTCGGTGTTCGGCCTGCTGCGCAACGCGCGCACCCTCAAGCCCGGCGACCCCAACCTGGTGGTGTGCTGGGGCGGGCATTCGATCTCGCGCGAGGAATACCTCTACACCAAGCAGGTCGGCTACGAGCTGGGCCTGCGCGGGCTGGACATCTGCACCGGCTGCGGTCCGGGCGCGATGAAGGGGCCGATGAAGGGCGCCACCATCGCCCACGCCAAGCAGCGCCAGCGCCGCCCGCGCTACATCGGCATCACCGAGCCGGGGATCATCGCCGCCGAATCGCCCAACCCGATCGTCAACGAGCTGGTGATCATGCCGGACATCGAGAAGCGGCTGGAGGCATTCGTGCGCATGGCGCACGGCATCATTGTGTTCCCCGGTGGCGTGGGTACCGCCGAGGAGATCCTGTACCTGCTCGGCATCCTGCTGCGCGAGGAGAACGCGGACCTGCCGTTCCCGCTGATCCTGACCGGCCCGACCATCGCCGCGCCGTACTTCGAGCAGATCGACCGCTTCCTGCGCCTGACCCTGGGCGAGGCGGCGACCTCGCGCTACGAGATCGTGATCGGCGACCCGGATGCGGTATCGAGGAAGATGGCCGCCGGCATCCGCAAGGTGCGCGAGGCGCGGATCGCGAGCAGGGATTCGTTCTACTTCAACTGGGGCATCGGCATCCCGCTGGAGTTCCAGCGCCCATTCGTGCCCAGCCACGAGGCGATGGCCGCACTGGACCTGCACCACGGCCGGCCGCCGTCGGCGCTGGCCGCCGATCTGCGCCGGGCCTTCTCCGGGATCGTGGCCGGCAACGTCAAGGAGGAGGGCATGCGCCGGATCGAGGAGCACGGCCCGTTCGAGATCCACGGCGCCCCGGACATGATGCAGGCCCTGGATGGCCTGCTGCGGGCGTTCGTGGAGCAGCGGCGGATGAAGATCGCGGGCGAGTACCGGCCCTGTTATCGGGTGGTGGCCTGAGGATGTACTGACGGTCCACGCCTGGCCTTCCGTCCCTCCCGCCATTCCGACCGCTCGTCCCCCGGCCGCTTGCCTCCCGTCGCTGGCAGGCTAGGCTGCCAAGCTATAGACGCTGGGGAGCGACCGCATGCCGTCCGACCGCCAAGCTGGCTTCACCCTCGTGGAGCTCATGATCACACTCGCCGTGCTGGCGGTGCTGCTTGCCATAGGTCTGCCCAACTTCCAGCAGAGCCTGCGCAACAACCGGGTGGCCACGACCACGAACGACATGATCGCCGCGATCTCGCTGGCGCGCAGCGAGGCCATCCGCAATACGCGTGGCGGCGCCATATGCGCCAGCGAGGACGGACTGACCTGTGGCGACGACTGGAGCCTGGGCTGGATCGTCTGGCGGGACGGCAATGCGAACGGCACCCCCCAGGCAAACGAGATCGTGCGTTTCACGCAGGGTAATCCGAGGATGGTGGTCACCGGTCCCGACGCGCCGGTCGTGTTCGATGCCCGCGGCCGGGTCAACGCGCCCGTCGACATCACCGTGCGGCCCCACGAATGCGGCAGCAGCCCCATGCTGCGGACCCTGTCGATCGGCGTGACCGGACAGGTGCGCAAGCAGGCCCCGGGGGTGTGCTCATGAGTGCGTCCAGGCGTTTTCGCCCCGTCAAGCACCGGCAATCGGGCTTCACGCTGATCGAAGTCATGATCGCGATCCTGATTCTGGCCTTCGGCCTGTTGGGTTTCGCCCTGCTGCAAACCATGAGCGTGCGCTTCTCGCAAAGCGCGAATGACCGCACGCAGGCGACGAATCTGGCCTACGACATACTCGACCAGATGCGCTCCAACCGTCTGGCGGCGGCGCAGTACGGCGGCAACTACACCGGAACCACTACCGGATGCGATCCGGATGCGGCCATCACCCCCGGCGGCTATCGAACCGTGTGGCAGTGCCGGCTGGGTTCGGCCCTCGGAGCAGGTGCGACCGGCAATGTCGTGTACGCCAATGGGGTTGCGACGGTCACCATTACCTGGGGTGACCAGCGCTGGGATGAAGTCAATCCCAATACCACCTTCCAGGTAAGGAGCCGCCTGTGAAGCGCCCCAGTCGTTCGCGCATGCTGGGCATGTCGCTGCTTGAGCTCATGATCGCGGTGCTGATCGGGACCATCCTGCTTATTGGCCTGGTCCAGGTGTTCAATGCCTCGCGCGCCGCCTACCAGTTGTCTGAAGGCATGGGGCGGGTCCAGGAGAATGCGCGCTTTGCCATGGACTACCTGCAGCGCGACTTGCGGATGGCGGGGCACTATGGTTGCGTGAACGACCAGTCGCACCTGCAGGTACCCGGCGCCCTGGTCACGCATTTCGGTGCAGCCCCGCCGTTCGGCCTCGATTTCGGCACCTCCGTCGTCGGCTACGACGCCGATGGAACGGCTCCCGGGGACGTGCTGGAACTGGGTTCGGAAGCGACGACGTGGACGCCGGCGCTGCCGGCTGCCGTTGCCGGCCTCAATCCGCTTCCCGGCAGCGACATCGTCGTGTTGCGTTACCTCAGCAGCTCGGGCGCTCCGCTGACGGCGATGAGCGCGGGCGGTGATTCGATCAGCGTCCCGGTCGCCCGTTGGGGGGCGCTGACCCAGGACGGCGTGGCCAATCCCACGTTGTTCGGCGTGGCCGACTGCAGCCATGTCGACATCTTCCAAGGTGTCGCCAACGGCTCCGGTACGGTCACGCTCGATCCCTCGGTCGGGCTTATCGAACGTTACACGGTCCAGCCCGCGGGTCAGACCATGCTTCATCGCGCCGAGTCGCTGGTCTACTACGTGGGAACGGGCGCGGGCGGCGGTCCCAGCCTATTCCGCGCGCGCTTCAACGGCGCCGCCTATGTGCCTGAGGAGTTGGTCGAAGGCGTCGAGAACCTCCAGCTGCTGTTCGGACAGGACCAGGTGGTCGACCTCGGCGCGGCGGCGCCGAGCGGGTTCATGGCGTTCCAGAATCCCGCATCGGCGATCACGAATACCGAACCCCATTGGCGGCGGGTCGGCATGGTCGAAGTCGGACTGCTGGTCCGCAGCCCCGACGCCGCCGCTTCCGCGGACCCCGAAGAAGTGAACCGGAAAACCGCCCTCGGGGTGGTTTTCGATCCCACGGGTGCCGCCGACCGGCGCTTCCGTGACAGCTACGAAACGACGGTCGCGCTGCGCAACCGGCTGTATGGAAACTAGACGAGGTCCCCCAATGACCCTGAGCGCTTGCCTCCCGTCCCGGTCCAGGCCGCCTGTTCCGCCCTCCAGGCAGGAAGGTGCGGTGTTGTACATGGCGCTGATGATCCTGGTGCTGCTGGCGCTGATCGGAATAGTCGGCATGCAGGTTGCCGGCCTGCAGGAGCGCATGTCGGCCAACTACCGCAGCGCGAACCTGGCCTTCCAGAACGCCGAAGAGCAGGCCAGGCTCCAGGAGTGCGCACTGGAAGACCTGGTCAACCGCACCAGCACGGTGGGTTGCCCGCCGGTGTCTCCGGACCAGTTCTGCGACAACGGCTTCGATCCCGCGGGCTGGGCACAGGGGTTCGGCATGGCCGGCGGCGCGCAGACGAACGCACGCCTTATCGGCCCCTGCATTTCAGGAAACACTTCGGTTGACATGGGTGCGCCGGTCAACGAAGACCCCAATCCGATCTACCAGGTGACGGTCTACGCTACCGACATGCCGGCGAACCCGGCTGCGGACGCGGCGATCGACATCATCTTCAGGCCCTGAGGTAAGTGCCATGGCATCTCGTCGCTTCCATCTGACCGTCGCCGCCGCTGTTGTGGCGCTGGGCGCCGGCGGCTACTACCTGTACCAGGCCTTCGCCGTGCAGGGGCAGGGCACGCTTGCGCAGGCCCCGCTGAACATCCAGTCCAGCGTGACGCCGGCCTTCATGATGGCCATCGATGATTCCGGTTCGATGATGTTCCAGAACCAGTTTCCCGGCAACGACGGCAAGGGTTGCTGGGGACGGGACACGAGCACTCAGCCATACAGTTTCTTCGTGACGAGCGGGGCCAATGCCGGCCAGGTCCGCGCCCAGCAGGGCGTCAATCTGACTTGCGATTTTGCCTACTCGTATGGCGCGCACTATCGCCTCAACGACAATGCTGGCACCAACACCTGGGTAGGCATCCCGCCGGTGGATACCTTCGGGTTCGCACGTTCGCACGAATTCAATCCGGCCTATTTCAATCCTTCTGTCACCTATCAGCCCTGGCTCAACAGCCTGGGTGTTTCCTATGCCAATGCCACACCGGCCAGTGCCCGTATCGATCCATCCGGCAATGTCACCACGGCCACGGTCAATTTGACCGTTCCGGTGGAATCCGTCCAGATGGCCAATGGCAACGGCAATCTCTCTTCGAAGTTCCGCCTGTTGACCGGCATGCACCTGCCTGCCGGCACGGTCTACCAGTTGCGCTTGGCCGACGACTGCGGCACCGGCGCCAGCACGCTTACCGGTGGCAACGTCTGGCACACGGTGCCCGCCGGCGGCATCACCACGAATGCCGCTTGCGATGTGTTCATCCGCCACTACCTGCCCACGTTCTACCTGCGACAGGACACCGCGGTGCCCGTGGGGTATGAGTCGGTTTCCCGCGAACTGGTCAACAACGCCTGTGGCGCCGGTTGCAACATGTACCGCTACACCATCGCAGCCTCCAATACGGCCGCGATGCAGAATTTCGCGAACTGGTTTTCCTACTACGGCAACCGGCACAAGTCGCTGATCGCCGGCCTCACCCATTCGATGGCTTCGGTCAACGACCTGCGGGCCGGGTACTTCCGCATCAGCCAGTATGACAGCAGGGGCTACACGACCGATCCGGTGACGACCGCGGGTCAACGGGTGGCGATGCGCGAGCTTGCCGTGCAGGCGCAGAAGGATGCGCTGTACACCGATATCCTGGCCCGGCCAAGTTGGAGTAGTACCTTCAACCGCCAGGCTGTCCAGGCTGCGGGTCGCCAGTTCAGGCGCACCGATTCCGGCGCTCCGGTGCAGTTGTCGTGCCAGAAGAACGCCATCATGTTGTTCACCGACGGATACAGCAACAACAACGGCCCGACCGTGGGCAATGTGGACGGCACCATGGGTGCGCCGTTCCAGGATCTCCATAGCGACACCCTGGCCGATATCGCCACCCAATACTATGTGAATGACGGCGGGAATTCCCCGATCCGCCCTGATATGACGCCGGGGAACGTGCCTGTACCAGGCGTATGCCCCACGACGGATCCAAGGGTGGATTGCCAGAGCAACCTGCACGTCAACTTCTATGGTGTAACGCTGAACGGGCGCGGGAACCTGTTCAATCCCGACATCGTCCAGGATCCCTATACCGATTCGTCCATCTACAACAACTGGCCGACGCGGCAGAACGACAACCGCAGCACCATCGACGACATCTGGCACGCCGCGGTCAATACACGTGGCGAACTGGTCAACGCGCGGACGCCGGTGGACATCATCGACGCGATCCGGCGGATTCTCCGCGCGGTAGGCGAAGGCAGCTCGCCCTCGGGCACCATCGGACTGACCGGTTCCCGCATCGGTGCCGGCTCCTTGACCGTCGTGCCCTTCTACGAGGCGCTCAACGAGGGCACGGACTGGTACAGCACCCTGACGGCGCAATCGGTGGCGAGCAATCCGCTGACCGGCCAGGTCTCGCTGACGACGCTCTGGGAAGCCAGCGACAGGCTTCCGTCCGCGGCGGTCCGCAGCACCAAGGTCTGGTATGGCGCGAGCGATGGCAGCGTCCGCCTGTTCAACGCCGGCAACCTTACGCTCGCGGATCTGTGCAACAACCCCGCGGCAGGCATGTCCCTGTGCACCGCACCGCTGATCACCTCGAGGCTGGGCGTCGACATCAGCCAGGCGGTGTCTTACCTCCTGGGCGATTCGACCCTTGAGGTGGCGAACGGCGGACCGCTGCGCGACCGCAGCGGCCCGCTGGGCGACATCATCAACTCCACGCCGGTGGTGGTTTCGCCGGCGAACGATTACGGCTACCGCGTGCTGCAGGATGGCTCGGGTAACTACGACTGGCTCGACTATGCCGGCTACCTGACCTCCAAGGCCGCCGCCAGCGGGCCACCGGCGATGGTGTATGCCGGTGCCAACGACGGCATGCTCCACGCATTCCACGGCGAGACGGGCGTGGAACAGTTCGCCTACGTGCCTGCCACTGCCCGTGGGCACATGGGCAACCTGCTCTTCCCCTATGTGGACGACGAGGTCGGCCAGATCTTCGAGCACCGCTACTACGTGGACGGTCCGATCACGGTCTCCGACACCTACTACGGCAGCGCCTGGCATACGACCCTGGTGGGGACGGCAGGGGCGGGTGGCAGGAGCGTGTTCGCGATCGACGTCACCAACCCCACGACCTTCTCGGCTACCAGCCGGCGCTGGGAGATCACCGACCAGCACACGAACGCGACGGTCCGCAACAACATCGGCCATGTCCTGGGCCGCCCGGTGATCGTGCCGGTCAAGAACACCACCGGTGCGGTCAGCTGGAAGGCGATCTTCGGCAACGGCTACAACAGCATCAACGGGCAGGCTGCGCTCTACGTGGTGGACATCGGCACGGGAGCCGTGCAGGTGATTCCCGCCGTCGAGACCGGCGCACCGGCCGGCAGCAACGGCCTGGGCAACATCGTCGTCATCGACCGCTGGGGCGGGAGCACGCTGAATACTCCTTTCAGGGATGGTTACGCGGATACGGTATACGCAGGCGACCAGAAGGGAGCGCTCTGGAAGTTCGACCTGCGCGCCGCGACCCCTGCGTCCCCGGCTGCACCGGTGTTCATCGCGCAGGATCCGTCGAACGCCTCCATCAGGCAGCCGATCATGGGCGGCTTGACGGCTGCGTTCGGACCGGGCGGCGGCCTCATGGTCTACTTCGGGACCGGCAGCTTCTCCTTCGTCAACGACGGCGACCCGGCCAACAGCCACGTGCAGTCGCTCTACGCGGTGAACGACCGTGGTGGTACGACGACGCTGACCCGGGCCGACCTGCACGTGCAGACCATCACGGCCGACGCGGACGGCGTGGCGCAGGTCAGCAGCACGCCGATGACGGCGGGCAAGTCGGGGTGGCGCATCGACCTTCCCGCCAGCGAAAGGTTCGTGGGCTATCCGCAGATTGCCAACGGCATCGTGTTCTACCCGACCTACGATCCGCGAGCAGGCGCCGGGTGCACGGGCAACGGATCCAACCGGCTGTTTGGCCTGAACGCGCTGAACGGCGCCGCCGGTCTGGGGTTCGTGCGCGTCGGCTCTCCGACCGGGGACCCGTACGCGTCCGGCACGGGTGCCGTCCCGCTGAACACGGGGGGCAGTGCGCCCGCCAAGGACGTGGCCGTGATGACCACGCCGCGTATATCACCCTTGGGGGCGGGGGCGTCGGATGATGATCTGGCGGCGGCTCTGGCTGCGCAGTGCTCGATGGTGGTACAGGCTCCGGGTGCGCCGCCGCTGTACATGCCGCGCGCATGTGGCAGGCAGTCGTGGCGCCAGATCCGGTGATCGGCAAGGAAATCGAGATGACCCCATCCACCCAGCCAAGAGACCACAGTGCCATGTCCTCGAAAACCGGTGGTTTCACCCTGATCGAGCTGATGATCGTGGTCGCGGTACTGGCCATCCTCGCTGCGATCGCGTTCCCGTCCTACCAAGAGCACGTCAGGAAGGCGCGGCGTGCCCAGGCCAAGGCGGACCTGGTGGAATATGCACAGGCCGCGGAGCGTTTCTTTTCGGTCAACAACACGTACGTCGGGTTTCCGCTTCCCAGCACCGTGTCGCCGCGGGAAACGGGAGCTACCCCACGTTACAACCTGGCCGCGAACCTCGGGGCCACGACCTTCACATTGACCGCAACCCGAGCTTCCGGTCCCCAGGCTGGCGATCGTTGTGGAGACCTGTCGATCACCAACACAGGACGGAAGACCGCAACCGGACCGGCGTCATTGGCCGAATGCTGGTAGCGGGCGGATGGAATCGGGAAGGCCGTCTCATGACGGCCTTCTCCTTTTCAGGCGCGCGCGATCCCATGTACAGGACTTTCAGAAACGACAAAGGCCGCGATCGCTCGCGGCCTAAGTGCATGAATTTCTTGGCGCCCGAAGTTGGACTCGAACCAACGACCCCCTGATTAACAGTCAAGTGCTCTAACCGGCTGAGCTATTCGGGCGGGGGCGCACATTGTAGAGGCAGGCCGCGCCGGGCGGCAAGCGGGGAGCCGATTGATCGCCTGTTGGCCATTCGATGGGGTTGTGGGCATTCAGGAAGCCGGACAGGGCGCGGGTGCCACGCTCTTCCGCGTCCTGACGCGACCGACGTTGTTGACGATGACCTCCCCCCGCAACACCGCACCCGCGCACACCCTCAAGGTCAGGTTGTTTCCGCCGCTGCGTCCGTCGGGCTGGTAACGGACGCGCAGGCGACCGGCGCTGGCGGTCACCCGGACCGATTCGTGAATGGGGTGGCGGACGTCGCGGAGTATGTCCTCGGGCCGCCTTGGCTGGTCGCTACGCGCGGGATCGAGGTAGAGCAGCCAGCCGGTGCTCCAGTCGGGCTCGGTCCGGCACCTGCCGTCGCCCCGTGACGGGCAGGCCGTGACCGGGATGCGGCGCGCAATGGCGGTATTCCGGGCCTGCGCCAGCTCGGCACCCAACTGGTGCATGGCGGAGGCGGCGCGTTGCCGCTTCAGCGTTTCCTGGAAGCCGGGCAGGGCCAGGCCCATCAGGATGGCGAGAACGGCCACGACCACGGAGGTCTCGGCCAGGGTGAATCCGGGGGCGGGTCCCGGCGCGTCCTTGCGCATGGGCGAAATCCTTTTCGCTCGGGACGGTCAGGATGGCTTTGGCCCACGTGAGCCGGGATCGGGTGGCATTGCGGCTGGTTGTAGGAATTCCCGCCCGTTCCTGTAGGAGCCGGTCTTGCCGGCGACACGGGCAGGAACCATCAGCCAGTTGCCTGGGCGTGGCGCGGCTTCCACGGGACTGGCCCCTGGCAGCACAACCTTCGGAGCCATCTTGGCGACGATAGGGAGCCGCGGCGTCGGAGCAGCCACCCTGAACCGGCCCCGTAGCCCTCGCGGCGTGCCCACGCCCGCTGTCTATACTGGCCAGTCCCCCGGAATGGTGCCGATCCGCGCATGAGCGAGCGATTCGAGCTGGTCTCTCCGTATTCGCCGGCGGGCGACCAGCCGCAGGCCATCGACAAGCTGGTCGCCGGCTTCGAGGCGGGCCTGGCCAAGCAGGTGCTGCTCGGCGTCACCGGCTCCGGCAAGACCTACACCATCGCCAACGTGGTCCAGGCGGTGCAGAAGCCGACCCTGGTGATGGCGCCGAACAAGACCCTGGCCGCACAGTTGTACGGCGAGTTCAAGGCATTTTTCCCGCACAACGCGGTCGAGTACTTCGTCAGCTACTACGACTACTACCAGCCCGAGGCCTATATCCCCTCGACCGACACCTTCATCGACAAGGACAGCTCGATCAACGACCACATCGAGCAGATGCGCCTGGCCGCGACCAAGGCGCTGCTGTCGCGGCCCGATGCGCTGGTGGTGGGCACGGTCTCGGCGATCTACGGCCTGGGCGCGCCGGAGGACTACCTGTCGCTGCGGCTGATCCTCTCGCGCGGCGAGCGCATCGACCAGCGCGAACTGCTGCGCCACCTGACCCAGCTGCAGTACACCCGCAACGAGTACGAGCTGCAGCGCGGCACCTTCCGCGTCCGTGGCGAGGTGGTGGACGTGCACCCGGCCGAAAGCGACGCCGAGGCGGTGCGGATCGAGCTGTTCGACGGCGAGATCGAGAACATCGCGCTGTTCGACCCGCTCACCGGCGAGGTCCTGCGCAAGCTGCCACGCTACACGATCTACCCGAAGACCCATTACGCGACCACCCGCGAGCGGGTGCTGACCGCGATCGAGACGATCAAGCTCGAGCTGAAGGAGCGGCTTGAGCAGTTGTACGCTCAGAACAAGCTGGTCGAGGCGCAGCGCCTGGCCCAGCGCACCCAGTTCGACCTGGAGATGATGGCCGAGGTCGGCTACTGCTCGGGCATCGAGAACTACTCGCGGCACCTGACCGGGCATGCGCCCGGCCAACCGCCGCCGACCCTGTTCGACTACCTGCCCGCCGACGCGCTGCTGGTGGTGGACGAGTCGCACGTGACCATTCCGCAGATCGGCGCGATGTACAAGGGCGACCGCTCGCGCAAGGAGACGCTGGTGGAGTTCGGTTTCCGCCTGCCGTCGGCGCTGGACAACCGGCCGCTGAAGTTCGAGGAGTGGGAGGCGCGCGCACCGCGCGCGGTCTACGTCTCGGCGACGCCCGGGCCTTACGAGTTGCGCGAGGCCGCCGACCAGATCGTGGAGCTGGTGGTGCGGCCGACCGGCCTGGTGGATCCGCAGGTGGAAGTGCGCCCGGTCGGCACCCAGGTCGACGATCTGATGGGCGAGATCAACAAGCGCGTGGCCCAGGGCGACCGGGTGCTGGTCACCACCCTGACCAAGCGCATGGCCGAGAACCTGACCGACTACCTGTCCGAGCACGGGATCAAGGTCCGCTACCTGCACTCGGACGTGGACACGGTCGAGCGGGTGGAGATCATCCGCGACCTGCGCCTGGGCAAGTTCGACGTGCTGGTGGGCATCAACCTGCTGCGCGAGGGCCTGGACATGCCGGAGGTGTCGCTGGTGGCGATCCTGGACGCGGACAAGGAAGGTTTCCTGCGCTCGGCCGGCTCGCTGATCCAGACCATCGGCCGCGCCGCGCGCAACCTGCGCGGCACCGCGATCCTGTATGCGGACACGGTGACCCGGTCGATGAAAGTGGCGATCGACGAGACCAACCGCCGCCGCGAGAGGCAGGAGGAATACAACGCCGAGCACGGGATCGTGCCCAGGCAGGTGGTGCGTCAGATCATGGACGTGATGGAGGGTGCGCGCGCCGAACCGGGTGAAGCCAGGGGCAAGGCCGGGCGCGGCAAGGCGCGGCAGGTGGCCGAACCGGCGGCCGACTACGCGATGGTCATGGATCCAGCCCAGGCCGCCCGGAAGATCCAGGAACTGGAGCAGCGCATGTACCAGCACGCCCGCGACCTGGAGTTCGAGGACGCCGCCCGGGTCCGCGACCAGATCCGCCGGCTGAAGGAGGCCAGCCTGGCCGGTTGACCGCCTCTTGCAGGAGCCCGCTCATGGGCCACACCGGCATCGGAATTCCGAGGGCGTCGCCTGTGCCGACAGTGCCGCACCGCGGACAAGCCCGGCTCCTGCAATCGCAGCCGGACCGGCTTTTGCAGGAGTCCAGCTTGCTGGCGGTTTCGCCACGCTTCTTTCCGGCAACAAAAAAGCCGGCACGCCGGCCGGCTTGTTGTTTGTCCACAAAATGCCCTGGAATCAGGGCCTTAGGTGGTGGGCGGTACAGGGTTCGAACCTGTGACCCCTACCATGTCAAGGTAGTGCTCTACCGCTGAGCTAACCGCCCGGATATTGCGGCCCGTGCGGATTGCCCGCGACAGGGGCGCGCATTCTACCCCGCGGTCGGGGCGGCCCACAACCGGGAAGTGCCGGTCCCACCCTCTTGTGTAGGAGCGGGCATGACCGCGACACGGGCGTCGGGATCACGAGGGCGTCGCCTGTACCGGCGTCGTCGTGTCGCGGTCATGCCCGCTCCTACACAAGCCAGGGTGGCTGGCTCCGGTGCAAGGGGCGGATGCCCGGGCGTTCGCGGCAGCCCGCGGGGGCGCGTGCCGCCCGGCACGACTGGCCAGGGTCTGCCCTTTACCGGCTCCGCCCCGGCCGGGCATATTCGCGCGGCAACGCGACAACCGTACTTGGATCGATGCGTGACCACGTCGATCCACTGGCATCCAACGCAGATCGGGACACCCACATGACGATTGCGACAGGCGGCGCGACACAGCGGCTGCAGGAGCAGGTGGCCTATCCGCACCTGGCCGGCCGCAGGGTATTCGTCACCGGGGGAGGCAGCGGCATCGGCGCGGCGCTGGTGGAGGCGTTCGCGCGCCAGCGGGCGCAGGTCGCCTTTGTCGACGTCGCCGTCGAGGCCAGCGACGCGCTGGTGGAGCGGCTAGCCGCCGCGGGGCATCCGCGCCCGTGGCACCGTCGCTGCGACGTCACCGACGTGGCGGCGCTGCAGCAGGCCATCGCCGAGGCCGCTGCCGAACTGGGCGACTTCCACGTACTGGTCAACAACGTCGGCAGCGACGACCGCCATGCTTTGGACGAAGTCACGCCCGAGTACTGGGACCGTTGCGTGGCGGTCAACCAGCGCCCGGCCTTCTTCGCCATCCAAGCGGTGCTGCCCGGCATGCGCCGGCTCGGCAGCGGTGCGATCGTCAACCTGGGGTCCAACGGTTGGCGGATCCGGAACGACGGCTACCCGGTGTACGCCACCGCCAAGTCCTCGGTGAACGGGCTCACCCGCGGCCTGGCCCGCGAACTGGGCGCGCAGCGGATCCGCATCAACGTGGTCACGCCAGGCTGGGTCATGACCGAGCGCCAGGTCACGCTGTGGCTGGACGAGGCGGGCGAGTGCGAGATCCAGCGCAACCAGTGCCTGCCCGACAAGGTCCAGCCGGACGACATCGCGGCGATGGTGCTGTTCCTGGCCTCGGACCAGGCGCGCGCGATCACCGCGCAGGAGTTCGTGGTGGACGCCGGCTGGAGCTGAGTTCCCTGGCCCGCGCGTGCGGCGCGCAGGCCGGAGTGGGATGCGCACGGTGCCAGGCCGTCGTGGCTGCGCCCAGCTCCTGTAGGAGCGGGCATGACCGCGACCCGACGCCGTCGGTACAGGCCACGCCCTCGTGATCCCGACGCCCGGGTCGCGGTCATGCCCGCTCCTACAGGAAGCAACGAGGCGTCAGGTTTCCGGCTGAAGGCCACGCACAAATGCGCACCGGAATCCGCCGCACACGGCCGCGGCAGCCGCATACTGCACCCGGGAGCACAGAGGAGGATCTCCATGAGTCGACGTTTCAGCAGCTACATCGCCGGGCAGTGGATCGAAGGCGAGGGCGGCCACGCCGACGAGAACCCGTCCGACCTGGCCACGCCGGTCGGCGAGTACGGCGTGGTCGACGCCGCGCATACCGCGCAGGCGGTCGAGGCGGCAGCGGCGGCCTTGCCGAAGTGGGCGTTCTCCACGCCGCAGCAGCGGGCCGACGTCCTCGATTTCGTCGGCAGCGAGATCCTGGCGCGCAAGGAGGAACTGGGCCGCCTGCTGGCGATGGAAGAGGGCAAGACCCTGCCGGAGAGCATCGGCGAAGCCGCCCGCGCCGGGCAGATCTTCAAGTTCTTCGCCGGCGAGGCGTTGCGCATCCCCGGCGAGAAGCTGGCGTCGACCCGCCCGGGCGTGGATGTGGAGATCACCCGCGAGCCGGTCGGCGTGGTCGGCATCATCGCGCCGTGGAATTTCCCGCTGGCGATCCCGGCCTGGAAGATCGCGCCGGCGCTTGCCTACGGCAACACGGTGGTGTTCAAGCCGGCCGAGATCGTGCCCGGCTGTGCCTGGGCGCTGGCCGATATCCTCTCCCGCGCCGGCCTGCCGGAGGGCGTGTTCAACCTTGTGCTCGGCGGCGGCCGCACGGTCGGCCAGGCGCTGGTCGCGCACCCGCGGCTGGACGCGCTGACCTTCACCGGCTCGGCGCCGACCGGCCACGCGCTGCTGCGCCAGGCGGCGGAGCGCGCGCTGAAGGTGCAGATGGAGATGGGCGGCAAGAACCCGCTGGTGGTCCTGGCCGACGCCGACCTGGACAAGGCGGTGGAGTGTGCGGTCAACGGCGCCTACTTCTCCACCGGCCAGCGCTGCACCGCCTCGAGCCGGCTGATCGTGGAGAACGCGGTATACGACGAGTTCGCAGCGCGCATGCAGGCGCGGCTGGCCAAGGTCAGGGTCGGCGATCCGCTGGAGCCGGGCGTCGACATCGGCCCGGTCGCCAGCGGTGCGCAACTGGATACCGATCTGGCCTACATCGAGGCCGGCCATGCCGACGGTGCCGAACTGCTGGCCGGCGGCGAACAGGTGGAATGGAAGACGCCGGGCCACTTCCTCGCGCCGACCCTGTTCGCGGCCAAGCCCTCCGACCGCATCGCCCGCGAGGAGATTTTCGGCCCGGTCGCCGCGCTGCTGCGCGCCGACGACTACGAGCACGCGCTGGCGCTGGCCAATGACACCGAGTTCGGCCTGTGCGCGGGCATCTGCACCAACTCGCTGAAACATGCCACGCACTTCAAGCGGAACGCGCAGGCCGGCATGGTGATGGTCAACCTGCCCACCGCCGGCGTGGATCCGCACGTGCCGTTCGGCGGCCGCAAGGCTTCCAGCTACGGCCCGCGCGAACAGGGGCGCTACGCGGTGGAGTTCTACACGACGGTCAAGACGGCCTATACCTCGGCCTGAGGCCGCGGCATCCGCCGGCGCAATGCGCCGGTGCGAAGGCCAGGGAGCCGGTCGGTCACGCGCTGACGACGACGAACGCCGCTGCCACCGGCAGATCCCATGGCCGGTTCTGCCTTGCGCGCGCCAGCTGGCGTGCAGGCGACCACTGGGCATGTCGCTTCGTTCCGCTTCCGGCCGCGGCGAACGCCACGATGCATCCGCCCGGCCACCGGCGGGCAATGCCTATAATCCGGGTGTGCCGCCGTTGCCGCGGCACCGGTCCGTCCATGGGGAAGCTGGCTTGTCCGACGACATCACCCGACTGCTGCTGTCCTGGCGCGCCGGCGACCTGCAGGCGCGCGAGTACCTGTTCGATGCGGTCTACGAAGTGCTGCGCGAGATGGCCATGGCCCGCCTGGGCGCGGCGCACGGCGACATGACCCTGCGCCCGACCTCGCTGGTCCACGAGGCGCTGCTGCGCATGCTCGGCCGCGACGTCGGCTATGCCGACCGCGCCCACTTCTTCGCCCTGGCCGCGCTGAAGATGCGCGCGGTGCTGGTCGACCACGCCCGTGCCAACGTCGCCGCCAAGCGCGGCGGCGGCGCGGTCAACGTCACCCTGTCGCACGTCGACCAGGGCGGCGTGCACAACGAGGACGTCGGCGATTACGACGTGCTGGCGCTGCACCAGGCGCTGGAGCAGTTAGGTGGGCACGACGAGCGGGCCGGCCGCGCAGTGGAACTGGCGTACTTCGGCGGCATGTCGCACGAGGAGATCGCCACGGTGCTGGAGATCTCGGTGCCGACGGTGGACCGCGACCTGCGCTTCGCCAGGGCCTGGCTCAACCGGCAGCTCGGCTGAGCGCCGCATCCTAGGGGGAAGGGCATGACCGGGAACGAACGCTGGCAGCAGCTGCGGGAACTGTTCGACGCGGTCTGTGACCTGCCGCCGGAGGCCTGGAGCGGCGAGCTGGAGCGGCTGACCGCCGATCCTGGACTCATGCGCGAGACGCTCGAACTGCTGCGCGCGCAGACCCAGACCCTGGAGCGCGCCCGTGCGCCGCTGGACGGCCTGCTGTCGCGGATCGCGGCGCCGGAACTGCAGCCGGGCGATACGCTCGGGCCCTGGCGCCTGACCGGGCGCCTGGCATCCGGCGGCATGGGCGTGGTCTTCGCCGCCGAACGCGCCGACGAGCTCTACGTGCAGACCGTGGCGGTGAAGCTGCTGCGCGGCTTGTCCGATCCGCGCACGGCCGAGCGCCTGGCCGAGGAGCGCCGCATCCTGGCGGGCCTGCAGCATCCCAACATCGCGCGCCTGTACGACGGCGGCACCACCGCCGCCGGCCTGCCGTACCTAGTCATGGAGTTCGTCGACGGGCAGGCGCTGGACGCGTACTGCCGCGACCAGGCGCTGGACCTGCGCCAGCGGCTGGCACTGTTCGTGCGCGTCTGCCGCGCGGTGCAGGCGGCGCATGCGCACCTGGTCGTGCACTGCGACCTCAAGCCCGGCAACGTGCTGGTCCGGGCCGACGGCGAGCCGGTGCTGCTGGATTTCGGCATCGCCCGACTGCTGGACGGCGCCGGGCAGGGCGAACGCACCGCTTACTGCACGCCCGCCTACGCCGCGCCGGAAACGCTGTCTGGCCAGCCCGTCGGCGTCGCCAGCGACGTCTTCAGCCTCGGCGTGATCCTGGTCGAACTGCTCGCCGATCGCCGGGTCGAGCGCGACGCGGCCGACCGCGACCGTCCGGTCGCGGCACCCAGCAAATGGGCCGGTGCCGACTGTCCCTGGCGCCGGCGCCTGCGCGGCGACCTGGACGCGATCGCCGCCCGCGCCTGCGCGCTGGAGCCGGCGTGGCGCTACGCCTCGGTCGAGGCGCTGGCCAACGACGTGCAGCGCTACCTGGACCACCGCGCAGTGGCCGCGCGGCGGGGCTCGCGCCTGTACCGGCTCGGCCGTGGCCTGCGCCGCCACTGGCGCGGCGCCAGCGTTGCGGCGATGGTGCTGGCGCTCAGCGGCGCGTTCGTCTGGCGCCTGGGCGAGGAACGCGAACAGGCGCGGCAGGAGGCGCTAATGGCCGAACAGGTCGGCCGCTTCATGCTGTCCGCGTTCGAGGCGGCCGACCCACGCAAACGCGGCAAGGGCGAGACCGAGGCCTCCGCGCGCGAGGTGCTGGACGCCGGCGCCGAACGGATCGACCGGGAACTGGCCGATTCGCCCGCCATCCGTGCGCGCGTGCAGCACGTGATCGGGCAGGCCTACATGAATGTCGGCCAGTCGCAGCGTGGCGAGGAACTGCTGCGTGCCGCGGCCGGGTCGCTGCTGTCGGCGGAGGTCGACCGGCCGCTGGAGGCGGTCGATGCGCTCAATGAACTGGCGGTGCTGCTGGCCAACGGCCGGCGCGGCGACGAGGCCGAGCAGGTCGCGCGGCAGGCGCTGGCACTGGTCGAGGAACGTGGCGGATCCGATGCGAAGGAAGTCCAGGACGTGCGCGCCAGGGCATGGAACTCGCTCGGCCTGGCGCTGATGAACCAGGAGCGTTTCCAGGAAGCGTTGGATGCGTTCGAACATTCGCTCGAACTGCGCGACTCGCTGCCCGACGTGCAGCGCCACCGTGCCCGGGTCAACCACAACATCGGGCTGCTATACCGGAAGTGGGGCGACCTGGGCCGCTCCGAAGCGATCCTGCGCGACTCGCTGGCGATGAAGATCGAACTGGAGGGGGCCAACTCCTACGCGACCTGGATAACCCGGCACGTGCTGGCGATGACCGTGGCCGAACAGGGGCGGCTGCGCGAAGCCGAGGCGCTGCAGAAGGAGAACCTGGCGCTGGCGCTGGCCCTGTTCGGCGACGACAGCGACCACACCGCCACGGTCTACAACGAACTGGCCAGCCTCAACCAGGACCTGGGCGACTACCAGGCGGCGGGCGCCTATTACGCCCATGCGCTGGAGATCAAGGCGCGGGTAGCGGGCGAGGACAGCGTCGACTACGTGGTCACGCTCAACAACCTCGCCAGCCTGGAGGAGTCGCGCGGCGATTCCGAGCGCGCGCTGCAGCTCTACCGGCGCTCGTTCGAGTTCCGCCACGCCAAGCTGGGCGCGGAAAACCCCAGCACGCTGCGTGCCGAGGCCAACCTGGGGCGCGCGCTGATGCGCAGCGGGCGGGTCGACGAGGCCGAGCCGCTGCTTGCCCATGCCTTGGCGGTCTGGTCGGCGCGGCTGGCCGCGGACGCGACCGACGTGCTGATCACGCGGCTGGGTTGGGCCGAATGGGAGATCCGCGCCGGCCGCCACGCCGCGGCGCGGGCCACGCTGGAGGCGCT
This sequence comes from Pseudoxanthomonas suwonensis, assembly GCF_000972865.1. NCBI lineage: Bacteria > Pseudomonadati > Pseudomonadota > Gammaproteobacteria > Lysobacterales > Lysobacteraceae > Pseudoxanthomonas > Pseudoxanthomonas suwonensis. The sequence goes on from NZ_CP011144.1 coordinate 3,058,182, forward strand.
GCGGCCGCTGCTGGCGGGCAAGCCGCCGCAGCTCGCCTTGCGCCACCAGGCCCTGGTGGCCGACCTGCTGCAGCGCGAAGGCCGCGCGGCCGATGCGGCGGCGGCGTGGTCGCAGGCAGTGGCCCTGGCCGAGCAGCAGTACGGGACGGACACCATCTCCACCGCGCGCCACCGCGTACCGCTGGCCGAGTCGCTGTTCGACGCCGGCCAGCCCGGACCGGCCCGCGAGCAGCTGCGCCAGGCCGCGCCGGTGCTGCGCGAGCAGTTGCTGCCCGGCTCGGAACTGCCGCAGCGGATGGCGCGGCTGGAGTCGGTGTTGGGAGCAGGCTGAGGCGGCGGTTCTTGTGTAGGAGCCGGGTTCAGCCGGCGACCCGACACCGTCGGCACAGGCGACGCCCTCGTGTTTCCGGCGCCCGTGTCGCCGACTGAAGTCAGCTCCTACAAGAAGAGCGGCCGCGCGCGGCTGTTGTAGGAGCCGGGTTCAGCCGGCGACCCGACACCGTTGGCCCAGGCGACGCCCTCGTGTTTCCGACGCCCGTGTCGCCGACTGAAGTCAGCTCCTACAGAACAGCGGGCGCGCCGCGGCTGTTGTAGGAGCCGGGTTCAGCCGGCGACCCGACGCCGTCGATACGGATGTCGCCCTTGCAATCCCGGCACCCGTGTCGGTCGCGCTCCTGCATGCGATGGGGTGATGAGGTCTGCGCCGTCGCCACGGCCGCGCCGCTGCGTGCCATGAGAGCGTTGAGGTCATGCCGTCGCCACGGCCCTGCGGAGTTGAAGCGCGAGGCTTCGCTCAGACTTCCAGCGAAGCCGCGCCCCTGCGCGCGATGAGCGGCGATGAGGTTCGTGCCGTCGCCACGGCCCTGCGATGGTGAAGCGCGAGGCTTCGCTCAGACTTCCAGCGAAGCCGCGCCCCTGCGCGCGATGAGCGGCGACGAGGTTCGTGCCGTCGCCACGGCCCTGCGGTGTCGAAGCGCGATGCTCAGACTTCCAAGGAGGCCAAGTCGCCCTTCGCCTCCAGCCACGCCTTCCGGTCCGACGCCCGCTTCTTCGCCAGCAGCATGTCCATCAGCGCACGGGTCTCGTCGCCCTCGTCCACGGTCAGCTGCACCAGCCGGCGCGTGTCCGGGTGGATCGCCGACTCGCGCAGCTGCTCCGGGTTCATCTCGCCCAGGCCCTTGAAGCGGGTGACGTTGACCTGCCCCCCCATGCCCTTCTTGGACTCGGCCTTTTCCCGCGCGATCTTCTCCAGCAGCAGGCGCTTCTCCTCCTCGTCCAGCGCGTAGAACACCTGCTTGCCCACGTCCACGCGGAACAGCGGCGGCATCGCCACGAACACGTGGCCGGCCGCGACCAGCGCCGGGAAGTGGCGCAGGAACAGCGCCGACAGCAGGGTGGCGATGTGCAGGCCGTCGGAGTCGGCGTCGGCCAGGATGATCACCTTGCCGTAGCGCAGGCCGGTGATGTCGTCCTTGCCCGGGTCGCAGCCGATGGCCACGGCCAGGTTGTGCACCTCCTCGGAAGCCAGCACGGTGGTGCTGGCGACTTCCCAGGTGTTGAGGATCTTGCCGCGCAGCGGCAGGATCGCCTGGAAGTCCTTGTCGCGCGCCTGCCGCGCGCTGCCGCCGGCCGAGTCGCCCTCGACCAGGAACAGCTCGGTGCGCGACAGGTCCTGGCTGATGCAATCGGCCAGCTTGCCCGGCAGCGCCGGGCCCTGGGTGACCTTCTTGCGCACCACCTGCTTCTCGGTCTTCAGCCGCGCGCTGGCGCGCTCGATGGCGATCTGCGCGATCTTCTCGCCCAGTTCCACGTGCTGGTTCAGCCACAGGCTGAAGGCGTCGTGCGCGGCGCCCTCGATGAAGCCGGCGGCCTGGCGCGAGCTCAGCCGCTCCTTGGTCTGGCCGCTGAACTGCGGGTCGGTCATCTTCAGCGAAAGCACGAAGGCGACGCGGTCCCACACGTCCTCAGGCGCCAGCTTCACGCCGCGCGGCAGCAGGTTGCGGAAGTCGCAGAATTCGCGCAGTGCGTCGGTCAGGCCGCTGCGCAGGCCGTTGACGTGGGTGCCGTGCTGGGCGGTCGGGATCAGGTTGACATAGCTCTCCTGCACCAGCTCGCCTTCCGGGATCCAGGCCACCGCCCAGTCCACTACCTCGGTGTCCTTCTTCAGCGCGCCGGCGAACAGTTCGGCCGGCAGCAGCTCGCGCCCGGCCAGCTCGCCCTTGAGGTAGTCGCGCAGGCCATCCTCGTAGTGCCAGCTGTCGCGCTCGCCGCTGGCCTCGTCGAACAGGGTCACGGTCAGGCCGGGGCAGAGCACCGCCTTGGCCCGCAGCAGGTGGCGCAGGGCGCGCAGGTTGATCTTCGGGCTGTCGAAGTACTTCGGGTCCGGCCAGAAGCGCACGCGGGTGCCGGTGTTCTTCTTCCCGACCGTGCCGACCACCTCCAGCGGGGTGGCGCGGTCGCCGTCGCGGAAGGTGATCCGGTGCTCGCTGCCCTCGCGCTTGATGTGCACCTCGACCAGCTTGGACAGCGCGTTGACCACGCTCACGCCCACGCCGTGCAGGCCGCCGCTGAAGGTGTAGTTCCTGTTGTTGAACTTGCCGCCGGCGTGCAGGCGGGTGAGGATCAGTTCCACGCCCGGGATCTTCTCCTCGGGATGGATGTCCACCGGCATGCCGCGGCCGTCGTCGGCCACCTCGCAGCTGCCGTCCCTGTACAGAACCACCTCGATCTCGCGGGCGTGGCCGGCCAGCGCCTCGTCGACCGCGTTGTCGATGACTTCCTGCGCCAGGTGGTTGGGCCGGGTGGTGTCGGTATACATGCCCGGGCGGCGCTTGACCGGATCCAGGCCGGAGAGGACTTCGATGTCGGCGGCGTTGTAGCGGCTGCTCATGGACTCGTTGCGGTGCTGCGGAAGCGACTCGGAAGTGTGCGGCCTGGCCCCGGTTTTTGCACCCCTTCCGCGTCCTTGCGCCCCTGTTCAGGGCCGCGCAGGCGGCCGGGGGGTATAAGGGGCGCAGGTCTGGAATGGAGGGCCTGGACGCTGGAAAACCGCCGCATCCGCCTCCATGTTCCATGCCTGGAACGAAGGGCCCGGTGGATCCCCGCCGGCCCATGCAGCAGGAGACGACGCATGAACCGACGACTGTTCTGGACTGCCGTGGCCGCCGTGGTAGCGCTGTCGGCCGCGGTGCCGCTGCTGGCGCAGACCCGCCAGGGCGGCCAGTCCCAGCAGGACCAGCAGGCCCTGGCCGAACACAAGGCCCAGGAGCAGCGCGAGCGCGAGCAGGCCGCCGAGCGCGCCAAGCGCCGCGAAGCCGCCCGCAGCGGGCAGGACAACCGGGACAAGGCCCGCCCGCAGAAGGAAGAGGAAGAGGAGCAGAAGCGCGATCCGCGCTGAGGCCCGCTAGGCGGCTGAGCCGGCGTGGCCGACCTTCCGCGGAAGGTGCACTGAGCCTGCCGTCGTCCCGGCGCACGCCGGGACCCAGCGACTTTGCCCTGTGCACCGGCCGTTGCCGCTGGAACGGGGCTGATATGGCGTGAAAGGCACTGGGTCCCGGCGTGCGCCGGGACGACGGGTGCGGCGGGACGGTGCCAGGCGGCTGCGCCTGCGGCCGCCACCCGGCGCGGCGGATACGGCTACTGCCCGGTCACGCGGAACAATGCATCCACGCCCTGCCGGCTTGGGCGATCGCGGGCGAGTCGGTAGACTATGGCTTTCCGGAGCCCCGCCATGACTCCCCTCATTTTCGTTACCGGCGGCGTCGTGTCCTCGCTTGGCAAGGGCATCGCCGCGGCTTCGCTTGCGTCCATCCTCGAAGCGCGTGGCCTGAAGGTCACGATGATGAAGCTGGACCCCTACATCAACGTCGACCCGGGCACCATGAGCCCGTTCCAGCACGGCGAGGTGTACGTCACCGACGACGGCGCCGAGACCGACCTGGACCTGGGCCACTACGAGCGCTTCGTGCGCACCCGCCTGAGCCGCAAGAACTCGGTGACCACCGGCCGGATCTACGAGGCGGTGATCCGTAAGGAACGCCGCGGCGACTACCTCGGCGCCACCGTGCAGGTGATCCCGCACATCACCGACGAGATCAAGCGCTGCATCGACGAGGCCACGGAAGGTTTCGACGTGGCCCTGGTCGAAATCGGCGGCACGGTCGGCGACATCGAGTCGCTGCCGTTCCTGGAGGCGATCCGCCAGATTCGCGCCGAGCGCGGCCCGGACAAGGCGCTGTTCATGCACCTGACCCTGGTGCCGTACATCGCCGCCGCCGGCGAGCTGAAGACCAAGCCGACCCAGCACTCGGTCAAGGAACTGCGCTCGATCGGCATCCAGCCAGACGTGCTGCTGTGCCGCAGCGAGCAGCCGCTGCCGGACGGCGAGCGGCGCAAGATCGCCCTGTTCACCAACGTCCCCGAGCGCGCGGTCATCTCGGTGCAGGACGTCGACGTGCTGTACAAGCTGCCGATCGAACTGCATGCCCAGGGCCTGGACGCGCTGGTCGCCGACCGCCTGCGCCTGCCGGTGTCGCGCCCGGCCGACCTGTCCGAGTGGGAGGCGGCGGTCGACGCGACCCTGCATCCGGTCGACGAGGTCACCATCGCCGTGGTCGGCAAGTACGTCGACCACAAGGACGCCTACAAGTCGGTCGGCGAGGCGCTCAAGCACGGCGGCCTGCGCCAGCGCACCAAGGTCAACCTGAAGTGGCTGGAGTCGCAGGACGTGGAGGCCGACGCTGGCGTGCTGCTGGGCGACGTCGACGGCATCCTGGTGCCGGGCGGTTTTGGCGACCGCGGTTTCGAGGGCAAGGTGCTGACCGCGCAGTACGCGCGCGAGCACGGCGTGCCGTACTTCGGCATCTGCTACGGCATGCAGGCCGCGGTGGTCGACTACGCCCGCCACGTGGCCGGCCTGGAGGGCGCCAACAGCACCGAGAACGACAAACAGTGCCTGCACCCGGTGATCGGCCTGATCACCGAGTGGCGCACCAACACCGGCGAGATCGAGAAGCGCGACGAGAAGTCCGACCTGGGCGGCACCATGCGCCTGGGCCTGCAGGAGCAGCGCCTGAAGCCGGGCACCCTGGTGCGCGAGCTGTACGGCAAGGACGTGGTCGCCGAGCGCCACCGCCACCGCTACGAGTTCAACAACCGCTACCGCACCCAGCTGGAGGACGCCGGCCTGGTCATCGCGGCCAAGTCGATGGACGACCTGCTGGTGGAGATGGTCGAACTGCCGCGCGCGGTGCACCCGTGGTTCCTGGCCTGCCAGGCGCACCCGGAGTTCCTGTCCACCCCGCGCGACGGCCACCCGCTGTTCGTCGGCTTCATCCGCGCCGCACGCGAGCGCAAGGCCAACGAAGGCCAGGCCGGCGGCAAGCTGCTGAAGGAAGCGCGGGCCTGAGCTGTTGCTTCTCCCTCCGGGAGAAGGTGGCGCGAAGCGCCGGATGAGGGTACGGGCGCGCTTCGTATCTTCGAGGTCGCGATGGGGCTTTGCCCCGATGCCATCCATTCGATGCAGCTGCCGGGTGCAGGGCTGCCGCTGCAACGACCGGTGCAAGTTGGTGCCGGTGCCGTTGCACCCGACGGCCGGTCACTCCCAATCCCGTCACAGACCATGCATCCGTCGTCCCGGCGAAGGCCGGGACCCAGCGCCTTGACACCCAGCCGGCACTGCGGGGATGCAAAGTCACTGGGTCCCGGCCTTCGCCGGGACGACGGGCCGGTGGATCCCGCCGGATGATCCAGCGATCGCCCTTGCATTTAATCGGAAAGGGCGTTCCGCCACCCGGCACATGTCTCTGGCCGGGATCCCCTCCCCAGCTGTTTCCCAGGCAACCGAAACGGCGGGCGCAAGCAGCGGGAATCCGGGCCAGAGCCCGGCAGGACCGGCCGGGCTCCGTTAAACTCCCGCACGACTCCACCCACCGAACGCATGCCCGACCCATGACCAGCATCGCCAAGATCCACGCCCGAGAAATCCTCGACAGCCGCGGCAATCCCACCCTCGAAGCCGAGGTCACCCTGGCCGACGGCTCCTTCGGACGCGCCGCGGTGCCATCGGGCGCCTCGACCGGCACCAAGGAAGCGGTGGAGTTGCGCGACGGCGACAAGACCCGCTACCTGGGCAAGGGTGTGAAGAGCGCGGTTGCCAACGTCAACGGCGCAATCGCCGATGCGCTGGCCGGCTTCGATGCCGCCGACCAGCAGGGCCTGGACCGCCGCCTGATCGACCTGGACGGCACCGAGAACAAGGGCCGCCTGGGCGCCAACGCCCTGCTGGGTGTGTCGCTGGCCGCCGCCCACGCCGTGGCCGCCTCGAAGAAGCAGCCGCTGTGGCAGTACCTGTCCACCATCACCGAGTCGGACGTGTCGCTGCCGGTGCCGATGATGAACATCATCAACGGCGGCGCGCACGCCGACAACAACGTCGACTTCCAGGAGTTCATGGTGCTGCCGGTCGGCTCGGCCTCGTTCTCCGAGGCGCTGCGCACCGGCACCGAGATCTTCCATTCGCTCAAGTCGGTGCTGAAGGGCCATGGCCTGAGCACGGCGGTCGGCGACGAGGGCGGCTTCGCCCCGGACTTCCGCAGCAATGTCGAGGCGCTGGACACCATCCTCGAGGCGATCGGCAAGGCCGGTTACACCGCTGGCGAAGACGTGCTGCTGGGCCTGGACGTGGCTTCCAGCGAGTTCTACGACAACGGCAAGTACCACCTGGTCGGCGAGAACAAGCGCCTGTCTTCCGAGCAGTTCGTCGACTTCCTCGCCGACTGGGCCGCGCAGTACCCGATCATCACCATCGAGGACGGCCTGGCCGAGGACGACTGGGCCGGCTGGAAGCTGCTGACCGACCGCATCGGCAGCAAGGTGCAGCTGGTCGGCGACGACCTGTTCGTCACCAACCCGAAGATCCTCAAGCAGGGCATCGAGTCGGGCACCGCCAACGCGATCCTGATCAAGGTCAACCAGATCGGCACCCTGACCGAGACCCTGGAGGCCATCGCCCTGGCCCACCATGCGAAGTACGCGGCGATCGTCTCGCACCGCTCCGGCGAGACCGAGGACACCACGATCTCCGATATCGCGGTCGCCACCACCGCTACCCAGATCAAGACCGGTTCGCTGTGCCGCAGCGACCGCGTGGCCAAGTACAACCAGCTGCTGCGCATCGAGGAGCAGCTCGGCGCCTCGGCGCGCTACGCCGGCCGCGACGCCTTCGTCTCGCTCAAGCGCTGACGAAGACGCGGCGATGCGCGCCATGCGCTGGGTGCTGCTGGGGCTGGTGCTGCTGCTGGGATGGCTGCAGTACCGGCTCTGGTTCGGCATCGGCAGCGCGGGCGAGGTGGCGGCGCTGGAGGCCCAGGTGGAGCACCAGCGCCGCGAGAACGGCGGCCTGGAGGAACGCAACGCGGCGCTGGCTGCCGAAGTGCGCGACCTCAAGGAGGGCGTGGCCGCGGTCGAGGAGCGCGCGCGCAGCGAACTGGGCATGATCAAGCCCGGCGAGGTGTTCTACCGCGTGGTGGAGGATCCGGCGCAGCGCGCCGGCACCCCGGACAAGGCCGACGAACCCGCGGGCGCGGACGCCGGGGAGCGTGACTGATGGCCTCGGTCTGGGCGGTGGTGCCCGCCGCGGGCCGCGGCACCCGCTTCGGCGGGGACGTGCCCAAGCAGTACCTCGAGGCAGCCGGCCGGCCGCTGCTGGCCCATACCCTGGATACGCTGCTGGCCCATCCGGCGGTGGCCGGCGCGATCCTGGCGCTGTCCGCGGACGATCCGCGCTGGCCGGGCTGGCGCGAGCACGCCGGCAAGCCGCTGCTCGCCTGCACCGGCGGCGACAGCCGCGCCGCCTCGGTCCTGGCCGCGGTGGAGGCGCTGCCCGGATCGGTGCGCGCCGACGACTTCGTCCTGGTCCACGATGCCGCGCGGCCCAACCTGGCGCTGGCGGACCTGGACCGGCTGCTGGAACTGGGCCGCGCCGACCCGGTCGGCGCGATCCTGGCCGCGCCGGTGCGCGACACCCTCAAGCGCGCCGGCGACGACGGCGGCATCGACGCCACCGAACCGCGCGAGCGGCTGTGGCGCGCACTGACCCCGCAGCTGTTCCGCCGGCTGCAGCTGACCCGCGCTTTGCAGGCCGCGGCCGCGGCCGGGATCGAAGTGACCGACGAGGCGATGGCGCTGGAGCGGCAGGGCCTGCGCCCGCTGCTGGTCGAGGGCCGCGAGGACAACTTCAAGGTCACCACCCCGGCGGACCTGGCCCGCTTCGAGTTCGAACTGTCCCGCCGCTCCCTGTAGGAGCCGGGTTCAGCCGGCGACACGGGCGTCGGGAACATGAGGGAGTCGCCTGTGCCGACGTGGCGTGTCGCCGGCTGAACCCGGCTCCTACAATAGCCCGTTGCGGCGTATCACCTTTCCGCGGAAGGACCTCCATGGCAGACATCCCCCCCATCCGCATCGGCCAGGGCTTCGACGTGCACGTCTTCGGCGAGGGCGACCACGTGATGCTCGGCGGAGTGCGCGTGCCGCACGAGCGCGGCGTGGTCGCGCACAGCGACGGCGACGTGGCGCTGCACGCGCTGTGCGACGCGATCCTCGGCGCGCTGGCGCTGGGCGACATCGGCGTGCACTTCCCGCCCTCGGACGAGCGCTGGCGTGGCGCCGACAGCCTGGGCCTGCTGCGGCATTGCGTCGGCTTGGCCGTCGACCGCGGCTGGCGGCTGGGCAACGCCGACATCACCGTGGTCTGCGAGCGGCCGAAGGTCGGCCCGCATGCGGCGCTGATGCGCGAACGCATCGCCGGGGCCTGCGGCGTGGGCGTCGACGCGGTCAGCGTCAAGGCGACCACCAGCGAGAAGCTGGGGTTCACCGGCCGCGGCGAGGGCATCGCCGCGCAGGCGGTCGCGCTGCTGGTGAAGGCATGAGCGATCCCCTCGCGGCGTTCGGCGCGCCGGTGCTGGCGGCGCGCATCCGCGCACAGCCCGAGGACTTCCGGGTTGAGGAGCTGGATGGCTTCGAGGCCAGCGGCGAGGGCGAGCACCTGCTGCTGACCGTCGAGAAGCGCGGCATGAACACCGGCTTCGTCGCCCGCGAGATCGCGCGCTGGGCCGGCGTGCCCGAGCACGCGGTCGGCTACGCCGGACTGAAGGACCGGCATGCGGTGACCCTGCAGCGCTTCAGCGTGCACCTGCCCGGTCGTGAGGCGCCGGAGGTGGCCGCGCTGGAGCACGACGGGCTGCGGGTGCTGGCGCAGGACCGCCACCGGCGCAAACTGCCGCGCGGCGCGCTGGCCGGCAACTGCTTCGTGCTGGTGCTGCGCGAGGTGGCCGGTGCGCGCGATGCCATCGAGGCGCGGCTGGCCCAGGTCACCGCCCGTGGCGTGCCCAACGCGTTCGGCGAGCAGCGCTTCGGCCATGGCGGTGGCAACGTCGGCAAGGCGCTGGCAATGTTCGGCGGGCGCAGGGTGGGCCGCGAGCAGCGTTCGCTGCTGCTGTCGGCGGCGCGTTCGGTGCTGTTCAACCGGGTGCTGGCCGCGCGCGTGGCCGCCGGCAGCTGGGATGCCGGGTTGGAGGGCGAGGTCTGGATGCTGTCGGGCAGCCGCAGCGTGTTCGGGCCCGAACCGTGTAGCGAGGCCCTGGCGCAGCGGCTGGCGGCGTTCGACATCCACCCCAGCGGGCCGCTGTGGGGGCGTGGCGGGTTGCGCAGCGAGGGTGCGTGCCGGGAGCTGGAACTGGCGGCGCTGTCGGACCACGAATCGCTGGCGCTGCGCGAGGGACTGGAGCGCGCCGGCCTGGAGCAGGAGCGGCGTGCGTTGCGGCTGCGGGCGGAGGACCTGTCCTGGGACTGGCCGGATGCGGCCAGCCTGCGCCTGTCGTTCTCGCTGCCGCCCGGCAGCTATGCCACGGCCGTGCTGGCGCAGCTGGGCAGGGTCGAGGACGCGGCCGTGGGCGCGGATTCCTAAGACGCGTGGAGGCGGCATGGCCGCGGCGCACGGCGGGAGCGGCACCCGGCTTCTCGGCACCCCACCTCCCGTTGTCCCGGCGTGATCAGCCATGATCAGCCATTCGGCTGTTGTGAGGCTCTTCGGCTGCTATGAAGCGTTTCGCCGGGACGACGGAGGCGGGGTTGCACACGTGGCGGGCGACACAAGCCGCACGTGGCTGCCAAAAAAACGACGGCCCCATCTGGGGCCGTCGCGGTCGTGCCTGGACGCTGCGGCGCGCCCGGCAGGCGCGCCGTCGACTCAGAAGCCGCCGCCGAAGGTGAACTGCAGCCGCTCGAGCTCGTCGCCTTCCTTCTTCTTGAACGGATAGGCGTAGCTGATCGAGATCGGGCCCACAGGTGCGCGCCACAGCAGCGCCACGCCGGCCGAGGCGCGCAGTTCGTTGGCGTCGAAGTTGTCGATGCCGTCGTACACGTTGCCGAAGTCGACGAAGGCGGACACGCGCGCGGCCTTGCTGTCGAACAGGCGCGGGAACACCATCTCGATCTGGCCGACCGTCTTCAGCGAGCCGCCCAGCGGCTGGCCGCGGTAGCCGCCGATCACCTCCGAGCGCGGGCCCAGGGTGTTGTCGCGGAAGCCGCGCACCGAGCGGGTGCCGCCGGCGTAGAAGTTCTCGAAGAACGGCAGGCCGGTCGCGATGACCGTCTTGTCGTAGTCCGGCGAGGTCGGCAGGCAGGGGTTGCTGGGATCCGGGCCGGGCACGTAGGTGTCCCACGTGCCATCGCCATCGGTATCCACGTAGGAACCTGCGGTGTAGCAGAGGTTGCGCACCGTGTCGCTGCCGTAGCTGTCGCCGTAGCCCAGGTCCAGGCCGGTGCGCAGCACGAACGCCGGGCTGAGCCGCCAGTACTTGGAGAACTCGTAGTTGAGCTTGTAGTACTGGGCGGTGGAGCCGGGCAGGGTGGTCTCCAGGCCCACGCGCTGGTACATGCCGTTGGTCGGCATGAAGAAGTCGTTGCGGGTGTCGCGCGCCCAGCCGAGCTCGCTGCGCCAGGCGTGGAAGGTGCGCTGGCCGATCGCGTCGATGTAGTCGACGATCGACTGCGGCGTGTAGCCGGGGTAGGCCTGGATCTGGTTGCTGTCGATGCCGAACAGCAGCGAGACCGAGCTGTGCTCGGTGATCGGCAGGCCCAGGATCGCCTGCGCCGCCGCGTTGGTGCTGTTGTACTGGGCGGTGTTGAAGTTCGAGTAGTCCAGTTCGCGCCACCACAGGTTGTAGCCGAGCGACAGGCCCTCGTCGGTGAAGAACGGGTTGAGGTAGGAGAACGCGTAGCGCTGCATGTAGTCGCTGCGCTGCGCTTCGACCGACACCCGGTTGCCGCCGCCGAGGAAGTTGTTCTGCGACAGCTGGATCGAGGCGGTCATGCCGGCCAGCTGCGAATAGCCCAGGCCGAACACGAAGCTGCCCGAGGTGGTCTCCTTGACGTTGAACACCACGTCGACCTGGTCGCCGGCGCCGGGAACGGCCGGGGTCTCGACCTCGACCGTCTCGAAGTAGCCCAGCCGCTGCAGGCGGATCTTGGAGCGGTCGATCGCCGCCTGCGAGTACCAGCTGTTCTCGAACTGGCGCATCTCGCGGCGCAGGACCTCGTCGGAGGTGCGGGTGTTGCCCTTGAACACCACCCGGCGCACGTTCACGCGCGGGCCCGGCACCACCTGCAGGTTGATCGCGACGGTGCGCTCCTCGCGGTTGGTGGTCGGCACCGGGTTCACCCGGGCGAAGGCGTAGCCGATGTTGCTCAGGGTGTTGGTGATCATGTCGGAGGAGATTTCCAACAGCGCGCGCGAGAACGTGTCGCCGGCCCTGGAGAGCACCAGCCGCTCGATCTGCTCCTGCGGCAGGATCGTGTCGCCGGTGACCTTGATCTCGGAAATCGTGTAGACCTCGCCCTCGGTGACGCTGGCGGTGAGGTACATGTCGCGCTTTTCCGGGCTGATCGACACCTGGGTGGAGTCGATGCTGAAGTCGATGTAGCCGCGGTCCAGGTACCAGGAGTTGAGCTTCTCCATGTCGCCGGAGAGTTTCTCGCGCGAGTACTGGTCGTCGCGGCGGTACCAGGACAGCCAGCTGCTCTCGCGTGACTCCCAGTTGGCCAGGATCTCGTCGTTGTCGAAGGCCTCGGTGCCGATCACGTTGACGTGGCGGATCTTGGCCGCCTTGCCTTCCTTGACGTCGATGGTCACGTCCACGCGGTTGCGGTCCAGCTGGGCCACCGTCGGCGTGATCTGCACGTTGTACTTGCCGCGGTTGTTGTACTGGCGGGTCAGCTCCTGGACGACGCGGTCCAGGGCCAGCCGGTCGAAGGTCTCGCCCTCTGCCAGGCCGATGTCCTGCAGGCCGCGGGTCAGGTCCTCGGTCTTGATGTCCTTGTTGCCCTGCAGGGTGAGCTTGTTGATCGCAGGGCGTTCCTGGACGGTGATCACCAGGATGTCGCCCTGGCGGTCCAGGCGCACGTCCTCGAAGAAGCCGGTGCGGTACAGGGCGCGGACGGTGTCGCCGGCCGTGGCCTGGTCCAGGGTCTCGCCGCGCTCGACCGGCAGGTAGGTGAACACGGTGCCGGCTGCGATGCGCTGCAGTCCGTCGATGCGGATGTCGCTCACGGTGAACGGCTCGACCGACTGGGCCATCGCGGGCAGGCCATAGGTGGAGGCCAGCGCAGAGGCGAGGGTGAGGGCGAGCAGGCGGCGCACGGGGTATCGCGTCATGTCACATCCGGTGGAAAACAGGTGTTTGGGCAGGAACCGCGGTGGAGGGCCGGGACTACGGTGGGTCATCGCGGCATCAGGCCCAGAATGTCGTTGTAGAAGGCCAGTCCCATCAGCCCGGCAAGCAGCGCCAGGCCCAGGTACTGGCCGGCAACCATCGCGCGTTCGCTCAATGGGCTGCCTTTGACCAACTCTATAAGGTAGTACAGGAGGTGACCGCCGTCCAAGATCGGGATCGGCAGCAGGTTGATGATCGCCAGGCTCAGGGAGAGCAGGGCCAGGAAATACAGGAACCAGTCGGCGCCGCGCTTGGCCGAGGCGTTGGCCGCCCGGGCAATGGTGACCGGGCCGGACAGGTTCTGGACCGAGGCCTGGCCGGTCAGCATGCGCTTCATCATGCCCACCGAATCGGAAGCCAGCCGGCCGGTCTCGCGCAGCGCGGCCGGGATCGCCGACAGCGGGCCGTAGCGTTGCACGGCGTCGTAGGCCGGGGCCTGGGGCGCGGCCAGGGCGATGCCCAGCTCCCACTGCCCGGCGCGCTGCGGGTCGGCGCTGCGCCGCGGTTCCAGCTCCAGCGCCAGCCGGTCGCCGCCGCGTTCGACCTCGACCATGCCGGTGCCGCCGCGTTCGCCCAGCGCCTGCACCAGCGGCGAGACGTCGCCGGCCGACTCGACCCGGGTGCCGTCGACGGCCAGGACCAGATCGCCGGACTGCAGCACGCCGGAGGCGGCCCCGTCCTCGCGGACCGCGTCGATCCGCGCCGGCGCCAGCAGGAAGCGCCAGGTGAAGCCGGCCTGCTCGGCGATGCGGCGTTCGTCCAGCGCCTGCGGCAGCTGCGACAGGCGCAGGGTGCGCACGACCGGGTCGCCGTGGCGGGTCTCGGCGCGCACCTCGATGTCGCGGCGGTCCAGCGCCGGGGTGGCCAGGGCCATCGCCATCTCGGTCCAGGTGCCGATGGCGCGCCCGTCGACCGCGGTCAGGCGGTCGCCCGGCTGGAAGCCGGCCTGGGCGGCGATGCCGGTGGTCTGGCCGACCACCGGTGCGTAGTCCTGGCGCCCGACCATGAACATGACCCAGAGCAGGGCCACGCACAGCAGCAGGTTGGCGGCCGGCCCGGCGGCCACGATCGCGATCCGGCGCCAGACGCTCTGCCGGTTGAAGGCATGGGCCTGGCGGTGGACCGGCACGTCCGCCTCGCGCTCGTCGAGCATCTTGACGTAGCCGCCCAGCGGGATCGCGGCGATGGCGAACTCGGTGCCGGCGCGGTTGCGGCGCGACCACAGCGGCCGACCGAAGCCGACCGAAAAGCGCAGCACGTCCACGCCGCAACGGCGGGCCACCCAGTAGTGGCCGAACTCGTGGAAGGTGACCAGCAGGCCGAGGCTGACCACCAGCCACCAGACGGAGCCGAGGAAGTCACCCATGGGCGGTGCCTGGACGGTGGGTGGCGCTCATGCGGCGGGGATCCCGGCGGGGTGCATCGTGTCGATCCGTTGGCGGGCGAAGCGGCGCGCGTCCGCGTCGGCGGCCAGCAGCGCTTCGAGCGAACCGGCCGGCGCCGCGGGCAATGCGGCGAGGGCGTCCTCGACCAGCGCGGGAATGCCTAGGAAACCCATACGGCCCTGAAGAAAGGCTGAAACCGCTTCTTCGTTGGCCGCATTGAGCACCGCCGGGGCGGTGCCGCCGGCGGCCATCGCCTCCTGCGCCAGGCGCAGGCAGGGGAAGGCAGCCAGGTCCGGCGCCTCGAACTCCAGCCGTCCCTGCGCCAGCAGGTCCAGCCCGCCGACCCCCGAATCGATCCGCTCCGGCCAGCCCAGGCCGACCGCCAGCGCGGTGCGCATGTCGGGCAGGCCGAGCTGGGCCAGGGTCGAACCGTCGACGTACTCGACCAGGGCGTGGACCAGGCTCTGCGGATGGACCAGCACGCCGATGCGCCCGGCGGGCAGGCCGAACAGGTGGTGGGCCTCGATCACCTCCAGGCCCTTGTTCATCAGGGTGGCCGAATCGACCGAGATCTTCGGGCCCATCGACCACTTCGGGTGCGCCACCGCCTGCGCCGGCGTGACCTGCGCCAGGCGGGTGCGGTCCCAGCCGCGGAACGGGCCGCCGGAGGCGGTCAGCATGATCCGGCTAACGCCCTCAGCCTGGCAGGAGCGCAGGCACTGGAACACCGCGCTGTGCTCGCTGTCGACCGGCACGATCTCCGCGCCGGAGGCACGCGCGGCGGCGATCACCAGTTCGCCGGCCAGGACCAGCGACTCCTTGTTGGCCAGCAGCAGGCGCTTGCCGGCGTGCGCCGCGGCCAGGGTCGAGCCGAGTCCGGCGGCGCCGACGATCGCGGCCACCACCGTGTCGCAGCCCGTGCCGGCGACCAGCGCTTCGAGTGCCTGGTCGCCGGTGTGCGCCTGGGTGTCCAGCCCGGCCGCGCGCAGGCCGTCGCGCAGCGCGGGGTAGGCGGCCGGGTCGGCGATGACCGCGTGGTCCGGGCGGTGGCTGATGCACAACTCGAGCAGCGCATCCACGTTGCCGCCGGCGGCCAGCACGCTGGCCCGCAGCCGCCGCGGATGGCGCGCGATCACGTCCAGCGCCGAAGCGCCGATCGAGCCGGTGGCGCCGAGTACGGCGACCTGGCGAATGTCCGCAACGGGCTGCATGTCCGTGGTCCGCTTCAGAAGCCCAGGATGTCCTTGCCGATCGCGAACACCGGCAGGGCCGCCAGTACGCCGTCGATCCGGTCCAGGACCCCGCCATGGCCCGGGATCAGCGTGCCCGAGTCCTTCACCCCGGCCTGGCGCTTGAGCAGGCTCTCGACCAGGTCGCCCACGATCGAGGCCAGCACCGCGGCGGCGGCCACCAGCGCCAGGGCCGGCAGCTGCGCCGTGGCGGCGCCGGCGAACACGCCGAAGGCCAGGGCCACGGCCACGCCCGCGACCAGGCCGCCGACGGCGCCCTCGACGGTCTTGTTCGGGCTGATGCTCGGCGCCAGCTTGTGCCGGCCGAAATGGCGGCCGGCGAAGTAGGCGCCGGAGTCGGCGGCCCAGACCAGCGCCAGCGCGGCCAGCAGCCAGCGGTGGCCGCTGGCGTCGAGCGCGGTCGAGGCGCTCAGCGCGCTGAAATTGTCCGAATGGATCAGGCACAGCGCGCACCAGGCCGGGACCACCGCCAGGGTGCCGGCGGCCAGCTTGAAGGCCGTGGTCCAGGGGCGGTGGCTGGCGGTGAAGCCCGGGCGCCACAGCCACAGCAGGGCGAGCAGCCAGCCCAGGGTGCCGGCCAGGGTGGTGATCTGGAACAGCACCGGGGAGAAGCCGCCGGTACCGCGCGAAGCCCAGACCAGCAGCACCATCAGCAGCAGGTTCAGCCCGACCAGCACGGTGCGCGCCAGGCTGTCGTCCACGCCGGCCAGCTTCAGCCATTCCCACAGGCCGGCCAGCAGCACCAGGGCGGCCACGGCGGCGAGCCACTGCGTGGGCAGCAGCAGGATGGCGGCGATGGCGACCGGCGCCATGACCAATGCGGCGATCACCCGGGTGCGGGTCATGGTGTGGCCTCCGCGCCGAGTTGGGCGCTGGTCAACCCGAAGCGGCGTTCGCGCCGGGCGTAGTCGTCCAGGGCCTGCTGCAATACGCCGGCGTCCATGTCCGGCCACAGGGTTTCGGTGAACCACAGCTCGGTGTACGCCAGCTGCCAGAGCAGGAAGTTGCTGATCCGCTGGTCGCCGCCGGTGCGGATGAACAGGTCCGGCGGCGGCAGGTCGGCCAGCGCCATGCGCGCGCCGACCGCGGCCTCGTCGATGTCCGCGGACCGCAGCCGCCCGGCCGCGACGTCCTCGGCCAGCGCACGCGCGGCCGTGGCGATGTCCTGGCGGCCGCCGTAGCTGGCGGCGATGACCAGCTGCAGGCGCCCGTTGCCGGCGGTCTGCGCCTCGGCGGCGGCCATGCGCTCGCGGATCGCTGCGGCGAACAGCGCGCGTTCGCCGATGAAGCGCACCCGCACCCCGCGCCGGTCGAGCTCGTCGACTTCGCGCTCGAGCGCGGCGAGGAACAGCTTCATCAGCGCGCCGACCTCGTCCTCCGGCCGGCCCCAGTTCTCGCTGGAGAACGCGAACAGGGTCAGCGCGCCGATCCCGCGTTCCAGGCAGAAGTCGATCACCAGGTTGACCGCGCGCGCGCCGGCGCGGTGGCCGATCGCGCGCGGCCGGCGCCGGCGCTGGGCCCAGCGGCCGTTGCCGTCCATGATGATCGCCAGGTGGCGGGGAACCGGCGCGGTGGTGGCGGGAGCTGCAGTCATGCCGGGATGCAGACCGCTCAGACCGCCATCAGTTCCTGTTCCTTGCCCTTGACCACCTCGTCGACGTCCTTGATCGCCTTGTCGGTGATCTTCTGGATCTCCTCCTCGGCGCGGCGGACCTCGTCTTCGGTGACCTTCTTTTCCTTCAGCAGGTCCTTGACGTGCTGGTTGGCGTCGCGGCGGATGTTGCGGATCGCGACCTTGGCGTCCTCGCCCTCGCCGTGCACGACCTTGGTCAGTTCGCGGCGGCGCTCCTCGGTCAGGGCGGGCAGGTTCAGGCGGATGGTGGTGCCGGCGGTGTTCGGGGTCAGGCCCAGGTCGGAGGCCAGGATCGCCTTCTCGACCGCGCCGACCATGCCCTTGTCCCACGGAGTGATCACCAGCGAGCGGGCGTCGGAGACGGACACCGCGGCGACCTGCGACAGCGGCACGTCGCTGCCGTAGGCGCTGACCTTGATGGTGTCGACCAGGCCGGTCGAGGCGCGCCCGGTGCGGACCTTGACCAGGTTGTGGCGAAGGGCGTCGATGCTCTTCGCCATGCGGGCCTGCGCGTCTTGCTTGATCTCGTTGAGCATCGCCGTATTCCGTCGAAAAAGCCGAATCGGCCGATTATACGGGGTTGGCGATGGCCGCGGCGCCCGCGCCGGCCGGCTGCCGTGGGCCTCCAAAAAAAGGGATCAGAGACATTTACCGTTTGAAGCGGTAAATGTCTCTGACCCCTTTTTTGGACCCCTTTTTGCCTCCCGTTTCTCAGCGGCGGGAGCGGACCAGGGTGCCGACGCGGTCGCCGCGCAGGATCCGCATCAGGTTGCCGGGGACGGAGATGTCGTAGACGCGCAGCGGGATGCCGTGGTCGCGGCACAGGGCGAAGGCGGCGGTGTCCATCACCTGCAGGTCGCGGGCGATGACCTCGTCGTGGTCCAGTTCCTCGAAGCGGACCGCGTCGGGATGCTTCTTCGGGTCGCGGTCGTAGACGCCGTCGACCTTGGTCGCCTTCAGCAGCAGGTCGGCGTTGATCTCGATCGCGCGCAGGGCGGCGGCCGAGTCGGTGGTGAAGAACGGGTTGCCGGTGCCGGCGGCGAAGATGCCGATCCGGCCCTTCTCGAGATGGCGCACGGCGCGGCGGCGGATGTAGTCCTCGCACACGTCGTTGATCTTGAGCGCGCTCATCACCCGGACCTTGCCGCCGAGCTTCTCCAGCGCGTCCTGCATGGCCAGCGCGTTGATCACCGTGGCCAGCATGCCCATCTGGTCGCCGGTGACGCGGTCCATGCCGGAGGCGGCCAGGCCGGCGCCGCGGAAGATGTTGCCACCGCCGATGACCAGGCCGATCTCGGCGCCGGCCTCGCGCACCTCGATGATCTCGCGCGCGATGCGACCGATCACCACCGGATCGATGCCGTAGTCCTCCGCCCCCATCAGCGCCTCCCCCGAGAGCTTCAGCAGGACGCGGCGGTAGGCGAGTTCGGACATGGCGGCCTCTGGGGGAATGGCAAACGCGCGAATTCTAGAGCAAATCCGTGCCAGACGCTTACAACTCCTTCGTTCCCGCGGCTCTTCACAGGCCTATATCTGCTCACGCGGGAAGCGCTCTTCAGCGGCCGCATGGCCGCGCATCGGCGGAACGCGCGCGGTGCGGCTCGCTCGCCGCGGGCGGCGTTCACTGCCCGTGCTGGCTGACCCGGTTGCGGCCTTCGCGCTTGGCGCCGTAGAGCGCGTCGTCGGCGGCCTGCAGCAGGCTGCGCGCGTCGGCGAACTGGCGGGTGGTGCCGTGCGTGGCCAGGCCCGCCGAGAAGGTGACGTACAGCGGCTTGCCCTCGACCTCGGCCATCGGCACGCGCGCGGTTTCCTCAAGGATGCGCTTGAGCACGCGCGCGGCCGACACCTCGCTGGAGTGGCTGAGCACCACCAGGAACTCCTCGCCGCCGTAGCGTGCCACCAGGTCGGTGCTGCGCAGCAGGCGCTGCAGGGTCTGGGCGAACTGGTGCAGGACCCGGTCGCCGACCAGGTGGCCGTAGCGGTCGTTGATGTGCTTGAAATCGTCCAGGTCGATGAAGGCGATCGACAGCGGATGCTGCAGCGCCACCGCGGTGGCGAACTCGCGCTCCAGCACCTCTTCCATCTGCAGCCGGTTGTAGACCCCGGTCAGCGGGTCGCGGCGCGACTGCTCGGTGAGGCGGCGCACCTGGTCCTCGGAGGCCTGCGCCTCGGAGCGCGCGCGCGCCGCGTCCTGGATCTCGCGCAGGTTGCGCAGGATCAGCAGTTCCTTGGCGTGGTCGGTGATCGCGTCCAGGTGCGCGGGGTGGGCAATGTGCAGGTCGAACATGGCGCTGATCTCGGGCAGCGCGGCGGCGACCTGTACCAGCAGGTCGTCCAGCCCGGTGCCGTCGGTGGCGCACGCTGCCACCCGCGCGGCGGCCGAGGCGCGCAGCGTTTCGACGTCGCCGTCGGCCAGCCACAGGTCGGCGATGGTGCCGGAGGCGACCACGCAGGCCTGGAAGGCGTCGCCGGTGCCGTCGTCCTCGCTGGCGCCGATCGCGTCGACCAGATAGACCGGCAGCCGCCAGTGCCGCGCCAGCCAGGCGCCCACTTCGGCGTGGTCGGCGCCGAAGGCGGCGCGCTCCAGCTCCGGCAGCGCCGCGTTGCCCGGCGCGCCGGCGCGCAGCGCAGCGTACTCCTCCGGCAGCGCCTGCAGCAGCGCCAGCGCGCCGACGTCCTGCAGCAGGCCGGCAAGCATCAGGTCTTCCAGGCGCTCGAGGCCGGCATGGCCGCCGAGCAGCCGCGCGACCAGCGCCGCCAGCGCGCTGCGCCGCCAGATCCGTTCCTGCTCGGCGGCGGTGCCGTTGCTGCCGCGCAGGCCCTGCACCAGCGAGAAGCCCAGGGCCAGGCTCAGGGTCGCGTTGAAGCCGAGCAGGGTCAGCGCCTGGCCCAGGTTGTCCACCCGGCGGCGGCCGGCGTACAGCGGCGAGTTGGCCACCCGCAGCATGCGCGCACTGAGCGCCGGATCCATCCCGATCACCCGCGCGGTCGCGTTCAGGTCGGCACCCGGGTCCTGGGCCAGCTCGATGATGCGCAGCGCCACTGCCGGCGGCGACGGCAGGTTGCGGCAGTGCAGGAGGTGGGCTTCGAGTTCCGGGCGCATCGCTCAGGTGCGGTTCAAAAATGCAGTAACCGAAGTATGCCGGCAAAACTGCGACGAGATAAGCATCTTTACCTTATTTCCATCGCTGGAATCGTGCGTTCGTGCCCGGAAAAAAGAAAAGCCGCGGCATGCCGCGGCTTTTCCGGGAAGCATCCCGCCGCGAGGCGGGGATGAATCAGGCCAGGCCGGCCTGCTTCATCACTTCGGCGGCGAAGTCGTCTTCCTTCTTCTCGATGCCTTCGCCCACGGCCAGGCGGTCGAAGCGCACGACTTCGGCGCCGGCGGCCTTCAGCGCGGCTTCGACGGTCTGGTTGGTGTCCAGCACGTACGGCTGGCCGTACAGGGTCACCTCGTTGACGATCTTGGCGATCTTGCCGCTGATGATCTTCTCGAGGATGTCGGCCGGCTTGTTCTTGTCCTTGTCGGACATCTTGGCCAGCTCGATTTCCTTCTCCTTGGCGACGAACTCGGCCGGCACGTCGGACGCCTTGATGTGCGGCGGGTTCATCGCCGCCACGTGCATGGCGATACCGCGGGCCAGGTCGGCGTCGCCGCCCTTGACCTCGACCAGCACGCCGATGCGGCCGCCGTGGACGTACGCAGCGACGTTGTTCGCGCTATCGATGCCGGCCAGGCGACGGACCTGCACGTTCTCGCCGACCTTGGCGATGACCGCGGCGCGGGCTTCCTCGATGGTCTCGCCGCCCGGCAGCCTAGCCGCCTTCAGCGCCTCGACGTCGGCGGCGCCGGAGGCCAGCGCGGCCTGGGCGACGGCGTCGACGAAGGCCAGGAAGTTGGCGTCCTTGGCCACGAAATCGGTCTCGGAGTTGATCTCCACCAGCACGGCCTTGCCGCCGTCCTGGGCGACCGCGATGCGGCCGTCGGCGGCGATGCGGTCTGCCTTCTTGTCGGCCTTGGCCAGGCCCGACTTGCGCAGCCACTCGGCCGCGGCGTCGATGTCGGCGTTGTTCTCGGTCAGTGCCTTCTTGCACTCCATCATGCCGGCGCCGGTGCGCTCGCGCAGTTCCTTGACCAGGGAAGCGGTGATTTCCACGGGATTACCTCGTTATGGGATGAATGTGGCTCCGCGGGGCGGAGCAGGGCGGACGGCGGTCACGCCTGCGGCGCGCACCGGGCATCCGGCCCGGGACCGCGGACGGCGCGCAGCGCGGCCGTCCGGCGGGGTGGCGGCCGCGCTGCGGCGGCCGCCGGGGTGGATCACTCGGCCGCGGCGGCGGCTTCGCCGCCCTCGGCCTTGTCCTTGCGGGCAGTGCCCTTCTTGGCCGGCGCGCGGCGCGGGGCCTTGGCCTCGCCCTCGGCCTCGGCGAAGTCGCTCTCGCTCACGTTGGCGGCGTGCGGCGCGGCGGCCTTGCCTTCCAGCACCGCGTCGGCGGCGGCACGGGCGTACAGCTGCACGGCGCGGATGGCGTCGTCGTTGCCCGGGATGGCGTAGTCGACCAGGGCCGGATCGTAGTTGGTGTCGACCACCGCGATCACCGGGATGCCGAGCTTCTTGGCTTCCTTGATCGCGATGTCCTCGTGGCCGATGTCGATCACGAACAGGGCGTCGGGCAGGCGGTTCATGTCCTTGATGCCGCCCAGCGAGGCCAGCAGCTTCTCGCGCTCGCGGCGCAGGCCCAGCACTTCGTGCTTGACCAGCTTCTCGAAGGTGCCGTCGGTCTCGCCGGCTTCCAGCTCCTTCAGGCGCGCCACCGACTGCTTGACGGTGCGGAAGTTGGTCAGGGTGCCGCCCAGCCAGCGCTGGGTCATGTACGGCTGGCCGCAACGCTCGGCCTCTTCCTTGATCGCCTCGCGCGCGCTGCGCTTGGTGCCGACGAACAGGATGGTGCCGCGCTTCTGGGCGATGGCCGAGATGAAGTTCATCGCGTCGGAGAACAGCGGAACGGTCTTCTCGAGGTTGATGATGTGGATCTTGCCGCGCGCGCCGAAGATGTACGGGGCCATCTTCGGGTTCCAGTAGCGGGTCTGGTGGCCGAAGTGGACGCCGGCTTCCAGCATCTGGCGCATGGTGATCTGGGGCATTGCTTGTGACTCCTGGCAGTGGAATCGTGCCCGGGCGGCCGTGGTTTCGGCGGGTGCGCGGGGCGTGCGGCCATGGCGGCTCGCAGCAACGATTCCGGGGTTGGGCCTCCCTGGCGCTTCCGTGTCCGAACCCGCTTCGCGAAGCGGGCACCCCGGCACGGAGGGTGGCGTCAGGTGTGTATTCGCCGGTGCCGGACGGGCCGGCGCTTCCCGCCCGGCGTGGGCGGCCCCGGGGCCGGATCGGCATTGGGGCGGAAGAAAGCCGCGGGAGTATAGCCGGAGCGGGTGGCTCCGGGCAAACCGGTCAGCGGCCGGTGAGCAGGCCCGCCTCCGGGACCAGCACCACCGTCTTGCCGTTCACGTCGGCCTCGAAGCGGCCGTGGGGTGGGCCGGCGGCGGCCTCGGGCAGCGGCCAGTGCTTGTAGCGGCCGGCCAGGACGTAGCCGGCCAGGTTGGGCGCCAGGACGTGCCGGCGGCCGCCCGGTCCGACGAAGGTCAGGCCGGCGATGCGGGCGTGGCGGTCGCCGCTGTTCTCCAGGCGCAGCAGGCGCCGGCCGGTGGTGTCCTCCTCGATCCGGGCGCTGAGCCGGTGGCCGGCCGTGGCCGGTGCCGTCGGCAGGGCGAAGACCGGGATCGAATAGCGCAGCAGGGTGCCGTCGGCGGGCAGTTCGCCGGCCGGGGGCAGTTCGTCGACGACCAGGCGGTAGGCGGTCTCGGTCGCCGGCACGGCCGGCGCGAGGCGGACCAGCCGTACCCGCTGGCGGCCCATCGGCGGTACTTCCAGCAGGGGCGGGCTGACCGCCAGTTCGCGGGTCGGCACCAGCACCTCGCCGCCATCGGCCTGGCTCCAGGAGAAGATACGGACCTGGGCCTGCAGCGGCACCTTGCCGGTATTGCTCAGCCACAGGGTGGACGCCTCCTCGCCGGAGCGCAGGATCACCGAGACCGGCTCCAGGCGCAGGTCGCCCGGATGCGCAGGCGTGGCGACCAGCCCTGCGGCCAGGGCGAACAGCCAAGCCGTGGCCCTGCCGCGCGGCATCAGAACACGATGGTGGTGACGCGCGCGCCGTCGATCGGGCCGCTGCGCGGGACCGGGAGGTGGCTGGCGTGGGTTCCGTCGGCGACCAGGGAAGGCGCGACCGCGGCGGCGGCGGCTGGGGAAGCCACCGTCCAGGGCACCCCGGTCGAGCAGTCGACGCTGGGACTGGCGTGGCCGTCGCGGATGTCGCAGCGGTCGACGATGGTCAGGGAGATGCGCAGCACGGTGTTCTTGCTAGATGCCTGGACGGTACCCATCGCCACCAGACAGGCGAGCAGGACCACGGCTTTGAACGGGCGCATCGGCGGCTCCTTGCCGATCCGGATGTCGGCTGTCAGCCACGCTTTCGGCGGATGCCGCTGAAAGTTGAGCCCATCGTGGGGCTGGAGGTGTCGCGAAAGCGTGATTTGTGGATTGGATCACGCAAACGACGCCGTCCAGCGGCCATCCGTCCGGCACGCCAGGCAGGGGCTTCAATACGTCAGGGTGACGGTGATCGTGTCCGCATAAGCGCCGGCGGAGCCCGCAGCCTGTGCGGGTACGCGGCCATAGACAGTGAAGCTCTGGATGGCGTTGTTGCCGGTGTCGGACACATCGTTGGAGTTAGTGTTTCCCCATATCTGAGTGCGTCCCGCGTTCCGGTAAAGCTGGTAGGTCAGGTAGTTGCCGCCGGGGCCGAGCATGCGTCGGACTGTGCCGCCGGTGCTGTGGCCGCCATAGTTCAGCGCGATCCGGTAATTGGTGCCGATGGGGCAGCGGACGCTGACGGTGGACGTCTGATCGCGGTTGCCGGCCAGGCTGACCACGGCGCCAAAATCCATGTCCGTCGCGGTGCTGATGTAGCAAGTGTTGGCGAAGGTCGCGCTCACTTCCGTGTAGTTCTGGCCGGTGATGGGCGCTGTCGCGCACTGCGTGGCCGAGGGTGCGGTGGTTCCGGTCTGCGAGGTACTGCGCATGAAGTCGGTGATCTGGGACACGTAGTTGCCGGCCGTCACTGTCTGCGCCGGGATGCGCCCGTACACCGGCATGGAGCTGTAGGTCCTGCCAGTGGCCGTCATGGTCAGTGCGATGCTGTAGACGGCATGCCCGCTCGTCGTAGAGCCGATCACCTGGGTCATGGCCGGGTCGGCATAGAGATGGTAGTCCAGGTAGTCGAGTGGCCACCATTGGATCATCTGCCGCGGATCCAGGCCAGTCGGAAGGATCGGGTTCATGTACAGGCAGACGCGGAAGCTGCGCACCGCCGGTCCGTCGTTCTGGCAGTAGAACCGGATCGAGCCGGTGGTGGTCGCGCCGCCGCCGCCGACGGTTCCGAAGCTGATCGGGTTGGAGCCGTCGATGTTGCATTCGTTGGCGGCCATCGCCTCGCCCGGCAGCAGCCAGGCGGTGGCCAGCGCAAGGACGAGGGAGGCCGCGCGCCACCAGGAGCGAAGGATGGTGACAGTGCAAATGCTGTTCATCGGCAGACGACTCCTTCCAGTTCGACGAAGCCCCTCGGCTTCGCCAGCACGGGCAGCACCACGTCGCAGTAGCCGCCATTGTGGCGGATCTTGAGCCCCGTTCCCGGCCGGAGTTCCTGCAGGTAGAGCAGGCCGTCGTAGCCGACCACGGTCAGGGCCGGGGTCGTCGCCGGATCGTCGTCACGCAGCCAGACGGAGCTGCCGGCGGGGATGGGCTGGCCATCCTGGCCGGTCACGGTGGCTTGAATCGACAGCACCGCCCGCATCGGGAACCGCGCCAGCATGCCGCTGCGGCTGGCCGGAACGGCATGCATCTCGGTGCGGACCAGGCGTACGTCGGTCGGCGCCTGCAGCGGGTCGATCGACAGCCGGTTGCTCTGCCACGCGTTGAGCCGGTTGACCAGCAGCAGCCCATCCTCGTTGGTGTGGCCGACAAGGCGGTTTTCCTGGAGGATCGGGACGTCGGCGACGCCATCGGTGGATACCAGCGCGAAAGCGTCCTCCACCCGGCGCATGGCGAACAAATGCTTCTCCATCAGCAGGATGCTGCCATTGGCGGACGCGAAGCCGGTGGTGCTGTCCGGCACTGGGCCTTCGCCGCGCTGGTACAGCACTCCTGCGTTCCACGCGCCATGCCGGCCGAGTCCGGCGATCTGGCCCTGCGCGCCCGGTCGGCCGCCGACGGTAGTCTGCAGGCGCCAGCCCAGTCCGCCCAGATCGCTGTCCACCGGTCGGTTGGCTTCCACGCTGAGGTTGTCGGCAGTCCGGCTATGGCGGGCCGAGGCGGACAGAGACGTGCGGCGGTCCAGCGGCATCGACCAGTACAAGAAGGCGCTGTCGGCGGCACGGTTCCCGAGGTCGCGGCTCACGCTGAGACTCAGGTAGCCGCTGCGAGGCAGCTGTCGCGACCAGGTCAGACTCGCGAAGCGCGCCGAGGGCTGGGCGAAGATATCCTGCCGCACATAGCTGGCGCCGACCTGCGCTACCCCCCAGTTGATGCCTACGAACGCGCTGTCCATGCGTCGTGGCAGCGCCGCTTCCTCGAGGCTGGCGACGTCGGCGAAATCCTCGGTGCGACGCAGCGTGGCCAGGCCCAAGTTGAACCGTGACGAGTTCCACTGGTAGCCCAGGCCGTACTGGTGGCCGGATTCGCCGGCATAGTTGCTTCCGGCCACGGATGCATCCAGGACGCCGCCGCGATCCCCCAGCAGCCACGTGCCGCCCGCGCCGGCCATCTGCAGGCCGGACGTGGCTTCGGCATGGACTTCCAGCGTGGTTCGGTTGCTGAGGCCGTGCCGGACGGAGGCGCTGCCCATGGTGTCGCCGGCATAGGAGAAGGAGCGTAGGCCGTACTCGCGGCGCACCCTGCCAGCCTCCACCGACCAGTCGGTCAGCCCCTGCTGAAGTAGCTGGGCAGTGTTGTACAGCGAGAAGTTCACCACGCGGCTCTGACCGTTTATGTCGGTGATCACCATCTGCGCCTGGCCGACGCCGTTGACCGTGGGGATGCTGTCGATTTGGAACTGGCCAGGCCGGACCTGCTGGCTCGACTGGCGGATGCCGTTGATGAACAGGTCGACGGTCGAAGGGAGCACCGCATCGCCGGCAAAGGAGGCCAGCGGCGTGGTCACGCGATAGGGTTGAAGGGCGAAGTTGGTCGAAGCGCGCACGCCGCCGATGCGCGTGGTCCGGGTCCAGCCGAGCGATCCGCTGTAGGTATCGCCTGCAACCACCGAAACCATGCTGTCTTGCAGGTCGAGCTGCCAGGAGGTGTCCAGGCGGACCATATCGTGCCGGTCTTCCAGACCCGGAAGGCTGTCGAGCCGGCTGACGGTGCTGTTGCTCCAGACGCCGGGTCCCACGCCGAACAGGCGCAGCTCGGTCCAACCGCTGAGGGAACGGTAGTCGCTGTCGCCCTGCGCATAGAGGTCGTAGTTGAGAAGCAGGCCGGGCGCGCGCGTAGACGGGTCGATGCGCGGCATCGGCTGTTCCGTTTCGCTGAAATGTTCGCGTTCACCGGACAGCCTCTCGAGTGGCGCGGTGAGGGCTAGTTGCTGGTTGCCGGCGTCGTAGCGCGCCTGCAGTCCCGGGATTGTGTCGAGCGCGACGAGACCATCGGCGTCCTGGCTTCCGGGCCATTGCAGACCGAGCTCACGCAGTGTAGATATGCTGGCATGCAGGCGTCCGTCGATTACGACGAAACGCGCCAGGCGTCCGGTGGCGAACTCGTTGAGGGAGACTTCGAGGTACAGCTCCTGCAAACCGCTGGCTGCGTCAGCATCGGGTTCGCTGGTTGCTATCAGATTCAGCGTGCCCGGGGTGGCGAAGCCGGCGGGCGATGGCTCGGGAGTGGGGGTGGCTGACAGCGCGCCGGGCGCGCAAGCCACCGCGATGCTAGCCGTGAGGATCTTCCAGCGGCAATGTCTGATCGTTCGGATCGTCATTGAACCTGACCTTCAGGCTGCCTCCGTTGGCACGCAATTGCGGCGATAGCGGAATCGTCCACTGCATCCGCTGGCCCGCCAGCACATAACCAAATAGACCGGGTACCAACTCGATGCGCTTGCCGGCTGAGTCCACCCAAGCCAGATTGCTCAGCCTGACCCGCTGCCGTCCTGCATTGGCGATGCTCAGCACACTGGCATCACCTGCAACTTCGAGGTGCACGGCCAGTCCGTCAGAATTGCCGACTGCGGTGGTCGCAGTCCGACGCGAGGGGCTTAGCGGCTCGGTTCCCTCGGCGAGCAAGAAAACCGGCACCGAATACTGCAGCAGGAACTGCAGGCCTGGATCGCGTGGCGCAGACGCATCGGCAGGCAACTCGTCGATGGTGAGACGATAGGCGGCCTCGGACTGCGACGGATCGGAACGAGGCCGGATCAGGCGCACTAGCTGCTGCTCGCCGGCGGCGACTTCTAGAATCGCCGGGCTGGCCACTAGGTCACGGGTCGGCGTCAGCTGATCTCTGCCGTCCACCTGGGTCCAGCTGGATACCCGGACCTGCGCCTTGAGCGGCTTGGTGCCGGTATTGGTCAGCCAGATGGCCTGCGACTGCTCGCCGGCGGTGAATTCGATCATGATCGGATTCACCTGCAGGTCGGCCGCCTGCGCGACAGTTGCTGCCATCGCCATCGCAGCCACGAACAGCCAGCGTGCGATGTGCCGGGCGCGGCCCATCCGAGCGCGCGCCGTGTCCTGTCGTGTCATCGGGGCCATTCCCGACCTCACCAAGTCGATCAGTACGTGATCGTCGCCTGGATGGTATCGGTATACACGCCTGCCGGCACGTTCACCGCCGCACCGCCTGCCACGCGGCCATACACGGAGATGCTTTGGTTGGCACCAGTGCCGGTGCCGGCGTGGGTGTCGGTGGAGACGGTGTTGCCCCAGTTCAGGGTCCGGTTGCTGTCGCGGTACAGGCTGTACGGGATGCTGTTGGCGCCGTTACTCATGCGGCGAGTGGCGACGGTGGCGCCGGTATAGGTGCCCGCGTTCAGACCGATGTTGAACGGGGTGCCCTGGGTGCAGTTGACCACCAGGGTGCCGGTATTGTCGGCGTTGCCGGACGAGGAGCGGGCCTTGTCGCCGAAGTTGACGTCCGATGCGCCGGTGGTGCTGAACGCGCAGGACTCGGTGATGTTGATCCGCACCTGGAAGTTACCAGTGGCGGTAGCGGCACTGGCATTGCCGGCGATACCGGCGGCAACCAGGGCAGAGGCGATCAGGGTGCTCTTGAACAGGTTCATCGGGGACTCCGGGATTTTGTTTTTTGGGTGGTTGTGTTGCTTGCCAAAGGTCAGAGCAGGAAGCGTGCCAACTCTCTGACGCCAAGTCTCCCGGTCCCTGGAAGCAGGAATTGACGTCTTCGCCACATTCCTGAATAGGGATATGGTGACACAATCCTCACATGTGGAGCGGCCTATTCAGCAAAAAGTGACCTGCCGCGTCAGTCTTCTGGCGTTAATTGTTCAGGGACTTGGGTCAACTCTGGCAGGCGGCAGATGGCCGGGCCTTGATTAGCGTCAATTTCCCGGGTCTGGCGGGTTCGCTGGCACCCGCGTTCAGGAAGCCCGCCGGATCGGCGATAATCCCGGCATGACCCTGCACCTGAAGACCCCCGAGGAAATCGAGAAGATGCGCATCGCCGGCCGCCTGGCCGCCGAAGTGCTGGAAATGGTCGGCGCGCACGTGAAGCCGGGCGTGACCACCGAGGAACTGGACCGG
Organism: Pseudoxanthomonas suwonensis; assembly: GCF_000972865.1. NCBI lineage: Bacteria > Pseudomonadati > Pseudomonadota > Gammaproteobacteria > Lysobacterales > Lysobacteraceae > Pseudoxanthomonas > Pseudoxanthomonas suwonensis. The sequence continues at coordinate 3,087,089 of NZ_CP011144.1, forward strand.
ATCTGCCACGACCACATCGTCAACGTGCAGGGCGCGATCCCGGCCAACGTCGGCTACCGGGGCTACCCGAAGACGACCTGCACCTCGGTCAACAACGTGATCTGCCACGGCATCCCCAGCCCTGGCAAGGTCCTCAAGGACGGCGACATCCTCAACATCGACGTCACCGTCATCAAGGACGGCTGGCACGGCGACACCAGCCGCATGTACTACGTCGGCACCCCGTCGGTGATGGCCAGGCGGCTGGTCGAGACCACCTTCGAGGCGATGTGGCGCGGCATCCGCGCCGTGAAGCCAGGCGCGACCCTCGGCGACATCGGCCACGCGATCCAGAGCTACGCCGAAGCCGAGCGTTTCACCGTGGTGCGTGAGTACTGCGGCCACGGCATCGGCAAGGTCTACCACGACGAACCTCAGGTGCTGCACTACGGCCGCCCTGGCGAGGGCATGCTGCTGCGGCCGGGGATGACCTTCACCATCGAGCCGATGATCAACGAGGGCACCCGCTACACCAAGGTCCTGCCCGACGGCTGGACCGTGGTGACCAAGGACCGCAAGCTCTCCGCGCAGTGGGAACACATGGTCGCGGTGACCGAGGACGGCGTGGACGTGCTGACGCTGGCCCCCGGCGACGTGTCCTTGCTGGCCGCTGGCCAGATGCCGCCGGCGTGAGCGCAGGCATGGGCGCCGGTCCGTTGGCCGCCGACGCCCCGGGCGGGCAGGCGCCGGCGGGCGACGCCGGCTGGGCGGCCCGCGCCCGCGAACTGCTCAACCACGGCGACGCGCGCCTGCTCAAGCGCTACGACCGCGAGGTCGACATCGACCGCCTGCTGGCGCTGCGCGCGCGGCTGGTCGACGACCTGCTGCGGCGCGCCTGGCACCACTGCGTGCCCGACGACGCGGCGCTGTCGCTGATCGCGGTCGGCGGCTACGGCCGCGGCGAGCTGTTCCCGCGCTCGGACATCGACCTGCTGGTGCTGGCCGAACCGGAGGCGCAGCAGGCGCACCAGGCGGCGCTGTCGCGCTTCTTCGCGCTGCTGTGGGACACCGGCCTGCCGGTCGGCCACGCGGTGCGCTCGGCTGCCGAATGCACCGCCGCGGCCGCCGACCAGACGGTGATGACCGCGCTGCTCGAGGCGCGCCCGGTGGCGGCCGGGCCGGAGGCCATGGCGGCGCTGGCCGAGGCGATCGCGCCGCAGCGGATCTGGCCGCCGCGCGAGTTCTTCCTGGCCAAGCGCGAAGAGCTGCAGGCCCGCCACCGCCGCTACGGTGACACCTCCGACAACCTCGAGCCGAACATCAAGGACGGCCCGGGCGGCCTGCGCGACCTGCACACGCTGGGCTGGATGGCGCAGCGCGCGTTCGGCGTGCGCGACCTGGAGGCGCTGGTCAGCCTGGGCCAGCTCGGCCCGGACGAGGCCGCGGCGCTGGTGCGCGAGCGGCGTTCACTGGGGCGGCTGCGCTTCGGCCTGCACCTGGTCGCCGGGCGGCCGGAGGAGCGCCTGCGCTTCGACTACCAGAAGGCGCTGGCCGAGCGCCTGGGCTACCAGGACGACGAGCACAGCCTCGGCGTCGAGAAGATGATGCAGGGCTTCTACCGCAGCGCGGCGATCGTGCGCCGGATCAGCGACCGGCTGCTGCAGCGCTTCGAGGAGACCTTCGACGGCGAGGCCGTGCCGGAGTCGCTGAACCCGGACTTCGTGCTGCGCCGCGGCTACCTGGCCGCCGCCGCGTCGTACTGGCCGGAAGCGGACCTGCGCGAGGTGCTGGCGCTGTTCTCGACCTGGGCCGCGCACCCGGAAGTGCGCGGCCTGCACTCGCAGACCGCGCGCGCACTGGCCGAGTCGCTGAAGCGGCTGCCGGCCTACGACGAGGCCGGCCCGGCCGCGCGCGCGCGCTTCATGGCCCTGCTGCGCGGGCCGCGACCGGTGGAGACACTGACCCGGATGGCGCGGCTGGGCGTGCTCGGCCAGTACCTGCCGGCGTTTGCGCAGGTCTCCGGGCGCATGCAGTTCGACCTGTTCCACGTCTACACCGTCGACCAGCACACGCTGATGGTGCTGAAGAACATCGCCGGTTTCGCCAGTGGCATGGCGGACGAGCGCTTCTCGATCGCGCACGAGGTCTGGCCGCGGCTGCGCAAGCCCGAACTGCTGCTGCTGGCCGGCCTGTTCCACGACATCGCCAAGGGTCGCGGCGGCGACCACTCCGAACTGGGTGCGGTCGACGCGCGCGAGTTCTGCGCCGCGCACGGGCTCAGCGAGGCCGACACCGGCCTGGTGGTGTGGCTGGTCGAGCAGCACCTGCGCATGTCGATGACCTCGCAGAAGCAGGACATCTCCGATCCGGACGTGGTCCGTGCCTTCGCCACCCTGGTCGGCGACCGCGAGCGGCTGGACTACCTGTACCTGCTGACCTGCGCCGACATCGCCGGCACCAGCCCCAAGCTGTGGAACGCGTGGAAGGACCGGCTGCTGGCCGACCTGTACCTGGCCACCCGCCGGGCGCTGCGCGAGGGCCTGGAGATGCCGGTGGCCGCCGAGGCGCGCGCGGTCGAGGCGCGCGAGGCCACCCGCGAACTGATGTGCGATCAGGGCTACGACGACGGCACCATTGGCCGCCAGTTCGCCGAGATGCCCGACGAGAGCTTCCTGCGTTTCCGCCCCGAGCAGCTGGCCTGGCAGGCCGCCGCGCTGGTCGATGTGCGGATGGGCGATACCCAGGTGGCGGTGCGTCCCGTCGGTGGCCAGGCCGGCGCACAGGGTGGGGCGCTGGAGGTGTTCGTGCATTCGCCCGACCGCGACGGCCTGTTCGCCGCGATCGTCGCCACCCTCGACCGCCACGGCTACGGCGTGCACCAGGCGCGGATCCTGATGGGCCCGCACGGCACCGTGTTCGACACCTTCGAGGTGTTGCCGGCCGACAGCTTCGCCAGCGGCGATCCGCTGCAGCTGGAACGGGCGCTGCGTCAGGCCCTGTCCGGCGCGCTGGAGAACGTGCGCGCGCCGCGCCGGGCCGCGCCGCGGCAGCTGCGCCACTTCCGCTTCGCGCCGAAGGTGGAGTTCAGCACCACTACCGACGGCCGCCGCAGCCTGTTCGGCCTGGTCTGCCCGGATCGCCCCGGGCTGCTCGCCGACGTCGCCCAGGCACTGCGCGCCCGCCGGCTGCGCGTGCACGACGCGCGCATCGCCACCTTCGGCGAGCGCGTGGAGGACCTGTTCCAGATCACCGACGAACACGACCAGCCGCTGGACGCTGCCGCGCAGGATGCCCTGCGCGCCGAGCTGCGCGCGCGGCTGGACCCCGACAGCCCAACGACCGGAGCCCCCCGCTGATGGCCGCGCAGACGCCGAAGAAGTCCCCCGCCCGCAAGACCGCGCGCAAGCGCCCCGCCGTGCCCGCCGGCCCGGGCCTGGAAGAACTGAAGTTCTCCATCGAGAGCGCGTTCGCGCGCCGCGCGGCGCTGACCCTGGACGAGATCGACGGTTCGACCCGGCCGCTGGTGGAGCGGGTGATCGGCGGCCTGGAGTCGAGCGAGTTCCGCGTCGCCGAGCCGGACGGCAAGGGCGGCTGGCAGGTCAACGAATGGCTGAAGAAGGCGGTGCTGCTGTACTTCCGGGTCAATGACATGGTGGTGATGGAAGGCCAGCCCGCGCCGTTCTGGGACAAGGTGCCGGCGCGCTTCGGCAACTACGGCGAGGCCGAGTTCCGCAAGCTCGGCGTGCGCGTGGTGCCGGGCACCATCGCCCGGCGTGGCGCGCACCTGGGCAAGGACGTGGTGCTGATGCCCAGCTTCATCAACATTGGCGCGCACGTGGGCGAGGGCACCATGGTCGACACCTGGGCCACGGTCGGCTCCTGTGCCCAGGTCGGCAAGCACTGCCACATCTCCGGCGGCGCCGGCATCGGCGGCGTGCTCGAGCCGCTGCAGGCCAGCCCGACCATCGTCGAGGACCACTGCTTCATCGGCGCGCGCTCGGAAGTGGTCGAGGGCGTGGTGGTCGGCCACCACAGCGTGATCGGCATGGGCGTGTTCATCGGCCAGTCGACCCGCATCTACAACCGCGCCACCGGCGAGATCTCCTACGGCTACGTGCCGCCGGGCAGCGTGGTGGTGTCTGGTTCGCTGCCGGCCGCCGACGGCAGCCACTCGCTGTACTGCGCGGTGATCGTCAAGCAGGTCGACGCCAAGACGCGGGCCAAGACCAGCATCAACGAACTGCTGCGCGGCTGATCGCTCTTTTCTTATCCCTCCAAGATAAAACCTGTCCTTACATACCTTGGATTGCCCGAAAGGCGGACCGGCATTTTTCTTCTCCCTCCGGGAGAAGGTGCCCCGAAGGGGCGGATGAGGGTACGGTTTCCCAGCACCGGTTCCGGTTCGCAGGCGCCCGACCCTCACCCCAACCCCCGCTCCGCGCCCCGGCCCTCGCGTGGACGCGAGGGCGCTCAGTGGACCGCGAACCTGCGGTTCGCAAACGGTCCCCTTCGCCCCAGAGGGAGAGGGGCTTTTGACAGCAAGAATCCGGAATCCCGATGACCACGATCTACGGCCTGAAGAACTGCGACACCTGCAAGAAGGCCACCAAGTGGCTGGACCGCTTCGGCGTGGCGTACACCTTCGTCGACTACCGCGACAGCAAGCCCTCGCCGGAGACGCTGGTGGAATGGGCGGGCAGGGCCGGCGGCTTCGACGCGCTGGTCAACAAGTCCTCCACCACCTGGCGGCAGCTGCCGGACAACCGCAAGTCGCCCGGCAGCGAGGCCGAATGGAAGCTGCTGCTGCGCGAGCATCCGCAGCTGGTCCGGCGGCCGGTGGTGGTCAAGGACGATGGCGCCTTCAGCCAGGGTTTCTCCGACAACGGTTTCAAGAAGTTGTTCGGATAACCATCCCGCTACCGTTTCCCACTGTTGTAGGAGCCGATTCATCGGCGACCCGACACCGTCGGCACAGGCGACGCCCTCGTCATCCCGACGCCCGTATCGCCGTCATGCCGGCTCCTACAAGAAGCTGCGGCGGCTGGTGCTCCCGCAAGAGCCGGCCGGGCCGGCCTCGCCTACAATGCCGCAGCCCTTCCACCCGGCGAGCGCCGATGAGCGATGTGCTTGAACTGGCGCGCGAATTGATCGCGCGTCCTTCCGTCACCCCCGACGACGCCGGCTGCCAGGCGCTGCTCGCCGCGCGCCTGCAGCGCGCCGGCTTCGCCTGCGAGCACTTGCGCTTCGGCGAGGTCGACAACCTCTGGGCCACGCACGGCAGCGGCGCGCCGGTGCTGGTCCTGCTCGGCCATACCGACGTGGTGCCGCCCGGCCCGCGCGAAGCCTGGAGCAGCGATCCGTTCGCGCCGGAAATCCGCAACGGCGTGCTGTACGGCCGTGGCGCGGCGGACATGAAGGGCAGCGTGGCCGCGTTCGCGGTCGCCGCCGAGCGGTTCGTGGCGGCGCATCCGGAGCATCCCGGCACGCTGGCCATCCTGCTCACCTCGGACGAGGAAGGCGACGCCATCGACGGCGTGCGACGGGTCGCCGACCTGTTCCGCGAGCGCGGCCAGCGCATCGACTGGTGCATTACCGGCGAACCGTCCTCGACCGCCAGGCTCGGCGACCTGCTGCGCGTGGGCCGCCGTGGCAGCCTGTCGGGCACGCTGACGGTGAAGGGTGTGCAGGGCCACGTCGCCTATCCGCACAAGGCGCGCAACCCGATCCACCAGGCCGCGCCGGCGCTGGCCGAACTCGTCGGGCAGGTCTGGGATGGAGGCTATGAGAGCTTCCCGCCGACCTCGCTGCAGATCAGCAATATCCACGCCGGCACCGGCGCCAACAACGTCATCCCCGGCGAACTGCAGGTGCTGTTCAACCTGCGCTACAACCCGCACTGGAATGCGCCGGCACTGGAGGCGGAGATCGCCGCGCTGCTGGACCGGCACGGCCTGGAGTACGAACTGCGCTGGCACCGCAGCGGCGAGCCGTTCTACACGCCCGAGGGCCGGCTGCGCGCGGTCGCGCGCGAAGTGCTGGGCCAGTTTGCCGGCGAGCCGCCGGAGGAGAGCACCGGCGGCGGAACCTCCGACGCCCGCTTCATCGCGCCGCTGGGTGCGCAGTGCATCGAGATCGGCCCGGTCAACGCCAGCATCCACCAGGTCGACGAGCACGTATCAGTCGCCGATCTGGAGGCGCTGCCCGCCCTCTACGGCCGCCTGGTCGAACGCCTGCTGTTGTTGTAGGAGCCGGCATGACGGCGACACGGGCGTCGGAATCGCGAGGGCGTCGCCTGTGCCGACGGCGTCGTGTCGCCGGCTGAACCCGGCTCCTACAACAGCAGGTTGGGCGAGGCGCCTAGTGCGGCCCGTGCTGCTCGTTCGGCCTGGCCTTGCGGTCGCGCAGCAGGGCGCTGAGGGCGATCGTCAGTCCCAGTACCGCCGCGATCAGGAACAGCACCACCGCCAGCGCCGGATAGCCGAACAGCTGCGCCTTGGTCTCCACCCGCATCAGCATCGCCGACGAGATCAGCAGCGCGGCGGTGACCACCGCGGCGGCGATGCGGTTGGCGATCTTCTGCATGTTCTCCATCAGCCGCGAGTGCTCCAGGCCCTCGAGGCGTACCTGCAGCCGGTTCTCGGCCAGCAGCGACAGCACGTCGGAGATCTTGCGCGGTGCGTCGCGCAGCAGGCCCTGCACCTCGAGCGCCTCGCTGGCCAGGTTGGCGCTGGTGAAGGAGCGGCGCAGTTGCGCACGCATGATCGACTGCAGGTGCGACTCGACCAGCGTGCGCACGTCCATCTGCGGGTTCAGCGCGTCGGCGACCCGTTCCAGATTGAGCAGGGTTTTGCCCAGCAGGCTGATCTCGGCCGGCACGCGCAGGCCGTGCTCGGCGGCGCAGCCGACCAGCTCCAGCAGCAGCCGGCCCTCGGAGGTGCGCTTGCCGCCGGTGGCGTAGCGCGCGACCAGCTGGCCGGTGTCGCGGTTGAAGGCGACATCGTCGAACTGCTCCAGCCGCGTGCCGATCGCGACCAGCTCGCGCGCCACGTCCTCGCCGCGCGCGTCCACCGCCGCGAACAGCAGCTTGAGCAGGCGCTCGCGCATGCGCGGCGGCACCTGCGCGACCATGCCCAGGTCGATCAGCGCCAGGCGCCCGTCCTCGCACAGCAGCACGTTGCCCGGGTGCGGGTCGGCATGGATGTCGCCGTTCACGAACACCTGGTCCAGGTAGGCATGCATCAGTTCGGCCGCCGGCGTGGCCAGGTCCAGCTCGGTGCGGCGCAGGCCGGAGATGGTGGTGACCTTGACGCCATGGACCAGTTCCATGGTCAGCACGCGCGAGGTGCACAGGCCCCAGAGCGGCGCCGGCACGTACAGGTTCGGGTAGGCGGCCAGGTGCTCGCGGAAGCGATCCAGGTTCTCTGCCTCGCGCCGGTAGTCCAGCTCCAGCAGCAGGATCTTGCGGAACTCGGCGATCCAGCCGGCGAAGTGCATGCGCCGGCCAGTCTCGGTCAGCGCGTCGGCGGTGCCGGCCAACCCTGACAGCACCTCCAGGTCCAGGCGGATGGCCGCGTCCATGCCCGGGCGCTGCACCTTCACCGCGACCTCGCGGCCGTCGCGCAGGGTGGCGCGGTGCACCTGCGCCAGCGAGGCGGCGGCCAGCGGCACCGGGTCGAAGGACAGGAACAGCCGGTTGAGCTTGGCGCCCAGCTCGTCCTCGACGATCTTCTCGACCACCGCGGTGTCCACCGGCGCGACCTCGTCCTGGATCCGGTCCAGTGCGTCGATGTAGGCCGGCGGCACCAGGTCCGGGCGGGTGGACAGCGACTGGCCGAGCTTGATGAAGGCCGGGCCCAGCGATTCCAGGTCGGCGGCGAAGGCCTGCGCCTCGGCGATGCCCGACGCGTCGGCGATGGTCGGCTCGACCGGCGGTGCGTGGCTCCAGTCCAGGCCGGTCAGCACCCGCCGGTGCCGGGCCAGGCGGGCGACGACCTGGGCGGTGCGGGCGAGGCGGTGGGTGGTATCGGGCACGGCGCTTTCCCTGTACAGGTCCCCGCCCGGTGGGCGGCATGCAGTCGTCGGGAGTATTGGACGGCGGATGTGAGCGCCTTGTCAGTTGCCCCTGCAACGGTTGCGGGGCCGCCGCGGGCCGGGTTAGTGTCGGCCCATGCTCTCCACCCGCCGCGCCAATCCGGTCAATCGCAACCGCAACAACAATGCGGTCAATAACCGTGCGCGGCCGATGCGGGAGCGTGAGCGGGGCTAGAGCAGCGACAGCCCGGTCACCACGAAACCCGCATCGGCCGATGCGGGTTTTTTTGTGCCCGGAGCAGGCGCCGCGTGGCCGCGATCGATGCACGGATACGTATCACCACCCACACCCAGGAGTCTTCGCATGTGTTCGATCTTCGGCATCTTCGGGCTGCAACCGGGCGACGACCTGCAGGCGCTGCGCCGGCAGTCGCTGGACCTGTCGCAGCGGCAGCGCCACCGCGGCCCGGACTGGAGCGGGGTGTACCTGGACGACGGGGCGATCCTGGTGCACGAGCGCCTGGCCATCGTCGATCCGGCCGGCGGCTCGCAGCCGCTGCTGTCGGAGGACGGGCGGCTGGCGCTGGCGGTCAACGGCGAGATCTACAACCACCGGGCGCTCAAGGGCGAGCTCGCGCAGCCCTACGCGTTCCAGACCGCCTCGGACTGCGAGGTGATCAATGCGCTGTACCTCGAAGGAGACGGGCTCGGCGATGAACCGGCCTCGTTCCTCAACCGGCTCAACGGCATATTCGCCTTCGCCCTGTGGGACAAGGCGCAGGGCCGGGCGATCATCGCCCGCGATCCGATCGGGGTCTGCCCGCTGTACTGGGGCCATGACCGCGAGGGCCGCCTGCGCGTAGCCTCGGAGATGAAGTCGCTGGTGGACGAGTGCGCCGACGTGGCCCAGTTCCCGCCCGGCCACTGGTACGACACGGCCACCGGCACGCTGACCAGGTACTACGAGCGTCCCTGGCGCGACTACGCCGCGGTGGAAGGCGTGGACGTATCTGCGCAGGAGCTGCGCGAGGCCTTCGAGGCGGCCGTACACCGCCAGCTGATGACCGACGTGCCCTACGGCGTGCTGCTGTCCGGCGGCCTGGATTCCTCCCTGGTGGCCGCGGTCGCGGCGCGCTACGCCCGCCACCGCATCGAGGACGGCGACAGGACCGAGGCCTGGTGGCCGCGGCTGCATTCCTTCGCCATCGGCCTGAAGGGCTCCCCCGACCTGGCCGCGGCCAAGGTCGCCGCCGAGGCGCTGGGCACCGTGCACCACGGCTTCGAATACACCTTCGAGGAGGGCCTGGACGCGCTGCCGGAGGTGATCCGCCACATCGAGACCTACGACGTCACCACCATCCGCGCCTCCACGCCGATGTTCCTGCTGGCGCGGCGGATCAAGGCGATGGGGGTGAAGATGGTGCTGTCGGGCGAGGGCAGCGACGAGGTGTTCGGCGGCTACCTGTACTTCCACAAGGCGCCGAACGCGCGCGAGTTCCACGAGGAGCTGATCCGCAAGCTCGACGCGCTCAACAACTACGACTGCCTGCGCGCCAACAAGTCGATGATGGCCTGGGGCGTGGAGCCGCGGGTGCCGTTCCTGGACCGCGAGTTCCTCGACGTGGCCATGCGCATGGATGCCAGCCACAAGATGGTGCGCAAGGGCGGCGACGGCCCGCAGCGGATGGAGAAGGGCGTGCTGCGCCAGGCCTTCGACGGCTACCTGCCCCAGCAGATCCTGTGGCGGCAGAAGGAGCAGTTCAGCGACGGCGTCGGCTACGGCTGGATCGACGGGCTCAAGGCGCAGGCCGAGGCGCAGGTGAGCGACCGCGAGCTGGCCGCGGCCGACAAGCGTTTTCCGGTGAACCCGCCGCAGACCAAGGAGGCGTACTTCTACCGGTCGATCTTCGAGCGCTTCTATCCGACTCCGGCTGCGGCCGAGACCGTGCCGGGTGGCAAGTCGATCGCCTGCTCCTCGCCGGCGGCGATCGCCTGGGACGCGAGTTTCGCGACGATGGCCGATCCGTCCGGGCGCGCCGTCGCAGGCGTGCACGAGTCCGCGCACGCTTTGTAGGAGCCGGATTCAGCCGGCGACGCGACGCTATTGGCACAGGCGACGCCCTCATGATCCCGACGCCCGTGTCGCCGACTGAAGCCAGCTCCTACAGTAAGGACAGCCGCGCCGCTGCTGTTGTAGGAGCTGGCTTCAGCCGGCGACACGACGCCGGCGGCACAGGCGGCGCCCTCCGGGTTCCGACGCCCATGTCGCCCACTGGAGTGGGCTCCTGCAAGAAGGCGCAGCGGTTGCTTCGCCTCAGCCGCAGGTGACCCGGGTGATGGTGTTGTTGCCGTCGATCTCGACGTTGACCCGGTCGGGGCGGAAATCGCGGGTCACCGCCGTGCCCGGGCCGATCGGGCGGATCAGGCCGGCGCCGCTTTCGCGCCAGACCCGGCCCATCACCTCCTGCTCGGCCTGCTGGCCGACGGCCCAGGCCACCGGTTCGGCATTGCAGGCGCCGGCCGCGGTGCCGTTGCGGCCGGGTGCGCCCGGATCGGGCTGGACCGAACTGCACGCGGCCAGCTGTACCGTGGCGGCGAATATAGTGAGGGACAGGACGGCGGAGTGCGGTTGCATCGCGGCGGTTCTCCATGGACCCGGGGCGATTGTGCGACAAACCCGGCGGCGTTGCCGCGCCGGGTTCACTGCGCGGCCGGCGCCAGGGTCAGGCTGTGCCGCGTCGGCCCGGGCAGGAATGGCGTCGGCCGGCCCCGCACCCAGTCGTCGTGGCCGGCGCCCCAGAACGGCGAGAGCGGATGGCCGCTCTGGCCGCCGGGCATGTGCACGATGCCGTCGGCCTCGTGGCCAGGCGCGACGACCATGCGCTGGGACGCGCCGAACGCCGGTCCCTGCACCCGCGGCATGGAACCGTCGCCCGGCAGCGGTTCGGCCGGCATGCACAGCCGCGGACGGATGAAGCCGGGCAGGGCGTTGGCCAGCGGATGGCAGATCCGCGCGGTGTTGCGCTCGCCCCAGCGGCGTTCCGACAGCGGCCCCTTCCCGGTCAGGTCGTCGCGCACCTCGCGCGCGGCGTCCTCGAGCAGCGCGTCCCAGCTGTCGTAGCGGCGCGACAGCAGGTGCGCCGGGCGCTGCTCCAGCAGCGGCCAGGCGACGCCTTCCAGTTGCGGCAGGTCGGGCATGGCGAAACCGTCGCCGAGCGCGGCCTGCGCCGGCGCGGTCAGGCCGTCGGCGATGCGCGCGTGCACCGCCAGGCGCCAGGCGCGCACCAGCCGGTAGCTGACCGAGTCGACCGTGGCGTGGCCTTCCCAGGTCGCGCCGGCGCCGGCCAGGGCGGCCAGCGCCGAGTCCGCCGGCCGGGCCTTCGCCTCGTCCTGCAGCAGCTGCCACCAGCGCTGCAGGAACAGGGCACGGTCGTCGAGCTGGATCGCCAGCAGGTCGGCTTCGTCGAAGCGGTCCTTCGCCAGCAGGCCGTCGCGGATCTGCCGCGCGCGCGCGCCGAGCGCGTAGCCGCCGTCGCCTGCCAGGGCCAGCGCTTCGCCGTCGAGCACGCGGGCGTTGGCGGTCCACAAGCGATGGTTGGCCGGGTCAGCCAGGGCAGGCGTGTAACCCGAGAAGATCAACCAGGGATAGCAGTGCCCGGATGCGGCATCGACATCGTCCTGTGCATCCGGCGGCGGCCCCGGAACTGGCCGGAACGGGCGCGACAGGCGGGTAGGCCAGGGCAGCTCGCCCGTGCAGCCGCGGCCGCGGCCGGGCAACGGGCCGATGATGCGCCATGCGATCCGTCCCGCGCTGTCGCCTACGACCAGGTTCTGCGCCGGCATCCTCGCCTTGCCGGCGATGGACAGCGCGGTCTGGAGGTCGCCGGCCCGTGCCATATCGGCCAGGCCCACGTCGAGCGCGCCGGGCAGATGCGCCACCCAGCGCAATGCGAGCGCGGGCGCATCGCCGCGCGCCTCGTGCAGGATCGGGCCCTGTACGGTTTCCAGCACCTCCAGGGAGACCGGGTCGCCACCGGCGACGTGGATGGTTTCCACGTACCGTTCGCCTCCGCTGCAATCGCCGGGACTTGGATCGTCGGGAAGGCACGGGCGGACCGGATACCAGTCCGCGGTGTCGGCATAGCTGTTGGTGAAGCCCCAGGCCACATGCCCGTTGCTGCCGACGATCACCGCCGGCAGGCCGGGCAGGCTGAAGCCGGCCACGTCCACCCGGCCGCCGGGCGCGTGGCTGTCCGGGTAGCGCAGGCGCACGCGGAACCAGATGTTGGGCGCGCGCAGGCCCAGGTGCATGTCGTCGGCGACGATGGCGCGGCCATCGGCGGTGAGCGCGCCGGCCACCACCCAGTTGTTGCTGCCCGGCGTGCCCTTGTCGGCCAGCCGGCTCGGCCGGTCGGTATCGGGCATCGGCAGCGTGCGCAGGTCGACCTGGTCGGCCGTAGGCAGGGGCGCGTTGCCGCGCGCGTCGCCGAACAGCGGCGCGTCCCATTCGGTGCCGTCGTGGGCGAGCAGCCCGTACAGCGCCGGCGGAACATGCTGGCGGATCTTCCACAGGCGCAGTTCGCGCGCGTTGTCCGCGTCCTGCAGGTCGAAGTACATCGCGTAGCCGGTCAGCGCCGAATCGGCCACCTCCCAGCGGCGCGGCGCCTGCCGCAACAGCAGGTACGGCCAGGGTCGCACCCGCAGCGCATCGAGCCCGGCGTTGACGCCGTCGGCGTAGGCCTGCAGCTGCGGCATGCGGTCGCCGGCGAAGACGTCCAGATGGCTGTTCACGCGTGCGCGCATCCGGTGCGCGCGCTGCTTGCGGTCGACGTCGAGCGCCACCGGGCCGAACAGCTCCGACAGCTCGCCAGCCGCATTGCGCCGCATCAGGTCCATCTCGAAATAGCGCTCCTGCGCATGGACGAAGCCCAGCGCGCGCATCGCGTCCGCCTCGCTGGCTGCCTCGATGGTCACCACGCCCAGGGCATCGCGTTGCACCGTGACCGGTGCCGACAGGCCCGACAGGGCCGGGGACAGCTCCCCGTCGAGCGTCGCCAGGCTGCCGCGCAGCAGCCACCAGGCCAGCAGCGCCGCGCAGGTGGCGAGCAGCAGTAGCAGCACCGCGAGGCGTCGGATCCATCGGAGCATGCGTTTCCCCTGGGTAGTGGCGGTCCGGGCAGGTCCGCTGGGACGGATTATTCCACGGCCCGCGCGTGCGGCTTCCGGTGGCCGGGCGAAGTGAAGGGTAGCGCCGCAATTGCGAGTGATTCCGATTGGAACATCGCCGCCGCGCTTGCGGCACACTGCGCCCCGAAGCGTTGCCGGAGCCACCGACCATGAAAGGCCATCCCGAAGTCATCGACTGCCTGAAGGAACTGCTGCGCGGCGAACTGGCCGCGCGCGACCAGTATTTCCTGCATTCGCGCCGCTACGAGGACCAGGGTCTGAAGGCGCTGTACGAGCGCATCAGCCACGAGATGCAGGAGGAGACCGAGCATGCGGACGCGATCCTGCGCCGGATCCTGTTCCTGGAGGGCGATCCGGACATGCGTCCGCACGCGTTCACGCCCGGCACGACCGTGGTCGAGATGCTCGAGGCGGACCTGGCGGTCGAGTACAAGGTGCGCGCCAACCTCGCTGCGGCGATGACGCTGTGCGAGCAGAAGCAGGACTATGTCAGCCGCGACATGTTGCTGGCGCAGCTGAAGGACACCGAGGAAGACCACGCCTGGTGGCTGGAGCAGCAGCTGGGGCTGATCAAGCGCATCGGCCTGGAGAACTACCAACTGTCGAAGATCGACGGCGACGGCGGTCCTGCGCACGGTTGATCGGGGCGTTTGCTGCGGCGGCCAGGCGCGGGAACCACGAGGACGGCGCCTGTGCCGGCGGCGTCGCGTCGCCGGCTGAACCCGGCTCCTACAACAGCATCCGGCTTCGGCGCTCTTCTGTAGGAGCCGGCATGACGGCGACACGGGCGTCGGGATGACGAGGGCGTCGCCTGTGCCAACGGTGTCGCGTCGCGGGCAAGCCCGGCTCCTACAACGGCAGGACGCGTGGCCATCTTTCTGCAGGAGCCCAGCTTGCTGGCGACACGGGCGTCGGAATCGTGGGGACGTCGCCTGTGCCGACGGCGTCGTGTCGCCGGCTGAACCCGGCTCCTACAAGAACGGGCTGGCGCGGGTCGTTCAGCGCTTCCGCAGGCGGTAGACGGCGGTCGACAGCGCGGTGACGCCGTCTTCGCGGAAGCGCGGTTCCTGGGCGAGGACGTCGCGCCGCTCCAGCAGTTCGACGTCCCAGTCCGGCGCGAACAACACGCGTACCTCGGCCTCTTCCACCGGGAACGGTGGCCCGTCCATTTCCGTCTGCGGATACTCCAGCGTGATCAGCAGGCCGCGGCAGCCGGCGGGCAGCCTGCCGTAGATCTCGTCGACGTAGCGACGGCGCATCGCCGGTGGCAGCGCGATCAGGGCGGCGCGGTCGTACACGGCGTACATCGCGCCGAGCGTGGCGTCCGCCAGCGCGAACACGTCGCCCTGGACCAGGTCGATCGGGCCGGTGCGGTGGTGGATGCCGTCGGCGTCGTGGGACACCCGCGGTACCAGTCCGGCCTCGGCGAAGAACGCCTCCACCGCTAGCGGCGAAAGCTCGGCGCCCAGCACCCCGTGGCCCTGTGCCGCCAGCCAGTGCATGTCCAGGGTCTTGCCGGCCAGCGGCACGAACACCCGTCCGCCGGCGGGGACATCCAGCGCCGGCCAGTGCTTCTCCAGCAGCGGCATCACCTCGCCGCGATGGAAGCCGATGCGGCCTTCATGCCAACGCTGCAGCCAGAAATCCGCTTCCATCGCCAGACACTCACTCCACCGCCGCGCCCCTGCGCGACAGGCTTGCGACAGTGCTCGGCGCGCCGCCGCGCGCTGCGGCAATGATCGGCTGGCCATCCACCTTCTGCCGCGCCCCTGCGCGACAGGCTTGCGACAGTGCCCGGCGCGCCGCCGCGCGCTGCGGCAATGATCGACTACTCGACATTCAGGCCATCCACCTTCTGCCACCCCCGCGGCAGCAGCCCCCCGCGCGTCGCCCGCGCCCCCAGGTACTCCTCCAGCTCGCGGAACGACAGCGACATCGTGCGCTGGCCGCTGCGCACCTGCAGGGTCTGGCTTGGCGCGACCGCGGCCACCGCGACCACGCGCTCGGTGCCGAGCTTGGCCTTGGGGATGTCGATCAGCTTGTTGCCCTTGCCCTTGTCCAGTTCGGGCAGTTCGGTGGCGGGGATCGCCAGCAGGTGGCCGGCGCTGGTGACCGCCACGATCCGGTCGGCCTCGACGTTGGCCACCGCCGCCGGCTGCAGCACCCGCGCATTCGGGGTCAGGTTAAGCATGGCCTTGCCGGCCTTGTTGCGGCCGGTCAGGTTCTCGAAGCGGGTGACGAAGCCGTAGCCGTGCGAGGACGCCAGCACGAAGCGGGTGTCGTTGTCGCCGCTGGCCAGCGCCTGGAACGACGCGCCCTGCGCAGGCGAGAAGCGGCCGGTCAGCGGTTCGCCGTTGCCGCGCGCCGAGGGCAGCGTATGCACCACGGTCGAATAACTGCGTCCCTGCGAGTCCAGGAACGCCACCTGCTGGGTGCTGCGGCTGCGTACCGCCGCCAGCAGGCCGTCGCCGTCGCGGTAGGACAGGCCGGCCGCGTCCACGTCATGGCCCTTGGCCGCGCGGATCCAGCCCTTCTCCGACAGCACCACGGTCATCGGCTCGCTCGGCACCAGCTCGATCTCGTCGATGGCCTGCGCCGCGCCGCGCTGGACCAGCGGTGAGCGGCGCGCGTCGCCGAACTTCTTGGCGTCGGCCAGCAACTCGTCCTTGACCAGCTTCTTCAGCCTGGCGCGGCTGCCGAGGATGGCGACGATGCGCTCCAGTTCCTTGGCCAGCTCGTCCTGCTCGCCGCGGATCTTCATCTCCTCCAGGCGCGCCAGCTGCTTGAGCTTGGTCTCCAGGATGTACTCGGCCTGTTCCTCGGACAGGCCGAAGCGCGCGATCAGCGCGGCCTTGGGCTCGTCCTCGGTGCGGATGATGCGGATCACCTCGTCCAGGTTGAGGAAGGCGACCAGCAGGCCTTCCAGCAGGTGCAATCGGCGCTCGACCTTCTCCTGGCGGTGCTTCAGGCGCCGGGCCACGGTGTCGGTGCGGAAGGTCAGCCACTCCTCCAGCAGCGTGCGCAGGTTCTTCACCGCCGGCTTGCCGTCCAGGCCGATGACGTTGAGGTTGACCCGGTAGCTCCTCTCCAGGTCGGTGGTGGCGAACAGGTGGCCCATCAGTTGCTCGCCATCCACGCGGTTGGAGCGCGGCACCAGCACCACCCGCACCGGGTTGGCGTGGTCGGACTCGTCGCGGATGTCCTCCAGCCACGGCAGCTTCTTGGCCCGCATCTGCGCGGCGATCTGCTCGATCACCTTGGACGGCGAGACCTGGTAGGGCAGGGCGGTGACCACGAAGTTGCCGGTGCCTTCCTTCTGCCAGGTGGCGCGGGCGCGGATGCTGCCATTGCCGGTCTCGTACATCGTGCGCAGTTCGGCCGCGCCGGTGATGATCTCGGCGCTGGTCGGGTAGTCCGGGCCGCGCACGTGCTCGCACAGGTCGGCGACGGTCGCCTCCGGGTCGTCGAGCAGGCGCACGCAGGCGCTGACGATCTCGTTGAGGTTGTGCGGCGGCACGTCGGTGGCCATGCCGACGGCAATGCCGGTGGTGCCGTTGAGCAGCAGGTGCGGCAGCCGCGCCGGCATCCAGCTCGGTTCCTCCAGGGTGCCGTCGAAGTTCGGCACCCAGTCGACCGTGCCCTGGCCCAGCTCGCCCAGCAGGACCTCGGCGATCGGGGTGAGCTTGGACTCGGTGTAGCGCATGGCCGCGAACGATTTGGGGTCGTCGGTGGAGCCGAAGTTGCCCTGGCCCTCGATCAGCGGATAGCGGTAGGAGAACGGCTGGGCCATCAGCACCAGCGCCTCGTAGCAGGCCGAATCGCCGTGCGGGTGGTACTTGCCGATCACGTCGCCGACGGTGCGCGCGGATTTCTTGGGCTTGGCGGCGGCGCCCAGGCCCAGCTCGCTCATCGAATAGACGATGCGCCGCTGCACCGGCTTCAGCCCGTCGCCGAGGAACGGCAGGGCGCGGTCCAGCACCACGTACATCGAATAGTCCAGGTAGGCGCGCTCGGCGTACTCGCGCAGCGGGATCTGTTCGAAGCCGTGGAAGGTCGGGCGGACGGTCGGGTCGGTCATGCGCGGCACATCGGGGGACAGACCGCGATTCTACCGCGCGGCGGCGCCCTGATCCCGTCTCCTCCGTCGGCGCCTATGTGACGGACCCGGGACCTGACAGGAAGGGGCTGAGCCTGGCGCGCTCGAATGCCGCGAGAATTCGGTCGAATCGCTCACGGACCACGGTTTCGAACTCCGGGTGCGTGAACACGTAGAGCTCCGTGGCGCGGATTGCCTCTATTGCCATTCCGGCCACGACTTCCGGTGCCATGCCGGCCTCGACGGCAGCCTTCGCGGCTGCATTCACGGGCTCCCCGGCGCCTGCGCCGGGCTGGTTGCGCCGGCTCTCGGCGATCCGCGTGCGCACGAACGCGGGGCAGAGCACGGTGACCCCGATGCCTCGCGCGGAAAGCTGCCCGGCCCAGCCTTCGCTCATGCCTATCACTGCGAACTTCGTCGCGGTGTAGGGCTCGTGGGTCGGCGCAGAGATCATCCCGCCCATGGAGGCGGTGTTGACGAAATGGCCACCTTCGCCGTGCCGTTCGATCAGCGGCGTGAAGACTTCGGTGCCGTGGATCACGCCCTTCAGGTTGATGTCGAGGATCCAGTCCCAGTCGCGCGGACGCAACTCGCCGATCCTGCCGGTGACGCTGACGCCGGCGTTGTTGCAAACGATGTGAATCTTTCCAAAGGCCGCAAGCGTCGCGTCGGCGGCCGCCTGCACGGCGTCACGTCTGGAGACGTCGCAGATCACGCCCGCGGCGGCCACGCCCTGCGCCTTGAGGCGAGCGACTGCTTTATCGAGCGCGCCGGCCTCGACATCGGCCAGCATCACCTTCATCCCGAGGCGTCCGAACGCTTCGCCGAGCGCCAGGCCGATGCCACTGGCCCCGCCAGTGACGAACGCGACCTTGCCTTCGAAGTCCTTCATGTCGAAGCCAGGGCGGTGAACGGACAGCCCATCCCACCCGCCCTTGCCAGCGCGGCCGAACGGCCCTTCCAGCCGCCAGTCCTGTGCGCGGCGGACAGCTCGTAGATTCCGCGCCGGGCGGCAAGGATGGGATCGTCCGACATCTCGATGCCGTCCGTCAGGCGCGTCGGGTCGTGCAGCATCACCGGGTCGCCGATTTCTTCGGGGCTCGTCGGCCGGGTGAGCTCAAGCCGTCCGATGATGACGCGCTGCCGGTCGGCCGGCCAGGCGGCAGTGGGGTCGTGGGTAGGATCTTCGGGCCCGGCGATCTGCAGCGCGAGTCGGTAGCCGACGGGTCCATCCCGAAGCCGCGCCTCCAGCTCTTCGTACAAGTGGCTTGGCGGGTGCTGATGCAGGGCCTCCAATGTCTGTCCCGCCTCGCCAGCCTCCGGCTCCCACGAATAGCGGGCATGGCAGGCGTTTCCGTCCGCGTTGACGAAGCGGAAGGCGTGCAGCGCGTTGAACCGCGTCCGGGCGAAGCTCAGTGCCGCCGGAGCGGCCTGCAGCAGTTGCAACGCATGGCCGATCCAGGGACGTGCCGCGACGAAGGCCTGGATACGAACCTCATCGCGAATCCCTGTGCCAGGGTCAGGTCCGGCAACTTCGAGGAAGGCGAGCGTCTCTTCCGGCGTGCGCGTGATGAAGACGGCAAGCGGCAGCGCGACCAGATCGGTCACCGTCCCATCGGGCAGGAAGAACTTTGTCGCCATCGAGACCGATCGCGCGGGTCCCATCGGATTTCCGGAAGGGCTGTTCGAGAACCGGACCGTAGCCGGAGTGGCATCTCCCTGCAGGTGGAGCGCCCGGCTTATCCGGGGAGCTGCCGGCGAACCGACGAAGGTGGCCGCGTAATAGCGTCCATTCGCATGCACGCCACGACAGCCGGGGTAGAAACCCCCGAAGTTGCGGTGGATCGACTCCACCAACCGTTCGGAAGTCTCGTACTGGGGGCACACGGCCTTCACCGCAGTCCCCTCTTCGTGAGTTCACCCAGGTACCAGACAATGATCGGGCGCAGCTTCTCGGCCTCCGTCGTCTTCCAGTCCCGAAAAAGTTCCGTGCTGAGGGCAAGCACCGTATTCGGTATCGCCCCTGCCTGAATCATGCGATCCAGAGCCACGGCATGCGCGACCTGGGATTGACCGCCCACGGCATCGGCAACGAACATGGCTTCAAAGCCTTCCTTGAGCGCATCAACGACGGGATAGGCAAGACAGATCTCCGTATAAAGCGCACCGAAGATCAGGCGTCGTCGCCCCGTTGCCAGCACTGCGGCGCGAAACGGGGCGTCCTCCCACGCATTCATGGTGCTGCGGTCGATGATTTTCGTGGCGGGGAGCTCCGCGGTGATGGAGGCCCGGGTCGGGCCGTTCACGCCCATCTCCACGCCCACCGTGCTCAGGATCACCGGAATGCCCACGGCCTTCGCGATCCGGATCAGGTACCGGATGTTCAGGTCGACCAACTCCGGGCCGATCTCTGACCGGATGTTGTCGAACATCTCTTGCTGATAGTCGATCAGCAGCACGGCGACCTCGTCATGGTTCCAGACGGCGCCTTGAGGAGACGGTTTCTGCGAGGGCAAGGCGGTCATTGCCACACTCCGGCTTTGGAGGCTGCGCCGGCAGGACCGAGCATGCCAATGGATTCGAGGATATTCCCCGCTCCTTCCAGGCCGCAGCGTGGCGCGTTGGCGCCGAAAGGGGGTGGTGCGATGATGCTGGCACAGGTCACGAACGCGGTTCTGCTGCGGAAGGTCTGCATCGCTGCTCCCCCGTGTCGCGGGTCGTAGGTGGATGGGTGGTCGCCTCGGCTGCGCGTGGAGGAAGAACTGCCAGCTGTCGGCCGGATGCCTGCAGGATCGGGAAGCCCGGTAGCGATGGATTGCATCTGCGTGCGCAATCGCCTTGGTGTTCGTCCCTGGTGGGCCGCGCCTGTATGGTGTGCGCTTCGCCTACGGGTTCGACTGGGCATGGCGTGTAGGCTGCCGACGATGCGGAAGACGTGTATGGGCTGGTTGTTGATGGGAATGCTAACGCCCGCGGCGGCGGCAGATCGGCTGGACGCCGCCACGCGTGCCGCGATCCGCGCGGACGCGGGCGGGCCGATCATCATCGGCCACCGTGGTGCCAGCGCGCTGCGCCCTGAGCACACGCTGGAGGCCTATGCGAAGGCGATTGAGGACGGAGCGGACTTCATCGAGCCGGACCTGGTGATGACGCGCGACGGCGTACTGGTGGCGCGCCATGAGAACGAGATCGGCTCGACCACCGATGTGGCACGGTATGCGGAGTTCGCCGGCCATCGCACCACCCGGAAGGTGGACGGTGTCGCGGTGGAGGGCTGGTTCATCGAGGACTTCACCCTGGACGAACTGCGCCGGTTGCGGGCGATCGAACGCCTTCCCGCATTGCGCGGCGACGCATTCGACGGCCGCTACGCCGTGCCCACGTTCGAGGAGATCGTCCGCTTCGCCGCGGAGTCGTCCGCGCGGCACGGGCGGGTCGTCGGGCTGGTTCCGGAAATCAAGCATTCCAGCCATTTCCATGCCTTTGGGTACGATCCGGAGGCCGCACTGCTGGACGCGTTGCGCGCGCACGAGTACACGCGGCGGGCTCCGGTGGGCATCCAGTCGTTCGAAGTCGGCAATCTCGAGCGGCTGCGCACGCTGCTGGACGCCGCGAGGATGGACAACGTGTTCCTGGTGCAACTGTTGGGCGCACCGGACGAATCGCCTTACGACCTGGCGACCGCCGGTGAACCGATGACTTACCTGCAGATGGCATCGCCGCAGGGGCTGGCGCAAATCGCGACGTATGCCGACGTGGTGGCGCCGCATCTGCGCTACGTGTTGCCGCTGACCGCCGAGGGGGACCTCTCCACGACCGGCACCGGGTTCGTGGAGGCTGCGCACGCGGCCGGGCTGGCGGTGCACGTCTGGACCTTGCGGCCGGAGAACCTTTTCCTGCCGCCAGCATTGCGTTGCGACGGGGGCGACAGCGTTCGTTGCCTGCGAGGCGCCGCCATCGAGGCCGAGGCGTTGGCCGCCGCTGGCGTGGATGCGTTGTTCGCCGACGATCCCGGATCGATCGCAAGGGGTTGGGTATCGGAGCAGGGTGCTGCGCCGGCCATTCCGGAGCGGAACTGACTTCGGGAGCCCGCAACGAAAGAACCCCGCCATGACGGGGTGCGGTCTAGTCGGCCTTCGGCCTGGGTCTTCGGTCTAACCCGGGCACCAACGGAAGTCGTTAATTTATCTAGCAAACGGGAAGGGAGCATCCCGCCTCGCACTGCTCCGGCCTCATTTCGCCGCGAGAAGGCCGGGCGCCGCTGTGGAGCCGCCCTTTGCTGCCGGGTCCTTGCCGGAGTAGGTCCTGGAATGCCCGCAAGACAAGCTTCCCGCGCCTGGAGGCGTGACTTACTGGTAGCCGTCTCTACGCGTAGCGCCACGACGCCCTGCTACCAGCAAGCGCAGCGCGGGAGACGAATTCAAGCGCGACAGCGTTCCTCGCACGCCAGGTGTAGAGCGCCCGGATTCACGGGTGTTTGACCGCACCTGCGCGAAGGTGGCGAACACGCATGCCGGCCGTGCCTGGACCGGCGCACAGCGACCGTGGCGCCCGTCGCCGTCGCCACCCAAACCGTTCCGAAGGTCCGCATCGTGACCGACACCCGCGCACAATCCGGCGAGCATGGCCAACCCGTGGTGCTGATCACCGGGGCTGCGGGCAGCGTCGGCACCTCGCTGGCGGCGGCGCTGCGGCCGGCCTATCGGGTGGTCGGGATGGACGTGTCCGAACCGGAGGACGGCGCGGACGGGATCGAGATCGATCTGACCTCGGACGCATCGGTCGAGCGGGCGATGCGCGAGTTCCGCGAGCGCTACGGCAATCGCATCGCCTCGGTGGTCCACCTGGCGGCGTACTTCGATTTCAGCGGCGAATACAAGCCGCTGTACGACCAGGTCAATATCGAGGGCACGCGCCGGCTGCTGCGCGCGCTGCGTGGACTGGAGGTGGAGCAGTTCGTCTATTCCGGGACCATGCTGGTGCACGAGGCCACCGAGCCCGGCGGGCGCATCGACGAGGCCGCACCGATCCGGCCGCGCTGGGCCTATCCGCAGTCCAAGGCCGCGGCCGAACAGGTGGTCGCCGAGGAGCACGGGGGCATTCCCTATGTGCTGCTGCACCTGGCCGGCCTGTACGACGACCGCACCGCGGTGCCGACGCTGGCGCAGCAGATCGCGCGCATCTACGAGCGCAACATCCAGGCCCATCTGTACGCCGGCGATCCGCGCGCCGGACAGTCGATGATCCATCGCGAGGACATGATCGACGCCTTCCGCCGCAGCATCGACCGGCGCGCGGAACTGCCGGAGGCCTCGACGATCCTGGTCGGCGAACCCGAGGCGATGAGCTACGAGGCGCTGCAGGACGCGTTGGGCGGGCTGATCCACGGCGAGGAGTGGGCCACACGGCGGGTGCCCGGACCGCTGGCCAAGGCCGGCGCGTGGCTGCAGGGCGCGGCCGAGCCGGTGGTGCCCGACGCGATCGACCGCGGCAAGAAGCCGTTCATCCGTCCCTTCATGATCGAGATATCCAGCGATCACTACGCGCTGGACATCGCCCGCGCGCGCGACCTCCTGGGCTGGGCGCCGCAGCACAGGATCGCGGACACGCTGCCGCGACTGGTGGAGGCGCTCAAGCGCGATCCCGCCGGCTGGTACGAGGCCAACGGCGTCACGCCGCCGCCATGGCTGGAGACTGCGGAGGAGGAAGGCGGGCGGGTGGAGATCCTGCGCCGGTGCGCCGAGGCGGAGTTCCGCCGCGACCACCAGCGTTACCTGTGGGGCCCGTTCGCCATCGCGGGGCTGGGCGCCTGGCTGATCGCCTCGCCGCCGACCTTCGGCGAGGTGGAGGCGGCGATGGCCGCCAGCGACGTGGCTTCCGGCGTCGCGCTGCTCGCGCTGGGATTGCTGTCGCTGTCGTGGCGGCTGGCGCCGCTGCGCTGGTTCACCGCGCTGGTCGGCATCTGGGTGATGTTCGCGCCACTGGTGTTCTGGACCGGGAACGCCGCCGTCTATCTCAACGCGACCCTGGTCGGCGCCCTGGTGACGGTACTGGCGGTGGCGCTGCCGCCGGCGCCCGGAATTTCCCCGGTCGCCGCGCGCGCAGGACCGACGGTGCCGCCCGGCTGGGACTATTCGCCCTCGGACTGGAGCCAGCGCCTGCCGATCATCGTGCTGGCCGTGGTCGGCCTGATCATGGCGCGCTACATGGCTGCCTACCAGCTCGGGCACGTCGATTCGGTCTGGGAGCCGTTCTTCGCCGGGACCGGCGGCAAGAACGGCACCGAGACCATCATCACATCGGAGGTGTCGGAGGCCTGGCCGGTCCCCGACGCCGGGTTGGGCGCGCTGGTCTACCTGCTGGAGATCATCACCGGCCTGGTCGGCTCCAGGAACCGCTGGCGCACCATGCCGTGGGTGGTGGTGGCGTTCGGCTTCATGATCGTGCCGCTGGGCGTGGTGTCGATCACCTTCATCGTGATCCAGCCGATCGTCATCGGCACCTGGTGCACGCTGTGCCTGATCGGCGCGGCGGCGATGCTGCTGCAGATCCCCTATTCGCTGGACGAACTGCTCGCCACCGGACAGTTCCTGCGCCGGCGCAAGCGCGCGGGCAAGAGCCTGCTGCACGTGTTCTTCGCCGGCGACACCGACGAGGACGCGGGCGCGCCCGACCGCGGTCGCGACGAGTTCGAGCGCGGTCCCGTGCAGGTGCTGCGCGACACGGTAGGCGGCAACGTCAACGCCCCGTGGACCCTGCTGGCCTGCATCGCGATCGGCCTGTGGCTGATGCTGACGCGGCTGAGCGTCGGCGCGGAGGGCGCGATGGCGAACGCCGACCACCTCATCGGTTCGCTGGTGATCACGGTGGCGGTGATCGCGCTGGCCGAGGTGGCGCGGCCGGTGCGGCTGCTCAACATCGGCTTCGGCGTGGCGCTGCTGATCGTGCCGTTCGTCTACGACGCGCCGGCGCCCTCGCTGTGGTCCAGCCTGGTCTGCGGAGCGGCCCTGATCGTGCTGAGCCTGCCGCGCGGCCCCATCCGCCAGCGCTACGGCGACTGGAACCGGCTGCTGGTCTAGGGCCGGTCGACGCTCCGGGGCAGATCATCGGCAGGCCGGCATGCAGGGGCCAAGCTGCCATGGGAGCAGGAGCCCGGTTCGGCTTTGGGCATCTACTCACGGACGTACTCGCATCCGGGCCGGCTGCACGCGATTCCGGACGGATGCCGGCGGCCAGTCGGGCAACAAAAAACCCCGCGATCTGCGGGGTTTTCCGGTTTCCTCGGAGCTCGTCGGAACTCCTCGGAATCGTGTCGTGGTGCCCAGGAGAGGACTCGAACCTCCACGGTTTTACCCGCTAGTACCTGAAACTAGTGCGTCTACCAATTCCGCCACCTGGGCAGGTGAGGCCGCGCATTTTGCGGGCTCGCCCAAACCTTGTCAACGCCCGCCGGCTCCACGCGGTGCTGATGCGGGTGGGGTGTACCATCCGCGCATGAAAAAACCAGGCAATCGCGGCGGGAAGGCCGCGGGCGGCGACAGCCGCAAGGGCGCCCCCGGCGGCAAGCCGGGTCAAGGCGAGGCACGGTCCGGCGGCAAGCCGGGCACGGCGCGGAGCGGCAAGGCAGGAGGCCAGCGCCAGGCGGCGCCGAAGCTGCCGCCCTGGATGCCGGAGCCGCCACCGGCCGCCGGCCGCGCAGCGAAATCGCCGCCGCCGCGGGCTTCGCGTCCCGCCGGCCCGCGCGGCGGATTCCACGATCCGCACGCCGCGCGCGAGGCCGACCGCTACGCCAATCCCATCGCCAGCCGCGAGGCGATCCTGGCGGCGCTGGAGGCGGCCGAGGGGCCGCAGAATGCGGAGGATCTGGCGCGGATCCTGGGTCTGACCGAGCCGGAACGCTTCGATGCGCTGGGCAAGCGCCTGGGCGCGATGGTCCGCGACGGCCAGCTGGTGCAGAACCGCCGCGGCGGCTTCGCCCCGGTGGAGGCGACCGACCTGATCGCCGGCACGGTCATCGCCAATCCCAACGGTTTCGGCTTCCTGCGTCCCGACGCGGGCGGCGGCGACGACCTGTTCCTGCCGCCGTACGAGATGCGTAAGGCCATGCACGGCGACCGCGTGCTGGCCAACGTCACCGGCATCGACCGCAGCGGCCGTCGCGAGGGCAGCATCGCCCGCGTGCTCGAGCGCAGGGTGAACCGGCTGATCGGCCGCTTCGGCAGCGAGGCCGGGATCAGCTTCGTGGTCCCGGACGACAAGCGCCTGCAGCGCAACGTGCAGGTGCCGCCGGACGGCACCGGCGGGGCGCGCGACGGCCAGCTGGTGGTCTGCGAGCTGGTCCAGGCGCCGGACGCTCGGCGCCCGCCGATCGGCAAGGTGATCGCGGTGCTGGGCGACAGCCTGACCCCGTCGCTGGTGGTCGAGGCCGCGATCCATGGCCACGACCTGCCGCACGAATTCCCGCCGGCGGTGCTGGACGAGGCCACGGCGGTGCCGCTGACGGTGGAGCCGTCGATGATCGGCGAGCGCGTCGATCTGCGCGCCACGCCGCTGGTGACCATCGACGGCGAGGACGCCAAGGACTTCGACGACGCGGTCTACTGCGAGGCCAACCGCAATGGCTTCCGTCTGGTGGTGGCCATCGCCGACGTGTCGCACTACGTGCGCCCGGGCACGCCGCTGGACGAGGAGGCGCAGAAGCGCGCCACCTCGGTCTATTTCCCCGGCTACGTGGTGCCGATGCTGCCGGAGACGCTGTCCAACGGCATCTGCTCGCTGAACCCGAAGGTCGACCGCATGTGCTTCGTCTGCGACATGCAGGTGGACCACGAGGGCGAGGTGACCCGCTCGAAGTTCTACGAGGCGGTGATGAATTCGCACGCGCGCCTGACCTACACCCAGGTGTGGCAGGCGGTGGGCGAGGACGATGCCGATGCCAGGGCGCTGCTCGGGCCGGTGCTGCCGCATGTGCAGCGCCTGCACCAGCTGTACCAGGTGCTGGCCAAGGCCCGCGCACGGCGCGGCGCGATCGAGTTCGAGACCTCCGAGGTCCGCTTCGTGCTCGACAACCGCGGCGAGGTCACCCAGGCCGGGATGCTGGTGCGCAACGATGCGCACAAGCTGATCGAGGAGTGCATGATCGCGGCGAACGTGGAAGCGGCCCGGTATCTGCTCAAGGCGCACATCCCCGCGCCGTACCGCATCCACGAGAAGCCGCCGGAGGCCAAGTACGCCGACCTGCTGGAATTCCTCAAGGAGTTCAAGCTGAGCATGCCGGCCTGGAACAAGGTCCAGCCTGGCGACTACACCCGCCTGCTGAAGAAGGTGCGCGAACGTCCCGACGCGGCGCTGCTGGAGTCGGTGCTGCTGCGCAGCCAGAGCCTGGCGGTGTATTCGCCGGACAACGCCGGCCACTTCGGCCTGGCGCTGGACGCCTACGCGCACTTCACCTCGCCGATCCGGCGCTACCCGGACCTGCTGGTGCACCGGGCGATCAAGCACGGGCTGTCGAAGCAGAAGCCGGAGGCCTTCCGCTACGCGCCGCGCGACATGGCGGCGCTGGCCCTGCAGTGCTCCGAGCGCGAGCGCCGCGCCGACGAGGCCGAGCGCGAGGTCGACGAGCGCTACCGCGCGGCGTGGATGGAACAGCACGTAGGCGGCCAGTTCGACGGCGTCATCAGCGGCGTGACCAGCTTCGGCCTGTTCGTCGAGCTGGACGGGTCCAAGGTCAACGGCCTGGTCCACGTGACCCAGCTGCCGCACGATTACTACCACTTCGATCCGCTGCGCAAGACGCTGGCGGGCGAGCGGCGCGGCATGCAGTTCCGGCTCGGTGATCGGGTCCGGATCGTGGTGCTCAAGGCCAGCCTGGAGGACCGCAAGATCGATTTCCGCCTGGTCGATGACAAGGGCGGCGCCGGAGGGCCGCCGCCACCGCCGCCGCGCGGCCAGCCGGCCAAGCGCAAGAAGCAGCCCTACTGATGGCCGTGCCGGTGCATACCGGCGGCTGCCAGTGCGGCGCGGTGCGCTTCCGCGTCGCCGGCGAACTGAAGGACGCCTCGATCTGCCATTGCCGGATGTGCCAGAAGGCGTTCGGCGCCTACTACGCGCCGCTGGTCTCCACCCGCGGCGCGGTCCTGGAATGGATCCGCGGCGAACCGAAGCGCTTCCAGTCCTCCAACCTGGTCCGGCGCGGCTTCTGCGCCGATTGCGGTACGCCGCTGACCTACGAGGCGCCGGACGGGGTGGCGCTGGCGGCCGGTGCGTTCGACGACCCGGCCGCGCTGGCGCCGTGGATCCAGTACGGCGTGGAGGGGAAGCTGCCCTGGGTGGACGGCCTGGCGGCCCTGCCGGCGCGGCGGACCGAGGAGGACGAGGCGGCCGCGGGGTTCCTGGCCCGGATCGTTTCCTTCCAGCATCCGGACCGCGACACCACCGGCTGGCCGCCGGAAGGCTGAGTCGTCTCCCCAGTCACCGTCGTCCCGGCGAACGCCGGGACCCAGCGTCTTTCGCTGGTGGTGCTGCACCGTCGCAAAGCCAGAGTCACTGGGTCCCGGCGTTCGCCGGGACGAAGGGGGAGTCCGGCTCGGGCGACGCCCCCGCCTCCCCCAGCCCCACGATGCGATAATGCCGGCCTTCTTCCGGCAGTCGCGCAGCATGAGCAGCAAGCAGAACCAGTGGATCGTCGGCGTCAACGCGGTGGCCTCGGCCGTCGAGAACGATGCCGAGCACGTGCGCGAGGTGCTGGTCGAGTCCGGTGCGCGCAATCCGCGCCTGGTCGAGATCGAGGAGCAGGCGCGGCGGCGCGGGATCGAGGTGCGCAAGGTCGCCACCCAGGCGCTGGACGGCATCGGCGGCAGCGTGCGCCACCAGGGCGTGGCCGCGCGCTACGCCGCCGCGCGCACCTGGGACGAGCACGAGCTGGCCGGGCTGGTCGAGGCCGCCGAAGGCAAGGCGCTGCTGCTGGTGCTCGACGGTGTGCAGGACCCGCACAACCTTGGCGCCTGCCTGCGCAGCGCCGCGGCTGCCGGCGCCACCGCGGTGGTGATCCCCAAGGACAAGTCGGCGCCGGTGAACGCGACGGTGCGCAAGACTTCGGCCGGCGCGGCCGACCGGCTGCCGGTGGTGTCGGTGACCAACCTCTCGCGCACCCTGCGCGAGCTGCAGAAGCTGGGCGTGTGGATCTACGGCCTGGCCGGCGAGGTCGATCCGTCGCTGTACTCGCTGGACCTGAAGGGGAATGTTGCATTGGTCCTCGGCGGTGAGGCCGAGGGGCTGCGCCGGCTCACCCGCGAGCACTGCGACGCGCTGGTGCAGATCCCGATGCCGGGCGACATCGAGAGCCTGAACGTCTCGGTGGCCGCCGGCGTATGCCTGTTCGAGGCCGTGCGCCAGCGGGCCTGAGGCCGCGGCGCATGCAGGACACGCAGGGGGCGTGACGATGTCGGAACCGGAACCGCGCAGGCGGGGGTGGCGGGATGCGTGGCGGCATCCTGGCCGCGCGCCGCTGGCCGGCCTGCTGCTGGTCCTGGCGCTGGCGGCGGGCGCCGCGCCGGCCGTTGCGCAGGCGCCGCAGGCCCTGGGCACGCAGGGCCGCCCGCCGGCCGACGGCCCCGGGCAGGCGCCGCCGCTGCGCGACTACGCCATCGACGCCTGGACCACGCGCAACGGCCTGCCGCACAACTCGCTGCGCGATATCGCGCAGACGCCCGACGGCTACCTGTGGTTCGCCACCTGGGAGGGCGTGGTCCGCTACAACGGCGTGGCCTTCACCGTGTTCGACCGCGGCAGCGAGCCGGGCCTGCGCGACAACGGCGTCGGCGCGCTGTACGTGGACCCGCGCGGCCGGCTGTGGCTGAGCGATTCGCGCGGCAACCTCGGCCGGCTGGAGGCCGACGGCCGCTGGGCGTTCGTCGAGCGCACGCCGCAGTGGCCGCAGGCGCTGGTCCACGACATGGCGATGGATGGGCAGGGCCGGATGTGGCTGCTGTTCGAGGGTCACGGCCTGGGTCGCGTCCACCCCGACGGGCACTTCGAATATTTCGACCCGCCGGCCGGGATCCCGCTGCGGGCCAGCTTCCCGCACATGGCCGTGGATGCGCGCGACCGGGTCTGGATCGGCACCCTCGACGGCCTGGTCATGCGTGATGCGGAGGGCGCCTGGCACCGCTTCGGCGCCGAGTCGGCGCTGCCGCCGGGCCTGGTCTGGCCCTACCTGGCACCCGACGGCACGGTGTGGCTGGCCGCCGACGGGCAGCTGTTCCGCGTCGACGGCGAACGCATCGTCGCGGCGCACGCACTGGCCGGCTCGGGCCACATCACCACCCTGCTGGCCGACCGCCGCGGTGCGCTCTGGGTCGGCACCGAGAACCGCGGCGTCGCGCGCATCGGCCCACGCGGCGTCGAATGGCTGCCGCCGGGCGAGGTGCTGCCGCGCGGGCGCATCGCCAGCCTGCTCGAGGACGCCGAGGGCAGCCTGTGGGTTGGTGCCAACGGTGGCCTGTTCCGCCTGCGCGAGACGCTGTTCACCGGCTACACCCGGCGCGACGGCCTGGCCAGCGACTACGTGCGCGCGGTGTTCGAGGACCGCGACGGCGTGCTGTGGGTCGGCAACGGCGGCGGCCTGGACCGGCGCGAGGCCGATGGCCGCTTCCGGCCGGTGCCGTTGCCGGGTGCGGGCGCCGAGGCGCCGTCGGTGCTCAGCATCGCCCAGGACGCGGACGGCGACCTGTGGGTCGGCACCTTCGCCGACGGTGTGTACCGGCTGCGCGACGGCGTGCTGCGCCGGCACTACGCGCAGGCCGACGGGGTGCCGAGCGGACACGTGCGTGCGATCGGGGTGACCGCCGACGGCACGGTCTGGATCAGCAGCCGGCGCGGCGTGGTCCGCATCGTCGCCGACGGCGTGCAGCCGCCGCCGCCGGTGCCGGGCCTGCCGCAGGGGCTGGTCACCGCGCTGGCCGGGATCGGCGACGACCTGTGGATCGGTTCGGTCGAGGGCGCCAGCGTGCTGCGCGGCGACCGGGTCGAACGGCTCGACCTGGACGCGGCCGGTGGCGGCGCGCGCACCGTGTTCGGCTTCCAGCCGGTGGGCGACGCGGTGTGGATCGCCACCGACCGCGGCCTGTACCGCTACCGCGACGGGCGCGTCTCGCGCGTCGGCCTGGAGCAGGGCCTGCCGGTGGACGCGGTATTCCAGCTGGTGCCCGACCGCCAGGGCGAAGCCTGGATCATCAGCAACCGCGGCGTGGTGCGGGTAGCGCTGGAGGCGCTGCGGGCGGTGGCCGACGGCCGCTCCTCGCGCCTGGCGCAGGTGCGGCGGCATACCGAGATCGACGGCCTGCCGAGCGCGCAGGGCAACGGCAGCTCCGCGCCGCCGGCGATCCTGCGCGGCGACGGCACGCTGTGGCTGGCCACCGCCGCCGGCGTGGCCAGCGCCGATCCGGCGCGCCTGCCGCGCTACCTGGAGCGCCCGCCGCCGCCGGCGGTGATCGAGTCGGTGCAGCGCGACGGGCAGGCGGTGGACTGGACCGCGCAGCATGCGCTGGCCGGCGGTGGCCGCATCACCGTCGCCTACGCCGGCCTGAGCTATCTGCTGCCGGAACGGATCCGCTACCGCACCCGCCTGCTCGGCCTGGACGGCGACTGGGTCGAGCGCGGCACCCAGCGCAACGTCGAGTTCGTCGGCCTGCCGCCGGGCGAGTACACGCTCGAGGTGGCCGCGGCGCATCCGGGCGGCGACTGGAGCGCGCAGCCGGCACGCTGGCGCTTCAGCGTGCGGCCGCTGTGGTGGCAGCGCGTCGACGTGCGGCTGGTGGCGACGCTGGCGGTGCTCCTGGCACTGTTCACGGCGTACCGCTGGCGCCTGCGCCGCTACCACGCCCGCAACCGCAGGCTGGAACGGCGGGTGCGCGAGCGCACCGCCGACCTGCAGGCGCAGGCCGAGCGCCTGGTCGCCGCCGACCGCGAACGCACCGAACTGCTGGAACGCCTGCGCGAGCAGGCCGAGGCCTACGGCCGCCAGGCGCGCGAGGACGCGCTCACCGGCCTGCCCAACCGCCGCCATTTCGACGAGGTGCTGGCGCGCGACCTGGCCCTGGTCCGCCGCGGCGGCCACCCGCTGTGCCTGGCGATGCTGGACATCGACCACTTCAAGCGGATCAACGACAGCTGGTCGCACGGTGTCGGTGACCAGGTGCTGCGCGAGGCCGCGCAGGTGCTGGCCGCCGAGGTCCGCGCCTGCGACCTGCTGGCGCGCCTGGGTGGCGAGGAGTTCGGACTGCTGATGCCGGACACGATGCCGGAGGAGGCGCGGCGGGTGTGCGAGCGGCTGCACGCGCACTTCCGCGCGCGCGAGGGCTGGGCCGGGATCGACGGGCTGCGGGTGACCTTCAGCCTGGGCCTGGTCGCATGCCGGCCGACCGACACGCCGGCCTCGCTGGTCGAGCGCGTCGATGCGGCCCTGTACCGGGCCAAGCACGAGGGGCGCGACCGGCTTGAGCTGGGCTGAAAGCCGTCAGCCCGGCAGCGGCGACGGCCAGGCGTTGGCGATGCGGCAGAACAGCCGCGCGGTCTGCTCGGCGTCGTACACCGCCGAATGCGCGTCCTCGGCGTTCCAGTCGAACCCGGCCGCCTGCATCGCCCGGGCCAACACGGTCTGGCCGTAGGCGATCCCGGCCAGGGTCACCGTGTCGAACACGCTGAACGGATGGAACGGGTTACGCTTGTGCCCGCTGCGCGCGACCGCGGCGTTGAGAAAGTTCAGGTCGAAGTGGGCGTTGTGCCCGACCAGGATCGCGCGCTGGCAGCCGTGGCGGCGCACCGCGGTGCGGACATGGTTGAACACGTGGCCCAGCGCGTCGCGCTCGGGCTTGGCCAGGCGGAACGGGTGGTCCAGGTCGATGCCGGTGATTTCAAGCGACTTGGGGTCGATCTCGGTGCCCGGCGCGGGCACGAAGTGCGCGCTGGCGGTCTGGCCCGGCACGAACAGGCCCTGCGCGTCCAGTTCGATCGGCACCGCGGCCATCTCCAGCAGCGCGTGCCGGTTCCAGTCGAAGCCGCCGGTCTCCACGTCCACCACCACCGGCAGGAAGCCGCGGAAACGGCGCGCCATCGCGCCGGGCGGCGCGGCCGGGGCTTCGTTGTCGGACGGGATATCAAGATCGCTTTCGCTCATGCGCACAGGGTAGCAGAGCGTCATGTGCGCCCGCCCCGCGGCGTGTGCGGGGGTGGTCTTGCTGGCGTTGTGTTGCGTCGGCGCGGACGCGGTCCGCATCGAACACGGCACGTGTGTTCGCCTGCAGCAGGGGAGCCGGAGCCGCTGTTGTAGGAGCCGGGTTCAGCCGGCGACCCGACGCCGTCGGTACAGGCGACGCCCTCGTGCTCCCGACGCCCGTGTCGCCGACTGAAGTCAGCTCCTACAAGAAGCGACGAAGCGTGGATCGTTCGCCTGCGCAGCGCTTATCGAATCGTGGGCCCGGGGCGGTTCATGGCGTGGTGCCGAGCAGCGTGCCCTCGGCGCGCATCCGTTCCAGCATCGTCGCGCCCTGGACGAGGAAGTCCGCGTCGGCATCGACGCCGGCCTCGGCCGCCAGCGCCTGCAGGGAGCCGCGGCCGCTGCGGCCACCTTCACCCAGCAGTTCCAGCAGCCGGTAGACCAGTGGCGAGATCGCGGCGAAACGCGCCTGGCCCTGGGTGTCGCGGCGCACCAGCAGCAGCGTCGGCGCTTGCGGCGGCGCGGCGGGGTGGTGCTCCGGCCCGATCGTGTGCACCGGCCATTGGTAAGCCAGCGCGCGCACGTAGGGCGAGACAACCGGAATGCCGTCCAGCAGGTCGCCCGCCGGATCGTGCGGCGGCAGTGGGCTGTCGTCGATCTGCACCGCCAGCTCGATCCATTCGTAGTGCGCCAGTTCGACCAGCCAGGGCGGGTCGCCGGCCTCGCCGCCGTGCTGGCCGGTGCGGTCCTCCAGGTAGCGGATGAATTCGCGCGCCAGTTCCGGGAACAGCGGGGTGCGGCTGCGGTGCTCGGCGTAGAAGCGCCGCACCAGCGCGGTCCAGGCCTGGTCGCCGAGAGTGCGGCGGATCACCGGGAAGTTGCCGCCGAGCAGGCCGGCGATGTTGTTGAAGAACAGGTCGCGGTAGATCGCCATGCGCCGCGCCTCGATCCCGGGCGGTGGCGGATTGGCCTCCGGGTCGCGCAGGTGCGCGGCGAAGGCCGCCTGCTGCTGGCGCAGGTCAGGCACGGGCGGCACCGGCGGAGGCTGCGGGCGCCGCAACCGCCTGCAATCGGCGGACGTGCGCGATCTCGTCCAGCAGTTCGGCCAGCGGCGGCAGGTTGAAGTCGCGCTCGAGCAGGGTTGGGCGCACGCCGTGCAGGCGGTAGGCCTCGGCCAGCAGGTCCCAGACGTCGCCCTTCACCGGCGCGCCGTGGGTGTCGACCTTCAGGTCCTCGGCTTCGTCGAAGTGGCCGGCCACGTGATAGGAAGCGATGCGGTCGCCGGGCATCCGCGCGAGGAAGGCGTGCGCGTCGTAGCCGTGGTTGATGGCGTTGACGTAGACGTTGTTCACGTCGAGCAGCAGGTCGCAGTCGGCCTCCTCGAGCACGGCGGCGACGAACCCGGCCTCGTCCAGCGGCGGGGCGCCCTGCAGCGGCGGATGGGCGGCGTAGTAGGAGACGTTCTCCACCGCGATGCGCCGGCCGAGCAGGTCCTGCACGCGCCGGATCCGTGCGCCGACGTGGCGCACGGCCTCGTCGGTGAACGGGACCGGCATCAGGTCGTAGAGATGGCCGTCGTCGGTGCAGCTGCTCAGGTGTTCGCTGTACAGGGCCACCCGGTGGCGGTCGAGGAAGCGGCGGGTCTTGCGCAGGAAGGTCTCGTCCAGCGGTTCGGTGCCGCCCAGCGACAGCGACAGGCCATGGCAGGTCAGCGGGTGGCGCGCGGACAGCTCGTCCAGCGCCTCGCCCAGCCGCCCGCCCACGCCGATCCAGTTGTCCGGCGCGCATTCGAGGAAATCGAACGCGCCGGCGGGCGCGGCGCGCAGCTCGTCGAGCATCGCGCGCCGCAGTCCCAAACCGGCGCTGGCGCCAGGCAGTGTCATCGGTGGCCGGCCTGGATCTCTTCGCACCTGCAGGATCCGATCCTTTGATTACCCGCACATGGATGTGCGGTGCTGTTGCGAGGGATTCGCATCATCGCTGTGCGGGCTTTTGCGAGGGATTCGCATCAAAGAGGGCTGTTGCGAGGGATTCGCGCTAAACCCTCACGCCATCCCGCCGCACTTGCCCTCGCCACACTTGCCTTCCCCGCACTTGCCCTCGCCGGCCTTCTTGTCGCCGGCCTGCTCGCCGCACTTGCCCTCGGTGCCCTTGGCGGCGTGGTGGGCCTTGCGCTCGGCCTCGTCGATGAAGCCGTCCTGGTTGGCGTCGATCTTCGCGAACTGGTCGGCCTTGTCCGGATGGGCGGCGACGAACTCGGCCTGGGAGACGCGGCCGTCCTTGTCGGTGTCGACCTTCTCGATGCCGCACTTGCCTTCGCCGCACTTGCCCTCTTGGGCCTTGGCCGCGTCGCCGGCCGCGAGCATGTAGCCCTGCGCCAGCGGCTGCATGGCGAAGGCGGCGCCGGTCAGGGTCAGGCCGGCGAGGGCGGTGCCGAGCGCGAGGGCGGCGGGTTTCTGCTTGGACATGGCATGTGCTCCGGGATGCTGTGGATAGGCGCGGGACGCGGCGCGCCCGGCCGCCGGGGGGAGGCCAAGTCTACCCCCGGACCGTTATCCCGGTGTGGGCGCGGTCAGACCGCGCCGGTGGTGGTGCTGGTGTCGTCGCGCTTGTCGCGGGGCGGCAGCGGCTGCTCGCCGTGGATCAGGAACCAGACGTTCTCGGCGATGTTGGTGGCGTGGTCGCCGATCCGCTCCAGGTTCTTGGCCATGAACAGCAGGTGCGTGCATGGGGTGATGTTGCGCGGATCTTCCATCATGTAGGTCAGCAGCTCGCGGAACAGCGCGGTGTACTGCTGGTCCAGCCGCGCGTCGTTCTCGCGCACCTGCAGCGCAAGCTCGCCGTCGTTCTCGCGGTAGGCGCGCAGTGCCTGCCGCACCTGGCCGGCGGCCAGCAGGCCGAGTGCGCGCAGGCCGGTGGTGTGCGGCATCGGCGGGGCGGCGTTGAGCGCGATCGAGCGCTTGGCCACGTTGGCCGCGTAGTCGCCTATGCGCTCGATGTCGGCCGGGATGCGCAGGCCGGCGAGGATCTCGCGCAGGTCGCGCGCCATCGGCCCGCGCAGGGCCAGCAGCATCACGTCATGGCTGATCCGGCGCTCGGCCTCGTCGATGGATTCGTCGTTGGCCACGATCCGGCGCGCGGCGCTGTCGTCGCGGCGCTCGACCACGTCCAGCGCCGCCTCCAGCTGGGCCACCGCGGTCAGGCCCATGCGCACGATCTCCTCGACCAGGTGGCGCTGCTCCTCGTCGTAGCTCTTGACGATGTGTTCGTGGGGCTGGGTGGTGCTCATCAGCCGAACCTCCCGGTGATGTAGTCCTCGGTCTGCTGCTTCGAGGGGCTGGAGAAGATGACCTGGGTGCGGTCGTGCTCGATCAGGTCGCCCAGGTACATGAAGGCGGTGAAGTCGGACACGCGCGCGGCCTGCTGCATGTTGTGGGTGACGATGACGATGGTGTAGTCGCGCTTGAGGTCCGCGACCAGCTGCTCGATCCGGCTGGTCGAGATCGGGTCCAGCGCCGAGGTCGGCTCGTCCAGCAGCAGCACGTCCGGGCGCAGGGCCACGGCGCGGGCGATGCACAGGCGCTGCTGCTGGCCGCCGGACAGGCCCAGCGCGCTCTGGCCGAGCTTGTCCTTGACCTCGTCCCACAGCGCGGCCTGGTGCAGCGCGTGCTCGACGCGCTCGGCCATCTTCGACTTGGACAGGCTCTCGTGGTGGCGGATGCCGTAGGCCACGTTCTCGAAGATGGTCATCGGGAACGGCACCGGCTTCTGGAACACCATGCCGACCTTGCTGCGCAGCCGGTTCATCGGGTACTTGGGCGAGAGGATGTTCTCGCCGTCCAGCAGCACCTCGCCGCGCGCTTCGAGCTTGGGGTACAGCGCGTAGATGCGATTGAAGATGCGCAGCAGGGTCGACTTGCCGCAGCCGGAGGGCCCGATCAGCGCGGTCACGCGCTTCTCCGGTATCTCCAGGTTGATGTCCTTCAGCGCATGGAACTTGTCGTAGTAGAAGTCCAGGCCGCGCGCGGCCAGCTTGATCGGCGAGGCGACGCCGGTATCGGCATGGGACGCCACCGCGATGCGCTGCATCTCGGGCGGGTGGGCGGCGGATTGGAGGTCATTCATGGCCGGGTTCCGGGAAAAGTCAGTCGTGGACGATCTTGTTGCGCAGGAGCAGGGCGCGCGCGGCCAGGCTGACCAGCAGCACGAACACGGTCAGCACCAGGGCGCCGGCCCAGGCCAGCACCTGCCAGGATTCGTAGGGGCTGGCGGCGAACTGGTTCATCACCACCGGCACCGAGGCCATCGGCTGGAAGACGTTGGTGTTCCAGTACTGGTTGCCGAAGGCGGTGAACAGCAGCGGCGCGGTCTCGCCGGAGATGCGGGCCAGGGCCAGCAGGATGCCGGTGAGGATGCCGGCCAGGGCGCTGCGGTACAGCACCTGCACGATCACCTTCCACTGCGGGATGCCCAGCGACAGCGCGGCCTCGCGCATCTGCACCGGCACCAGGCGCAGCATCTCGTCGGTGGTGCGCACCACCACCGGCAGCACGATGAAGGCCAGCGCCAGCGCGCCGGCGAAGGCGGAGAAGTTGCCGCCGGTCTGCATCACGAACAGGGTGTAGACGAACAGGCCCAGCACGATCGAGGGCGCCGACAGCAGGATGTCGTTGACAAAGCGCACCACGATGCCGGCCTTGCGCGCGTTGCCGTACTCGGCCAGCCAGGTGCCGGCCGCGACTCCCAGCGGGGTGCCGATCGCGATCGCCAGCGCGCACATCACCGCGCTGCCGAAGAAGGCGTTGGCCAGGCCGCCTTCCTGCATCGGCGGCGGGGTCATCTGGGTGAACAGCTGCCAGTTGATCCCGGCGATGCCCTTGACGACCAGCGTCCACAGGATCCAGCCGAGGAAGAACAGGCCGAACACCGCGGTGACGCAGGCCAGCAGCAGGGCGATCGCGTTGACGATGCGGCGCTTGGCGTAGAGCCGGTTGGAAGCGGAAATGGCGGCCATCAGTTGCCCTCCCTGCGCGACAGCTGCATCAGCATGAAGCGGGCGATCGCCAGCACGATGAAGGTGACGATGAACAGGACGAAGCCCAGCAGCAGCAGCGCCGAGCGGTAGGTTTCGGTGGCCTCGCCGAAGTCGTTGGCGATCAGCGCGGCGATGGTGGTGCCCGGCTCCAGCAGCGAGGGCGTCAGCCGCACCGAGTTGCCGATCACGAAGGCCACCGCCATGGTCTCGCCCAGGGCACGGCCCAGGCCGAGGAAGATGCCGCCGATCACCGCCGAGCGGGTGTAGGGCAGGACGATGTCCCAGCTCACTTCCCAGCGGGTGGAGCCCAGCGCGTAGGCCGATTCCTTCAGCCGCGTCGGCACGGTCAGGAACACCTCGCGCATCACCGAGGAGATGAACGGGATGACCATGATCGCCAGCACGAAGCCGGCGGTGAGCATGCCGATGCCCAGCGGCGGGCCCTGGAACAGCGGTCCGATCAGCGGCAGGGTGCCGAGGTGGTCGTTGAGCCAGGGGGTGCCGTATTCGGTCATCACCGGCACCAGCACGAACAGGCCCCACATGCCGTAGATGATCGAGGGGATGCCGGCGAGCAGCTCGATCGCGGTGCCGACCGGCCCGCGCAGCCAGCGCGGCGCGACCTCGGTGAGGAAGAAGGCGATGCCGAAGCTGACCGGCACCGCGATCAGCATCGCGATCAGCGAGGTGACCAGGGTGCCGTAGATCGGCGCCAGCGCGCCGAACTTGTACTCGACCGGATTCCATTCGGACGAATAGAAGAAGCTCAGGCCCTGCGCCTCCAGCGCATGGCGGCCGCCCCACAGCATCGACAGCGCCGCGCCGGCCAGCGCGACCAGCACGAACACCACGCAGGCGACCAGCGCGTAGCGGAACAGCCGGTCGTTGCGCGCGTCGCGCAGGTCGTGGGAGGGAAGGGCTGAGGGGAGGGTGGTGGCGGTCATGTGATTCCGTCGTTCCGGCGGAGGTCGAAGTGCTTTTCAACAGCCGGATGGCTGGTTAAACCGGAACCCGGTGAACAGCAGTTCCGTGTCCGTTACGGAGGGCGCTGAAATTCCGTCATTCCCGCGTAGGCGGGAACCCAGTGACTTTCGCTTTACCGGTTAACAGCAGCATCAACAGCG
Source organism: Pseudoxanthomonas suwonensis (assembly GCF_000972865.1). Classification (NCBI taxonomy): domain Bacteria; kingdom Pseudomonadati; phylum Pseudomonadota; class Gammaproteobacteria; order Lysobacterales; family Lysobacteraceae; genus Pseudoxanthomonas; species Pseudoxanthomonas suwonensis. Next base: position 3,125,755 of record NZ_CP011144.1, read on the forward strand.
CAAGTCACTGGATCCCCGCCTCCGCGGGGATGACGCAATGGCAAAGGCGGTCGTGCGAGCACGACCGCGCCATTGCGTCACTTGAACTCCGCCGCCCAGTACGCTTCGATCTGCTGCACCAGTTCCGGCGGCAGCGGCACGTAGTGCAGCTCCTGCGCCTGCGGCTGGCCCTGCTCGAAGGCCCACTTGAAGAAGTCCAGGGTGGCCTGGCTGCGCGCCGCGTTCTTGGCCTGCTTGGGCACCAGCATGAAGTTGGTGGCGGTGATCGGCCAGGCCTGCTCGCCGGGCGCGTCGGTGATCACCAGGTTGAAGTCCTGTGCGCCGGCCCAGTCGGCGCTGGCGGCGGCCGCGGCGAAGCTGTCGGCGTTCGGCTGCACCCACTGGCCGGCGGCGTTGCGCACCGACGCGTACGGCATGCCGTTCTGCAGCGCATAGGCCAGTTCGACGTAGCCGACGCCACCCTTGATCTGCTTGACGTAGGCGGCCACGCCCTCGTTGCCCTTGCCGCCCACGCCGACCGGCCACTGCAGCGAAGTGCCTTCGCCGACCTTCTGCTTCCACTCCGGACTGACCTTGGCCAGGTAGTTGCTGAAGTTGAAGGTGGTGCCCGAGCCGTCGGAGCGGTGGACGATGGTGATCTTCTCCGCCGGCAGCGCCAGGCCGGGGTTGACCGCGGCGATGGCCGGGTCGTTCCAGGTCGCGATCTTGCCGAGGAAGATGTCGGCCAGCAGCGGGCCGGTCAGGCGCAGCTGGCCCGGCTCCACGCCCTGCAGGTTGAACACCGGGACCACGCCGCCGATCGCGGACGGGAACTGGCCCAGGCCCGCGGCGGCCAGCTCGTCGCTGGGCAGCGGCTTGTCGGTCGAACCGAAGTCGACGGTGCCGGCCTTGATCTGGGCGATGCCGCCACCGGAGCCGATCGACTGGTAGTTGACCTTGTGGCCGGTGGCCACGTTGTAGTCGGCCGACCACTTCGACACCAGTGGATAGATGAACGAGGCGCCCGCGCCGGAGATCTGCGCGGCGACCTGGTCGCCCGCGGCGGGCGCACCGGCCGCGGGCGGGGCGTCGGCACCGGCAGCGGTGTTGGCATCGCCGCCGGGCTTGCACGCGGCCAGGGCCACGCTGGCGGCCAGGGACAGGACGAGGAGTCGGACCGGGGAGGGCTTCATGGGCTCGCTACGGGTCTGGCCGGACAGGCCGGCGGATGGGACACATGAAATGATGTTTTTGTGACAGCCGTATGACGCCGTGCCCGGATCCCCGACGGACGGCAGGATGGCGCGCACAAGTCATTGATTTAAAAAAGAAAGAGCGCGGACCAGTGGCCCGCGCTCCGGGTGAACGGCAAGGGGAGAGAGGCTTGCCGCTCAGTACTTCAGGTTCTGCGCCCAATAGGCCTTGATCTGGTTGACCAGGGCGTCCGGCAGCGGCACGTAGTCCAGCTGGCGGGCCTGGTCGTCGCCGTTGGCGTAGACCCAGGTGAAGAAGTCCTTGGTGTTCTTGGCGCCGGCGACGTTCTTGGGCTGCTTGTACACCAGGATGAAGTTGGTGGCGGTGATCGGCCAGGAGTTGTCGCCCGGCGCGTTGGTCATCACCAGGAAGAAGTCCTTGCTCTTGGCCCAGTCGGCGCTGGCGGCGGCCGCGGCGAAGGATTCCTCGCTCGGCTGCACGAACCTGCCGGCGGCGTTCTTCAGCGAGGCGTGCGAGAGCTTGTTCTGCTGGGCGTAGGACAGTTCGACGTAGCCGATGCCGCCCTTGATCTGCTTGACGTAGGCGGACACACCCTCGTTGCCCTTGCCGCCGATGCCGGCCGGCCACTGCACCGACGTGCCTTCGCCGACCTTGGTCTTCCACTCCGGGCTGACCTTGGACAGGTAATTGACGAAGTTGAAGGTGGTGCCCGAGCCGTCGGAGCGGTGCACGACGGTGATCTTCTGGTCGGGCAGGGCCAGGCCTGGGTTGAGCGCGGCGATGGCCGGATCGTTCCACTTGCTGATCTTGCCGAGGAAGATGTCGGCCAGGGTGGCGCCGTCGAGCTTGAGCGCGCCCGGGGCGATGCCGGCCACGTTGAGGATCGGCACCACGCCGCCGATCACCGACGGGAACTGGGCCAGGCCGTACTTGGCCAGTTCTTCGGGCTTGAGCGGGGCGTCGGTGGAGCCGAAGTCGACGGTGCCGGCCTTGATCTGGGCGATGCCGCCGCCGGAGCCGATCGACTGGTAGTTGACCTGCTTGCTGGTCGCGCCCTTGTAATCGGCCGACCACTTGGTCATGACCGGATAGATGAAGGACGCGCCGGCGCCGGTCACGTCGTTGGCGTGGGCGAGGGAAACGGACGAGGCGGCCGCGATGAACGCGGCGGCGACGCGGGACTTGAACGTGACGTTCACGGGGAAGCTCCTGGCTAGGGGCGGATCGGGTGGTGGCGGGATGCGGGCTGCATCCATCCCGGCCATTGCATAACCGGCCGATGACAGCAGCGCGTAGTTCCGATGACCGCCATGTGACAACCGCTGCGATCCGGCACCGGGTGCGGTCGCGCGGCAGCGCTGGCCCGCCGTCATCCATTTGTCATCGTGGGTACGCGCGGCTGTCAGATTCCGGTCGCAAGCTGCGCGGCGTTTAACGGGTGCTTCACGTCCTCCTGCAGGACGGCATCCGCGTACGCAAACCACCACCCACCCGGAGAGTCCCATGCGTTATTCCTTCCTCGCCGTCGCGCTCGCCGCGGCCCTGGGCACCGCGACCTTCGACGCCACCGCCGCCGACAGCGCCGAGCTGGCCGAACTGAAGGCCCAGCTGAGCGCCCTGCAGGCCCGCGTCGCCGAACTGGAGACGCGCACCGACGCGCAGTCGGACATCAACGTCGGCACCCAGCAGAGCATCGAGAGCATCGCCGCGACCACGCCCAAGCTCGAGACCAAGGGCGGCATCAAGGTCACCTCGCCGGACAAGAAGTTCGAGGCCTCGCTCGGTGGCCGCATCCACTTCGACGCCTACGCCTTCGACCGCGACATCGCCGCGACCACCGGCACCACCGAATTCCGGCGCGCGCGCCTGACCCTGGCGGGCAAGGCGCTGGGCTGGGACTACAAGGTCGAGCAGGACTTCGCCGCCGGCACCAACCTGGACGGCCTGCGCGACGCCTTCATCGCCACCAGCCTGTGGGGCGGCAAGGCCACCATCGGCCACTTCAAGCCGTACCGCTCGATGGAGGAACTGACCAGCTCCAACGAGATCCTGATGATGGAGCGTCCGTTCGCATCGGCCACCGGCCTGTTCAGCGGCCGCCAGTTCCAGCAGGGCGTGGGTTACCAGCGTGGCGGCGAGAACTACACCGCCGGCTTCACCGTGTTCAACCTGCGCGGGGCTTCCGGCGTGCGCAACGAGGGCGTGGGCGCCTCCGGCCGCGTGACCTTCGCGCCGATCAACAACGACAACGAGACCCTGCACTTCGGCGGCTGGGCCAGCCTGGAGAACAACAACCAGGGCTCGGCCGACCTGTCGGCGGTGGCCAACTACGCCGGCCGCCGCGGCCCGGCGCAGACGATCGCCACCACCACCGGCGCCAGCCGCAACCAGGTGACGGCCTACGGCCTGGAAGCGGCCGGCTCGTTCGGTCCGCTGTTCTTCCAGGGCGAGTACGTCAACGCGACGTTCGGCCAGCCGCTGGGCCGCGACCAGGACGTGACCACGTGGTACCTGCAGGGCAGCTGGCTGCTCAACGGCGGCCACAAGGGCTACAAGCCCGCCACCGGCATCTTCGGTTCGCCCAAGGTCGACAGCAAGGGCCTGTGGGAGTTGACCGCGCGCTACGACACCATCGAGAACAAGGACATCGCCGACCGCGAGGCGACCAGCGTGATCCTGGGCGTCAACTACTACGTCAACGCCAACCTGCGCTTCATGTTCAACTACACGCAGGGCGACAACCAGGTCAACGGCGACGAAACCGGGCAGTACGCGCTGCGTACGCAGTTCAGCTGGTAAGAGATGGCGGTTGTTGTTGCAGGAGCGCCCCGCATGTGCGGGGCGTTCTTTTTTAGGGGGGGCGACGCGACCTGATGGGCCTCGCCGCTGCGCGCGACGATGCGATGTCCTCTTGTAGGAGCCGGGTTCAGCCGGCGACGCGACGCCGTCGGCACAGGTGACGCCCTCGTGTTTCCGACGCCCGTGTCGCCGACTGAAGTCAGCTCCTACAGGAGAGCGGCCGCGCCGGTGCTGTTGTAGGAGCCGGGTTCAGCCGGCGACGCGACGCCGTCGGCCCAGGCGACGCCCTCGTGATCCCGACGCCCGTGTCGCCGACTGAAGTCAGCTCCTACAGGAGAGCGGCCGCGCCGATGCTGTTGTAGGAGCCGGGTTCAGCCGGCGACGCGACGCCGTCGGCCCAGGCGACGCCCTCATGGTCCCGACGCCCGTGTCGCCGACTGAAGTCGGCTCCTACAGGAGAGCGGCCGCGCCGGTGCTGTTGTAGGAGCCGGGTTCAGCCGGCGACGCGACGCCGCCGGCGCAGGCGACGCCCTCGTGATCCCGACGCCCGTGTCGCCAGCAAGCTGGGCTCCTACAACGCCGGGTCGCCGGGGGTCTTGTCGGGGTAGTGGCACAGGTCGCGGACCACGCAGCGCGGGCACTCGGGCCTGCGTGCCTTGCACACGTAGCGGCCATGCAGGATCAGCCAGTGGTGCGCGTCCTGCAGGAACTCCGCGGGCACGCGCCGCAGCAGCGCGTCCTCGACCGCGCGCACGTCCTTGCCCGGGGCCAGGCCGGTGCGGTTGGCGACGCGGAAGATGTGGGTGTCCACCGCCATGGTCGGCTCGCCGAAGGCGGTGTTGAGGACCACGTTGGCGGTCTTGCGGCCCACCCCGGGCAGCGCCTCCAGCGCGGCGCGCTCGCGCGGCACCTGGCCGCCGTGCTCTTCGACCAGGATCCGGCAGGCGGCGATGACGTTCCTGGCCTTGGCGTTGAACAGGCCGATGGTGGAGATGTATTTCTTCAGGCCTTCCTCGCCCAGCTCGAGGATCGCCTGCGGGGTGTTCGCCACCGGGTACAGACGGCGGGTGGCCTTGTTCACGCCGACGTCGGTGGCCTGCGCGGAGAGGATCACCGCGACCAGCAATTCGAACGGGGTCGTGTATTCCAGTTCGGTGGTCGGGTGCGGATCCAGTTCGCGCAGGCGGGTGAACATCTCCTGCACTTCGTCGCGGGTCATCAGGGTGCTGCGACGCGCCGCAGGCTTGCCCGCGCCGGTGCGCTTGGTGGCCGATGCTCCGGCAGCGGCCGGGGCGGCCGCCGGGCGGCGCCTGGCGGGCGGGCTCATCCGGATATCCGCCCGGCGGCCTTGGCCCGGGCGCGCGCCAGCGCGGCCGCCGCTGCCGGCGGAAGTGCAGGTGCGGAAGCTGCGGGAGCGCCGGCCGCGGCCACCGGCGGTTCCGTGACCGCCGCGGCGGACGCGCGCCGTGCGGCGCGTTCGGCCGCCCGTCGCGCCAGCCGCGCCGCGCGGGCGCGGTGGCGTTCGCGTGCGTCCCAGGCGGTGCGCAGCTGCCGCTGCGCGGCCAGCAGCGGAGCGTCTTCCGGATCGCCGCTGGCGGCGTGGTCCATCAGCCCGGCCTGCAGCGCGCCGTCCAGGTCGCCGGCGCGCAGCAGCGACAGCAGCCGCTGGCGGGTTTCCTGCGCGGGATCGGTGGGACGGGCCATGGTCAGCGGTTGCGGAACTGCGGCTTGCGCTTTTCCAGGAACGCGGCGGTGCCCTCGCGCATGTCTTCGCTGGCGAACAGCAGGGCGAACTGCGCGGTCTCGAACTGCAGCCCTTCCTCGATCCCGCATTCGCCGCCGAGCACCACCGCGTCGAGCACGCCGCGCAGCGCCAGCGGCGCGGCGGCGGCCAGCTGCGCGGCCAGCTTCATGGTCTCGGCCTCCAGTTCGGCTGCCGGCACCACCCGGTTGACCAGGCCCAGCTGCAGCGCGCGTGCGGCGTCGACCGGGGCACCGAGCAGGCACAGCTCCAGCGCGGCGGCGCGGCCGGCCAGGCGCAGCAGGCGCTGGGTGCCGCCGAACCCCGGGATCAGGCCCAGGCCCACCTCCGGCTGGCCCAGGCGGGCGCTGTCGGCGGCCACGCGCAGGTGGCAGGCCATCGCCAGTTCCAGGCCCCCGCCCAGTGCGTATCCGTTCACCATTGCGACGACCGGCTTGGGCAGGCGCTCGATCCGGCGCATCAGCCGTTGCCCCACCAGGGAGAACTCGCGTCCCTCGATCGCGGTCAGGCCGTTCATCTCGGCGATGTCGGCGCCGGCGACGAACGCCTTGGAACCGCTTCCGGTCAACACCAGCGCGCGTATGCCGGCATCCTCCGCGGCCGCGGCGAACGCGGCATCCAGCGCCTCCAGGGTCTGCCGGTTCAGGGCATTCAGCTTGTCCGGGCGGTCGACGGTAAGGACGCGGACGCCGTCGGTGTCGCGGCTGAGGACGGGGCTGGCCGTCATGGGGTGGACTCCTGGGTCGGGAATGTGAAGGCGGCGGCCGGAACTTCCCGCCACGAGGGCGGTCCGAAGCCCCGACCCGCGCTGGCGGGCCGCCAGTGCGGCGGCTATCCTAGCGCGTCCGCTACTGCCGGGACCCACCCGGCACCACCCCTCTCCGGAGAAAGATCCAGATGAAGTTGCGTCCGATCGCTGTCGCCATTGCGGCCCTGGCCCTGGCCGGCAGTGCCTTCGCCCAGGACACCACGTCCGAGAAGGGCAAGCTGAGCTACTACTTCGGCTACGACTACGGCAACAACCTGGCCGAGCTGGCCGAGCGCGGCGAGCCGATCGACGTGAATTCGGTGGTCAAGGGCGTGCAGGATGCCCTGGGCAAGAAGCAGCCGGCGATCACCGCCGAGCAGCTGCAGCCGGCGCTCGAGGCCTTCCAGAAGCGCGAGCAGGCCCGCGCCCAGCAGGCCAAGGCGCAGTACGACAAGGCCGCCGCCGACAACAAGACCCAGTCCGACCAGTTCCTGGCCCAGAACCGGGCCAAGGCCGGCGTGCAGACCCTGCCCAGCGGCGTGCAGTACCGCATCCTCGAGGTCGGCAACGGCGCCAAGCCGACCCAGGCCAGCAACGTGCAGCTGGAAGTGGCCGGTCCGTTCCCGTTCGGCCAGCGTCCGGAGCAGGCGCGCCCGGCGCAGCAGATCCCGAGCATCAAGGTCAGCGACGTGGAGATGGCCGCCATGCGCGAGGTCCTGGTGCAGATGCCGGCCGGTTCCAAGTGGGAAGTGGCGCTGCCGCCGGACAAGGCCTACGGCGCCGATCCGCGCACGCCGTTCCCGCCGAACGTGGCGGTGGTGTTCGAGATCAAGCTGGTCGCGGTCAAGTAAGTCCGCATCCAGTCATTCCCTTCTGCGCCGGCTGATGCCGGCGCAGTCGTTTCTGCGGGGCGCGAACCGCGCTACGCTTGCTCCGGATGTCCGCCCGCCCGTGCTGTCGCTCTTCTTCCCGCCTGCCAGCGCCACCTCTTCGCCGTCGAGCCCGTGCATCCGGGTGTGCCGGATCGATGCCGACGGCCTGTGCCGCGGCTGCCTGCGCACCGGCGACGAGATCGCGCGGTGGTCGCGGCTGGACGAAGGCGAGCGGCGGCGCCTGATGGAGACCGTATTGGCCGACCGCGCGCGCGAACGTTTCCGTTTCCTCGAGCAGCTGCGTGAGCACGACCGGGTCAGCGGCGTGCTGCATCCGCTGCGCGATCCGCCCGGCGGCGATGGCTGGAACCGTTCCGAGCTTGACGACCTGTTGCCGCGCGAGGCGTCGCTGGCCGAGGCCGCGGTGCTGGTCGGCCTGGTGCCGCGCGATGCGGGCACCCAGGTGCTGCTGACCCGCCGCACCGACGCGCTGCGCCACCACGGCGGCCAGGTCAGCTTCCCCGGCGGGCGGGTCGAGCGCGACGATGCCGGCGTGCTCGGCGCGGCGTTGCGCGAGAGCCAGGAGGAGATCGCGTTGGCCGCCGCGCAGGTCGCGCCGCTGGGCTACCTCGATCCGTTCCTGACCATCAGCGGCTTCCGGGTCACGCCGGTGGTCGCGGCGATCGACCCGGACTACGTGCCGCGGCCGCATCCTGACGAGGTGGCCGAGGTGTTCGAGGTGCCGTTCGACTTCCTGATGTCGGCCGGGCACCTGCACCAGGTCGAGATGGAGTTCCGCGGCCGCCGCCGCAGCGTGCTCGAATACGACTGGCCTGGCCAGCGCATCTGGGGCGCGACCGCGGCGATTCTGTACAACCTGCGGCGAAGGCTGGAGGAGGGCGCATGAGCATCGGCCACCTGGACACGCTGGTGTCCGTCGACACGCTGGCCGCGGCGCTGGGCGATCCGTCGCTGCGCCTGGTCGATGCGCGCGCGGTGCTCACCGATCCGGCCGCCGGCCGCGCGGCATGGGTGGCGTCGCACCTGCCCGGCGCGGTGCACGCCGACCTGGACCGCGACCTGTCCGAGCATGCGCTGGCCGGGCAGGGCCGGCATCCGCTGCCGTCCGCGGACGCATTCGCGCGCCGCCTGGGCGAGTGGGGCATCGGCCCGCAGCACGCGGTGGTGGTCTACGACGCCGGCGACGGCAGCATGGCCGCCGCGCGTTTCTGGTGGCTGCTGAAGCTGCTCGGGCATCGCCGCGTGGCGGTGCTCGACGGCGGCCTGGCCGCCTGGCGCGCGGCCGGCCTGGCAGAAACCGCGGCGGCGGACGCGCCAGCGCCGCTGTCGTCGTACCCGGCGACCGGCTTCGACCGCGCGCGCATCGCCGACGCCGGCGACCTGCTGTCGCGGTTGGGCGAGGCGCCGGGCTGGCTGCTGGATGCCCGCGGCGGCGAGCGCTTCCGCGGCGAGGTCGAGCCGATCGACCCGGTGGCCGGGCATGTGCCCGGCGCGCTCAACCGCCCGTTCGCACAGAACCTGCGCGACGGCCGCTTCCGTCCGGCTGCGGAGCTGCGCGCCGAACTGGAGCCGCTGCTGCACGGCCGCGCGCCGTCGGACACGGTGCTGATGTGCGGCTCCGGCGTCACCGCCTGCCACCTGCTGCTGGCGATGGAGCACGCCGGCCTGCCGGGCGCGCGGGTCTACGCCGGTTCGTGGAGCGGCTGGATCGCCGATCCGTCGCGGCCGGTGGCCACGGGCGCGGCCTAGGCGGAGCCGTCCGCCGCCGCGGGATCAGCGGTAGTAGCCCTGCCGCAGGTTGATCCCGTGCTCGAGCCAGGCCTTCATCGCGCACAGCATGCCGGTCCAGCCTTCGCAGTTGCCGTAGGAAGCCTTCAACCCCGCGTCGGTCTGCGACCAGCCGTGTTCGGAGATGCGCACCAGCGTGCGCCCGTCTTCCAGCGGTTCGAAGTCCATGACCACCGTGGTCCTGCGCTCGCCCTGCGCGTCCGGCTCGACCGAGCCGTCGGCCGCGTCCCAGCGCAGGACGATGCGCCGGTCCTGTTCCACCTCGGTCACGTGGACCGGGAAGGCGCCGGGGAAGTCGTGGAAATCCCAGGTCACGACAGTGCCTGGCTGCAGGCGCCCGCGTGCGCCGCCGGTGGTGAAGTACTGCGACAGCCGGTCGGGGTCGACCACGGCTTCGAACACTTCTTCGACTGGCCTGGCGATCCGGCCGCTGATGGTGAATTCCGGTTGCATGTGCGTGCTCCCGTTGTGCCGGCCGCGACGCGGCCTACTTGCCCAGCCGCGCCAGCAGCGCGCGCAGGCCGGCCTGGGTGTCGGGCTCGTACCAGCCCTCGACGAAGCGGTCCAGGTGCAGGCGGTCCGGGTCCAGCGCCTGGACCAGGTCGGCGCGGGCCAGCGCGCGGGTCTGCAGCATCGGCGCGCGCGGCAGGCGCAGCAGGTTCTCCAGCCAGGCGACCGCGCGCGGCAGCACGTGGTCGGCCTCGGCCAGTTCGTCGACCAGGCCGATCTTCAGCGCTTCCTCCGCGGGCACCATGTGGCCGGCGACCAGCAGCCGCTCGGCGCGGTGCTGGCCGATCACGCGCCGCATCAGCTGTTGCGCGCCGTCGGGCACGGCCAGGCCGACCTGGGTCTCGTTCATGCCGATCGCGAAGGGCTTGGCCGGATCCGGCGAACGCGCCATCACCCGGTAGTCGCAGCACAGCGACAGCACGCAGCCGCCGGCCGGGGCGTGCCCGGTGATCGCGGCGACCACCGGGATGCGCAGTTCCGCCAGCGCCCGCGCGGCGCCGAAGAACGCGCCCCAGGCCGCGCGCAGCGCGTGCCGGTCCTCGCCCAGCGCCATCAGGTGCGGCACGTCCAGCCCGGCGGAAAAGATGCCGGGCGCGCCGGACAGCACCACCGCATCGGCATCGCCGGCCACCGCGTGGTCGAGCGCGGCGATCAGCGCACGGCACAGCGCCGGGTCGAGCGCGTTGACCGGCGGCCGCGCCAGGCGCAGCTCGCGGATGCGGCCGTGGTCGAAGGTCTGCACGTGCGCAGTCATGGTTGGTCCAGTCCCGGCGGAAGCGTGGCCGCTATCATAGGCGCATGCACATGCGACCGATCCTTCTCGCCCTCCCGTTGCTGCTGGCCGCGGACATCGCCCCGGCGGCCGGGCCCGCCATCGACTCGCTGGGTTGCCTGGCGATGCAGGACGGCTGGATCCGCCAGCCGCCCGCGCCGCGGCCGATGCTGGCCGGCTTCGGCCGCATCGCCAACGGCTGTGCCGGCGAACAGGTCGTAGTGGGCGCGCGCAGTCCGCGCTTCGGTGAGGTGTCGCTGCACGAGACGCGCATGGTCGACGGCGTCAGCCGCATGCGTGAGGTCGAGCGTCTGCCGGTCGCCGCCGGCGGCGAGGCGCTGCTGCGGCCCAGCGGGTTGCACCTGATGCTGATGCGTCCCGACCGCGCGCCGGCCGAGGGCGAGCGCGTGCCGCTGGTGCTGGTGCTGGCCGACGGCACCGAAGTGCCGGTCGAACTGGTGGTTGCCAAGGAGCCGCCCGGCCACGGTCGCTAGGCGGAGCGCATCGTGCGCCGGCGTGCATTGATCAGGCGCAATGCCATCGCCGGCGTTTGCGGGTTAAGGTTGGGGCGTCCCGACGACGTCAGGAGCCCCTGCCCATGTCCGTCGACCCGTCGACGCCGCAGCCGCCCGCGGCGTGGCACGCGCTCGATGCCGACGAAGTCCTGCGCCGGCTGCATGCCGGCAGCGGCGGACTGTCCGACGAGGAGGCGGCCGACCGGCTCGTCATCCATGGCCGCAACGTGTTGCCGGCGCCGCCGACGCGCTCGCCGCTGCGCCGGTTCCTGGAGCAGTTCAACAACGCCCTGATCCTGTTCCTGCTCTCGGCGGCGGTGCTCGCCGGCCTGCTCGGGCACAGGATCGACGCGGCGGTGATCGTGGCGGTGGTGCTGGTCAACGCGGTGGTCGGCTTCGTCCAGGAGGGACGCGCCGAGCAGGCGCTGGCCGCGCTGCAGGCGATGCTGGCTCCGACCGCGCGCGTGCTGCGCGACGGCGTGCGCCGCGAGATCGACGTCGCCGGGCTGGTGCCCGGCGACACCGTGCTGCTGGAGGCCGGCGACCGGGTCCCGGCGGACGTGCGCCTGCTGCACGCGCGCGGGCTGCTGGTGGACGAGGCCGCGCTCACCGGCGAGTCGGTCGCGGCGGAAAAGACCGAAGTGCCGGTGGCGGAGGACGCGTCGCTCGGCGACCGCACCGGCATGGCCTATTCGGGCACGCTGGTCGCCGCCGGCCAGGGCCGCGGCGTGGTCGTGGCCACCGCCAGCGCCACCGAGATCGGCCGGATCAATACCCTGATCGGTTCGGTCGACGTGCTGGCCACGCCGTTGCTGCGCCAGATCAACCGCTTCGGGCGTCGCTTCACCGCGGTGGCGATCGCCGCCGCGGCGCTGCTGTTCGTGTTCGCGGTGTTCGCGCGGGATTACGCCTGGCTGGATGCGCTGATGGTGGTGGTGGCGCTGGCGGTGGGCGTGGTCCCCGAGGGCCTGCCGGCGGTGATCACCATCACCCTGGCGATCGGCGTGCGGCGGATGGCGACGCGCCACGCCATCGTGCGCCGGCTGCCGGCAGTGGAGACGCTGGGCGCGACCTCGGTGATCTGCTCGGACAAGACCGGCACCCTGACCCGCAACGAGATGACCGCGCGGCACCTGGTCACCGCCGGCGGCACCGCCGTGGCCAGCGGCGGCGGCTACTCGCCGGAAGGCGCGCTGGCGCTGGAGCGCGGCGGCGAGGCCGACGCGGGCATGCGCCGGCTGGTGCTGTGCGGCCTGCTGTGCAACGACGCCGAGCTGCGCCAGCGCGACGGCCACTGGCAGGTGGACGGCGACCCGATGGAGGGCGCGCTGCTGGCGCTGGCGCTGAAGGCCGGCTTCGAGCCGGACATGGCGCTGGCCGACCGGCCGCGCCTGGACGCGATCCCGTTCGACGCCAGCTATCGCTACATGGCCACCCTGCACCGCGGGGCGGGCGAAACCGCCGAGCTCTACGTCAAGGGCGCGCCCGAACAGCTGCTGGCGCTGTCGACCCGGCAGCTCGACGGCGACGGCGAGCCGCAACCGTTGCGCGCGGCGTTCTGGGAGTCGGCGATCGCCGAAGCGGCATCGCGCGGCGAGCGCGTGCTGGGCTTCGCGATGCGCACCCTGGAGCACGCGCCGGAGCGGCTGGAGCAGGAGCAGGTCGCCGGGCTGCTGTTCCTGGGCGTGGTCGGGTTCATCGACCCGCCGCGCGCGGAGGCGATGGCCGCGGTGGCCGACTGCCGCAGCGCCGGCATCGCGGTGAAGATGATCACCGGCGACCACGCCGCCACTGCCGCGGCGATCGCCCGCCAGCTGGGCCTGGCCGAGGCGCCGGTGGTGGTGGAAGGGCGGTCGCTGGACGGCGTCGCCGACGCCGAGTTGCCGGCGCTGGCCGCCGGGGCGGACGTGTTCGCCCGCGCCAGCCCCGAGCACAAGCTGCGCGTGGTGCGCGCGCTGCAGTCGCGCGGCGCGGTGGTGGCGATGACCGGCGACGGGGTCAACGACGCGCCCTCGCTCAAGCAGGCCGACGTCGGCATCGCGATGGGCCGCAAGGGCACCGAGGCGGCCAAGGAGGCCGCGGAGATGGTGCTGTCGGACGACAACTTCGCCTCGATCGTGGCCGCGGTGCACGAGGGGCGCACCGTCTACGACAACATCCGCAAGGTGGTCGCCTGGACCCTGCCGACCAACGGCGGCGAGATACTGGCGATCGTGATCGCGCTGCTGCTCGGCATGACCCTGCCGATGACGCCGGCGCAGATCCTGTGGATCAACATGGTCCTGACCGTCACCCTGGGCCTGGTGCTGGCGTTCGAGCCGGCCGAGCCGGGGGTGATGCGGCGGCCGCCGCGGCCGTCGTCCGCGGCGCTGGTGTCGCCGTTCATGCTCTGGCGCATCGTGCTGGTGTCGCTGCTGTTCACCGCCGGCGCGCTCGGTGTCTTCATCTGGGCGATCGGCCGCGGCCTGGACGTGCCGACCGCGCGCACCCTGGTGGTGAACACGCTGTGCGTGATGGAGATCTTCTACCTGTTCAACGTGCGCTACCTGCACATGACCTCGTTCACCTGGCGAGGCGCGCGCGGCACGCCGGCGGTGCTGTGGGCGATCGCTGGCGTGGTGGTGGCGCAGCTGGCGTTCACCTATGCGCCGTTCATGCAACGGCTGTTCGACAGCCGGCCGGTCGCGTTGCTGGATGGCGTCGTGGTGGTCCTCATCGGCGTGGTATTGATGGTGGTGCTGGAGTTGGAGAAGGCCCTGCTGCGGCGCTTGGGCTGGTTCGAGGAACTGGCCCTCGGCGGCGCGCGGGCATACGAGGGAACACGGGCATGAACGGACCGGACTGGAACAGCGCGGCACCGGACAGCATCCTGCTGGCGACCGACCTGGGTGCGCGCAGCGACCGCGCGCTGGACCGCGCGGTGCAGCTCGCGCGGCAGTGGAACGCGCGGCTGGTGGTGGCCACGGTGGTGGACGAACACGCGATGGAAGCGCGGGCGATGACCCTGCGCGATCCTCCGGGCTGGTATCGCGAGGAGGATCCCGCGGACCTGGCGCAAAAGCAGCTGCTCGAGGACCTGTCGGCGCGCGACCTGCGGGTGAAAGTGCGGGTGAAGCGCGGTGACGTGGTCGAGAGCCTGCTGGCGGTGGCGCACGAGGAGGGCTGCGGCCTGGTCGTCACCGGCGTGGCGCGCTACGAGGCCCTGGGCCGCATGGTGCTCGGCTCGACCGTGGACCGGCTGGCGCGGCGGTCCACGGTGCCGGTGCTGGCGGTGCGGCGGCGCGTGCACGCGCCGTACCGGCGCATGGTGGTGGCCAGCGACTGGTCCGGCTCTGCGCGCTACGCACTGCAGGCCGCGGCGGGGCTGTTCCCGGAGGCCGCGGTGAGCGTGCTGCACGGTTACGAGGTGCCGATGGCCGGGCTGCTCGACACCGCGCGCGACGAGACCGTGGCGCGCCTGGGCGAGCAGGCGCTGGCCGAGGGGCGCGCGTTCGTGGAGGATGCGCGGTTGCCCGGCGGTGCCGGCAGCGTCAGCCTGGTGGTGGAACGCGGCGATCCGGCGGTGCTGTTGCCGCTCTACGCCTGCCAGTTCCCGGTCGACCTGGCGGTGGTCGGTACCCATGGCCGCAGTGCGCTGTACGACATCGTCCTGGGCAGCGTGGCCCGGCGCCTGCTGGAGGCTGCGCCGGTGGATACGCTGGTGGTGCGCGATCCGCGGGCGGGTGCTGACTGAGAGAGTTTGCCCGTGGCGCCGGGCCGCGGCTGCACGCCATGTCGGCGCAGGCGACGCACTCGTGGTTCCGACGCCGTGTCGCGGACTGAAGTCCGCTCCTGCAAGGAAGAGTCGGCGTGTCCTGCAGTTGTAGGAGCGGGCATGACCGCGACCCGACGCCGTCGGCGCAGGCGACTCCCTCGTGGTTTCGACGCCCGTGTCGCTGGCTGAACCCGGCTCCTACAGGGAGGCGTTGCGGATGGGCTCGGGCAGGGGTGCGCTGCGGCCGGTCTGGGTGTCGATCCAGACCACGACCACGTTGCCGTCCGAGTACAGCACGCGCTCGTCCTGCTGGTCGACGATGCGGTGGCCGATGGTGACGCTGCTGTTGCCGAGCCGCTCGACGAACAGTTCGACCACGATGTCGTTCGGCCACACGATCGGCGCGCGGTAGTTGACGTTGGTCGCCGCGACCACCGGGGCGATGCGGTCGCTCATCGACACGCCGGGCACGCCCAGCAGCCAGCGCACGCGCGCCTCCTCCAGGTAGGACACGTACTTGGCGTTGTTGACGTGGCCCATCGCGTCCATGTCGCGCCAGCGCACGCTCATCGGGACGCGGGCCAGCTGTTTCGGGGCTGTCGCGGCCGGGGTCTCGCTCATCGGGTTGCCTTCTTGCGGGTGTTCTTGCTGGCGGACTTGCGCGGCGGCAGCACCTCGGGCCGGGCGACGGCCGCCGGCTTGCTGCCCTTGGCCGCCTTCGACTGCGGCAGCAGCTTGGCCAGGAAGCGGCCGGTGTGCGAGGCCGCGGTGGCGGCGATCTCTTCCGGGGTGCCGGTGGCGATGATCTGGCCGCCGCGGTGGCCGCCCTCCGGGCCGAGGTCCACGACCCAGTCGGCGGTCTTGATCACGTCCAGGTTGTGCTCGATCACCACCACCGTGTTGCCCTCGTCGCGCAGCCGGTGCAGCACGCCGAGCAGGTGCTCGATGTCGTGGAAGTGCAGGCCGGTGGTCGGCTCGTCGAGGATGTACAGGGTGCGGCCGGTGTCGCGCCGCGACAGCTCCTTGGACAGCTTGACCCGCTGCGCCTCGCCGCCGGACAGGGTAGTCGCGCTCTGCCCGAGCTTGACGTAGCTCAGGCCGACGTCGACCAGCGTTTCGAGTTTCCGCGCGATCGCCGGCACCGGCTCGAACAGCTTCAGCGCGTCCTCGACCGTCATCTCCAGCACGTCGTGGACGCTGTGGCCCTTGTACAGGATGTCCAGCGTCTCGCGGTTGTAGCGCTTGCCGTGGCAGACGTCGCAGGGCACGTACACGTCCGGCAGGAAGTGCATCTCGACCTTGATCAGGCCGTCGCCCTGGCAGGCCTCGCAGCGGCCGCCGCGCACGTTGAAGCTGAAGCGGCCCGGCGAGTAGCCGCGCGCGCGCGCCTCCGGCACCTGTGCGTACAGCTCGCGCAGCGGGGTGAACAGGCCGGTGTAGGTAGCCGGGTTGGAGCGCGGGGTGCGCCCGATCGGCGACTGGTCGATGTCCACGACCTTGTCGAACAGGTCCAGGCCGTCGACCTCGCGGTACGGCGCCGGCTTGTGCGAGGCGCCGTTGATCTCGTTGGCCGCCAGCGCGTACAGGGTGTCGTTGATCAGCGTGGACTTGCCCGAGCCGGACACGCCGGTGATGCAGGTCATCAGCCCCGCGGCGATCTCCAGGTCGACGTTCTTGAGGTTGTTGCCCGAGGCGCCGCGCAGGTGCAGGGTCATCTTCGGGTTCGGCTTGTGGCGCTTGGCCGGCACCTCGATCTCGCGCTTGCCCGACAGGTACTGGCCGGTGATCGAGCGCGGCGCCTTGAGGATGTCGGCCAGCTGGCCCTCGCCGACGATCTCGCCGCCGTGCACGCCGGCGCCGGGGCCGATGTCCAGGATGTAGTCCGCGGCGCGGATCGCGTCCTCGTCGTGCTCGACCACGATCACGGTGTTGCCCAGGTCGCGCAGCCGGGTGAGGGTGCCGAGCAGGCGCTCGTTGTCGCGCTGGTGCAGGCCGATCGACGGCTCGTCGAGCACGTACATCACCCCGACCAGGCCGGCGCCGATCTGGCTGGCCAGGCGGATGCGCTGGGCCTCGCCGCCGGACAGGGTGTCGGCCTTGCGCTCGAGGGTGAGGTAGTCGAGGCCGACGTCCACCAGGAAGCCGAGCCGCTCGTTGATCTCCTTGACGATCTTGGCCGCGATCTCGCCGCGCCAGCCCGCCAGCTTCAGCCCCTGGAAGAAGGCCAGCGCCTCGTCCACCGGCAGCACCACCAGCGCCGGCAGCGGCTTGTCGGCGACGAAGACGTTGCGCGCTGCGCGGTTCAGGCGCGCGCCGCCGCAGTCCGGGCACGGGCGCTCGCTGATGTACTTGGCCAGTTCCTCGCGCACCGCCGGCGATTCGGTCTCGCGGTAGCGGCGCTCGAGGTTGTTGACGATGCCCTCGAAGCGGTGCTTGCGCTGGGTGCGGCCGCCGCTTTCGGTGAGGTAGGTGAAGGTGATGGTTTCATCGCCGCTGCCGTACAGCACCGCCTGGCGCGCGGTTTCCGGCAGGGTCTGCCACGGCACGTCGACCTCGAAGCGATAGTGCCGGGCCAGCGAGTTGACCAGCTGGAAGTAGTAGGCGTTGCGCCGGTCCCAGCCGCGGACCGCGCCGGCGGCCAGCGACAGTTCCGGGTGCGCGACCACCCGCGCCGGGTCGAAGAACTGGGCCACGCCCAGGCCGTCGCAGGACGGGCAGGCACCCATCGGCGCGTTGAACGAGAACAGGCGCGGTTCCAGCTCGGGCAGCGAGTAGTCGCACACCGGGCACGAGTACTTGGACGAGAACAGCTGTGGCGGCGTCTCCGGGTTGTCCAGCGACATCACCATGGCCATGCCGTCGCCGAGCTTGAGCGCGGTCTCGAACGACTCGGCCAACCGCTGCTTGATGTCCTCGCGCGGGCGGAAGCGGTCGATCACCGCCTCGATGGTGTGTTTCTGGCGCAGCGCCAGCGCCGGTACCGCGTCGATCTCGTGCAGTTCGCCGTTGACCCGCACGCGGACGTAGCCCTGCGCGCGCAGCTGCTCGAACACCTGGGCGTGCTCGCCCTTGCGGTCGCGCACCACCGGCGCCAGCAGCATCCAGCGCTGCTCGGGGTCCAGCGCCAGCACCTGGTCGACCATCTGGCCGACGGTCTGAGCCTCCAGCGGGTAGCCGTGGTCCGGGCAGCGCGGCATGCCCACCCGCGCGTAGAGCAGGCGCAGGTAGTCGTAGATCTCGGTGATGGTGCCGACCGTGGACCGTGGGTTGTGCGAGGTCGACTTCTGCTCGATCGAGATCGCCGGGGACAACCCCTCGATGTGGTCGACGTCCGGCTTCTCCATCACGCTGAGGAACTGCCGGGCATAGGCCGACAACGACTCGACATAGCGACGCTGGCCCTCGGCGTAGATCGTGTCGAAGGCCAGCGACGACTTGCCGGAGCCGGACAGGCCGGTGATCACGATCAGCTTGTCGCGCGGCAGGTCGAGGTCGATGTTCTTGAGGTTGTGGGTACGGGCGCCGCGGATGCGGATCGTGTCCATCGCCATCGGGCAGGGGGTCCGTTGGAGGGCTGGGGGAGGCCGTAGGACGACCAATCGATCAGCCTACCGGCCTCCGGATTTGGGGGCAATCGGACGTATTGCCAGACGCCGCCGGGAGCGGTGCGGCTCGCCGTTGGCGGGCGGTCAGCTCGGTGGGCGGCGGTGCCAGGGAGGCATTGATGCCAGGCGCTGGGGGCGGGGCATCGGCATCGGTTCTGCCGGGGGCCGGCCCGAACCCGAGGACTGGCCGCTACGGACCGGATCGCCAATCCCCGATCCAGACACGGAGGGGCGGGGCCAGGAGTGGTGTTCCCGGTCCGGCTGCCGTCCGTTCCCGCGGCACCATGCGCTCATGCGGGGCACATTCCCGCAAGGCCGGGCTTCACAGCCGCCGCGGACGGTCGCCATTGACTCTAAGTCACTGACAGCAAAGGAGCTGGGCTCCCGCCTGCGCGGGAGCGACGGGCAATGGAAACTGGTCAGGGGATTCCGAAGTGGCCGGTGGGGCCCAGTGCCGCGTGATGCCCCGCGAGGGTACCCAGGGCCGGGTTCCCCGCCGGTGGCCCCGCCGCCGTCCCCCGGCAGCGGCTGAACGGTCGGGGCGGC
The DNA here is from genome assembly GCF_000972865.1 of Pseudoxanthomonas suwonensis. Taxonomy (NCBI): domain Bacteria; kingdom Pseudomonadati; phylum Pseudomonadota; class Gammaproteobacteria; order Lysobacterales; family Lysobacteraceae; genus Pseudoxanthomonas; species Pseudoxanthomonas suwonensis. The sequence continues at coordinate 3,144,641 of NZ_CP011144.1, forward strand.
TGGTTGCGCGTAACCGACTGAATTCCCTATAATCCCGCTCCTGTCCGTCCTCGATGACGGCAGAGCGACCACAATAACTACAGAGGAATGCCTGGTCATGTACGCAGTACTGGTAACCGGCGGTAAGCAATACCGCGTGGCGCAGGGCGAAACGCTCCGCGTCGAGAAGCTCGAGGCCGAGGCCGGCAGCGAGATCAAGTTCGACAACGTCCTGCTGCTCGGCGACAGCGACGGGATCAAGGTCGGCGACGCGCTCAAGGGCGCCAGCGTGACCGCCAAGGTCGTCGGCCACGGCCGCGCCGACAAGATCCGGATCATCAAGTTCCGCCGCCGCAAGCACCACATGAAGCGGCAGGGCCATCGCCAGCACTACACCGAAATCGAAATCACCGGCATCGCCGGCTAACTGCAAGGAGAATCCGTCATGGCACATAAAAAGGGCGTAGGCTCCTCGCGCAACGGCCGCGATTCCAACCCGAAGTACCTGGGCGTCAAGATCTTCGGCGGCCAGGCCGTCGAGGCGGGCAACATCATCGTCCGCCAGCGCGGCACCCAGTTCCATCCGGGCGCCGGCGTCGGCCTGGGCCGCGACCACACGCTGTTCGCGCTGGTCGACGGCAAGGTCGAGTTCGGCACCAAGGGCGCGGCCAAGCGTCGCACCGTCAGCGTCGTCGCCGAAGCGTAAGCTTCCAGCGCAACGACGAGCGAAGGGCCCCGCCGTGTGCGGGGCTTTTCGTTTGGTGGAGCGACAGCGGGAACGGGGAGTGAGGCTACGCTGCCGTTTCCCTTCCTGCTCCGTATCCGTGGCCCGCTAGACTTGCACCCGCCGCACCGTCTCATTCCCCGTTCCCCATTCCCTGATCCCTGCCTTTCCCATGAAACTCGTCGACGAAGCTGAAATCGAAGTCATCGCCGGCAACGGCGGCAACGGTTGCGTCGGCTTCCGCCGCGAGAAGTTCATCCCGCTGGGCGGGCCGGACGGCGGCGACGGCGGCGGCGGCGGCAGCGTCTGGCTGGTGGCCGACGAGAACCTCAACACCCTGGTCGACTTCCGCCACGAGCGCACCTTCAAGGCGCAGCGCGGCGAGAACGGCATGGGCCGGCAGATGTACGGCAAGGGCGGCGAGGACAAGGTCGTCACCGTCCCGGTCGGCACCGTGATCACCAACGTCGACACCGACGAGGTGATCGGCGACCTGACCCGCCACGGCGACCGCCTGCTGGTCGCCCGCGGCGGCAAGGGCGGGCTGGGCAACATGCACTTCAAGAGCTCGATCAACCGCTCGCCGCGCCAGGCCACGCCGGGCGAGCCGGGCGAGCAGCGCCTGCTGAAGCTGGAGCTGAAGCTGCTGGCCGACGTCGGCCTGCTGGGCTTCCCCAACGCCGGCAAGAGCACCTTCATCCGTGCCGTCTCGGCGGCCACGCCGAAGGTGGCCGACTACCCGTTCACCACCCTCTACCCGAACCTGGGCGTGGTCAGCGTCGAGGCGCACCGCAGCTTCGTGATCGCCGACATTCCCGGCCTGATCGAGGGCGCGGCCGAGGGCGCCGGGCTGGGCGCGCAGTTCCTGCGCCACCTGCAGCGCACCCGGCTGCTGCTGCACCTGGTCGACATCGCGCCGATGGAGGGCGGCGTCGAAGGCGTGTCGCCGACCGAGCAGGTACGCGCGATCGAGCACGAGCTGGGCAAGCACGATCCGGAGCTGCTGGCCAAGCCGCGCTGGCTGGTGCTCAACAAGGCCGACCTGATGTTCGAGGACGAGGCCGCCGAGCGCGCCGCGCAAGTGGTGGCCGAACTGGGCTGGCAGCAGCCCTGGTTCCTGGTCTCGGCGCTGGGCCGCGAGGGCACCTGGCCGATCATGCTCGAGGTGATGGCGTTCCTGGACCGGCAGCGCGCGGCCGAGGCCGAAGCGCGCAATGGCGCGGCCTGAGGCGATGCCCCGGATGGCAGGGCGCCAGACGACGAAAAACCCGGCCGGAGCCGGGTTTTTCGTTGCGCGCCTGGTCCGCGGCCGGGCGGCCGCGAAGCCGGGGTCAGGCGGCCTTGATCGCCTTGATGCGGGCGGTCAGGCGGCTCTTGTGGCGGGCGGCCTTGTTCTTGTGGATCAGGCCGCGCGAGCTGAAGCGGTCCAGCAGCGGCTGGGCGACGGCGTAGGCGGCCTCGGCGCCGGCGGCGTCGTTGGCGTCCAGGGCCTTGAGGACCTTCTTGACGGCGGTGCGGAGCTGCGAACGCTGGGCGGTGTTGCGCGCGTTGCGCACGACCGTCTGCTTGGCGCGCTTCTTGGCGGACTTGATGTTGGCCACGGCGGTGGATTCCTGAAAAACTGTTGCGAAAACGGTGTGGTGGGATACAGCGAACGCGAAATTATGGCGGATTCAAAGACTTGGGTCAACTGCCCCGGCCACGCCGGGGCCGGGCGGGGGGGGGCGGGCCGATGAGCGGTCCCCGTCTGCTGCGTTCGACCGCGGTCTTCAGCGGCATGACCCTGCTGTCGCGGATCGCCGGCTTCGGCCGCGACATGCTGCAGGCGACCCTGTTCGGGACCGGCGGGGCGATGAGTGCGTTCATCGTGGCCTACCGGATCCCCAACTTCCTGCGCCGGGTGTTCGCCGAAGGCTCGATGGCGATGGCCTTCGTGCCGGTGCTCAACGAGATCAAGGAGCGTGGCGACAAGGCGGCGCTGAAATCGTTCATCGACCACATGGCCGGCGCGCTGTGCGCGGTGGTGATGGTGGTCTGCGCGGCCGGCATGCTGGCCGCTCCGCTGATCGCGCGCCTGTTCGCCCCGGGCTGGGCCGACCAGCCGGAGCTGCTGGCGCAGACCGCGCAGATGCTGCGGATCACCTTCCCGTACCTGCTGTTCATCTCGATGATGTCGCTGGCCGCGTCGATCCTCAACAGCATGGGCCGGTTCGGGCTGCCGGCGTTCACCCCGGTGCTGCACAACCTGACCATGATCGCGGCGATGTTCTGGCTGGCGCCTCGCTTCCAGGTGCCGCCGCAGGGCCTGGCGTGGGGCGTGCTGGTGGCCGGCGTGCTGCAGCTGGCCTTGCTGTGGTCGGTGCTCGGACGGCTGGGCATGCGGCCGCGGCTGCGCCTGGATTTCCGGCATGCGGAGGTGCGCAAGGTCGCGCGGCTGATGCTGCCGACCCTGTTCGCGTCCTCGGTGGCGCAGGTGAACCTGATTGTCGGTACCGCGTTCGCCTCGCTGCTGGCGGCCGGCAGCGTGGACTGGCTGTACTACTCCGACCGCCTGATCGAGTTCCCGCTGGGATTGTTCGGGGTCGCCCTGGGCACGGTGATCCTGCCGCACCTGTCGCGCCGGCACGCCGCCGCCGACGCCGAGGGCTACAACGCTTCGCTCGACTGGGGCCTGCGCATGGCGCTGCTGGCCGGCCTGCCTGCCGGCCTGGGCCTGCTGCTGCTGGCCGAGCCGATCACCGCCACGGTCTACAACTACGGCCACTTCACCGCGTTCGATACCCGGATGGCGGCGGTCAGCCTGGGCGCGATGAGCCTGGGTGTGCCGGCGTTCATGCTCAGCAAGGTGCTCGCCCCGGCGTTCTTCTCGCGCCAGGACACCAGGACGCCGATGCGTGCCGCGATCTGGACCGTCGTGGCCAACGTGGTGCTGACGGTCGCCATCGTCACCCCGCTCTGGCGGGGCGGGGTGGAAGGCAGCCATGCCGGGATCGCCCTGGCCACGGCGCTGGCCGGCATGGTCAACGCCTGGCTGCTGTGGCGGGTGTTGCGCAGTTCCGGGCTGTACCTGCCGCAGCCGGGGTGGGGGCGGTTCCTCCTGCGCCTGGCCACGGCCTGCGTGGCGATGGCGGCCGTGGTCCTGGCCGCGCGCGCCTGGGTGGGGGAATGGACCGCGCTCGGCGGGCCCATGGCCCGGGTCGGGTGGCTGCTGCTGGCCATCTCCGCGGGCGCGGCCACGTACGCGCTGATGCTGTTCGCCCTCGGCCTGCGGCCCCGGCACCTGCGGCACTGACCCAACCAAGTCCGGCGCGGTGTGTGCCGGGGACGCTGGCCCGGCCGCGCCCGCTATACTTCGGCGTTCGGCCCCGGGCCGGCGCCGGCCGGCGCCGACGGGCGATGCAACCGGTCAAGCGAGATAGATGAGCAGGCTGTTCCGTGACGTCGATGGCGGGTCCCTGTGCCCGCGCGGCAGCGTGGTCTGCATCGGCGCCTTCGACGGCCTCCACCTGGGCCACCGGGCGCTGGTGCGCCACGCGGTGGCGCGTGCGCAGGCGTTCGGCCTGCCCGCCGTCGCCCTGAGCTTCGAGCCGTTGCCGCGCGAGTTCTTCGCCAAGGATGCGCCGCCGCCGCGGCTGACCCTGCCGCGCGACCGGATCGAGGGCCTGCTCGCCCTGGGCGTGGAGAAGCTGGGCCTGCTGCGCTTCAACGCCGCGCTGGCGGCGATGCCGGCGCAGGACTTCGTGCGCCGCGTGCTGGCCGGGCGATTGGGCGCGCGCGAGGTCTGGATCGGCCCGGACTTCCGCTTCGGCCACCGCCGCGGCGGCGACCTGGCGCTGTTGCGGGCGATGGGCGAGGAACTGGGGTTTGCCGCCGGCGAAATCGATCCGGTCCACGTCCACGGCGAACGGGTGTCGAGCACGCGGATCCGCGAGGCGTTGCGTGGCGGCGACTTCGCCCATGCGGCGGCGCTGCTGGGTCGTCCCTATGCGATCGGCGGGCGCGTGGTGCGTGGCCGCCAGCTAGGACGCACGCTGGGCTACCCCACCGCGAACCTGCGTTTCCCGAAGACGCCGGCACTGTCGGGCATCTATGCGACCCGTGTGCACGGCGTGGGACCGCAGCCGTGGCCGTCGGTGGCCAGCTTCGGCACCCGGCCGACCGTGGACGGGGTGGAGCCGCTGCTGGAGGCGCACCTGTTCGACTTCGAGGGCGACCTGTACGGGCGTCATCTCGAGGTCGAGTTCGTCGCCAAGCTGCGCGACGAGGAGAAGTTCCCCGACCTGCCGGCGCTGACCGCGCAGATGCACCGCGACGCCGGGCAGGCGCGCGCGATCCTCAGTGCGAATCCTCCACAAGAGTTCGACAGTGCGGGTCCGTCGCAAGAGCCCGCACGCGATGGTGCGAATCCCTCGCAACAGCCCGCACATCCATGTGCGGACAATGAAAAAAATGCGGATCCCCAGCCGCATCCCGCCTATCACCAAGCCGCCGCGCAACGGTAGATGCCGTGACCCACGACTACAAAGCCACCCTCCACCTGCCGGCCACGGATTTCCCGATGCGCGGCGACCTGCCCAAGCGCGAGCCGGACACCCTGGCGCGCTGGGAAGCCGACGGCCTGTACGCGCAGCTGCGCGCCAATGCCGCCGGCCGGCCGCTGTTCGTGCTGCATGACGGCCCGCCGTACGCCAACGGCGCGATCCACCTGGGCCATGCGGTCAACAAGATCCTCAAGGACGTCATCGTCAAGTCCAGGTACCTGGCCGGCTTCGACGCGCCGTACGTGCCGGGCTGGGACTGCCACGGCCTGCCGATCGAGATCGCGATCGAGAAGAAGTACGGCAAGGTCGGGACCAAGCTCGACGCCACCGAGTTCCGGCGGAAGTGCCGCGAGTACGCCGAGTCGCAGATCGAGATCCAGCGCAAGGACTTCAAGCGCCTGGGCGTGATCGGCGACTGGGACAACCCGTACAAGACCCTGGACTTCCGTTTCGAGGCCAACGAGATCCGCGCGCTGGCCAAGATCGTCGACAACGGCCACCTGACCCGTGGGGTCAAGCCGGTGCACTGGTGCTTCGATTGCGGCTCGGCGCTGGCCGAGGCGGAGATCGAGTACCAGGACAAGGCGTCGCCGGCCATCGACGTGGCCTACGCCGCGCGCGACGCGCAGGCGGTGGGCTTGGCGTTCGGCGTGGACGTCCCGGCCGAGGTCGAGGTCGCGCTGCCGATCTGGACCACCACGCCGTGGACGCTGCCGGCCTCGCTGGCGGTGTCGCTCGGCCCGGAGCTGGAATACGCGCTGGTCGAAGGGCCTGCGCGCGACGGCCGCCGCCGCTGGCTGGTGCTGGCCGACGCGCTGGCCGAGCGCTCGCTGCAGCGCTATGGCGTGGCCGGCGTGACCGTGCACGGCCGGGCCAAGGGTGCGGCGCTGGAACACCTGCTGTTCGCGCACCCGTTCTACGACGAGCGCGACATCCCGGCGATCCTCGGCGACCACGTCTCGGCCGAGGACGGCACCGGCGCGGTGCACACCGCGCCCGGCCATGGCCAGGACGACTACGTGGTCGGCAAGGCCTACGGCCTGATCGACAAGTACACCGCCGCCCAGCTCAACCCGGTCGACGGCCGCGGCGTGTACCTGCCGTCGACACCGGCCGCGCATGGCGTGGAACTGGCCGGCCAGCACATCTGGAAGGCCAACGACGCCATCGTCGAAGTGCTGCGCGCCAGCGGCGCGCTGCTGGCGGCGACCCGGCTCGAACACAGCTATCCACACTGCTGGCGGCACAAGACCCCGATCGCGTTCCGCGCCACGCCGCAGTGGTTCATCTCGATGGACCAGGCGAACCTGCGCGCCGATGCGCTGGCCGCCATCGACACGGTGAGGTGGTACCCGGAGTGGGGCAAGGCCCGCATCACCGGCATGGTCGAGGGCCGGCCGGACTGGACCATCTCGCGCCAGCGCACCTGGGGCGTGCCGATCGCGCTGTTCGTGCACCGCGAGACCGGCGAGCCGCATCCGCGCAGCAGCGAGCTGATGCGCCAGGTCGCCGAGCGGGTGGAGCAGGGCGGCGTCGACGTCTGGTACACGCTGGACGCGGCCGAACTGCTCGGCGCCGAGGCGGCCGACTACGACCGGATCACCGACATCCTCGACGTCTGGTTCGACTCCGGTGTGACCCACGAGGGCGTGCTGCTGGAGCGCGGCCTGGGCAAGCCGGCCGACCTGTACCTGGAAGGCTCGGACCAGCACCGCGGCTGGTTCCAGTCCTCGCTGCTGACCGGCGTGGCGATCGACAAGGCCGCGCCGTACCGGCAGTGCCTGACCCACGGCTTCACCGTGGACGAGCACGGCCGCAAGATGTCCAAGTCGCTCGGCAACGGCATCGAGCCGCAGGACATCATGAAGACGCTGGGCGCGGACATCCTGCGCCTGTGGATCGCCTCGGCCGACTACAGCAACGAGATGTCGCTGTCGCAGGAGATCCTCAAGCGCAACGCCGACGCCTACCGCCGCCTGCGCAACACCGCGCGCTTCCTGCTGGCCAACCTGCACGGGTTCGACCCGGGCCGCGACCTGCGTCCGCTGGAGGACATGGTCGCGCTGGACCGCTGGATCGTGCACCGCGCCTTCGAGGTGCAGGAGAAGATCAAGGCGGCCTACGAGCGCTACGACTTCGCCGAGATCGTGCAGGCGCTGCTGAACTTCTGCAGCGTGGACCTGGGCTCGCTGTACCTGGACGTGACCAAGGACCGCCTGTACACCATGCGCGAGGACTCGCGCGGCCGGCGCAGCGCGCAGAGCGCGATGTACCGCATCGCCGAGGCGTTCGTGCGCTGGATCGCGCCGGTGCTGAGCTTTACCGCCGACGAGCTGTGGGGCTATCTCCCCGCGTCCACGGAAAGCGGGCAGCGCGCCGGCAACGTGCTGTTCGCCACCTGGTACGACGGCCTGGCGCCGCTGCCGGCCGGCGCCGAGCTGGGCGCGGCCGACTTCGAACGCCTGCTGGCCCTGCGCGAGCAGGTCGCCAAGGTGCTCGAGCCGATGCGCGCCAACGGCCAGATCGGCGCCGCCCTGGAGGCTGAAATCACCGTGACCGCCGGCACCGACACCGCCGCCCACCTGCAGCCGCTGGCCGAGGAGCTGCGCTTCCTGTTCATCAGCGGCGACGTCTCGGTGGTGGCCGCGCAGACCGACGACATCTTCGTCAGCGCGCAACCGACGGCCAAGGCCAAGTGCGTGCGCTGCTGGCACCACCGCGCCGACGTCGGCGCCGATCCGGCGCATCCGCAGCTGTGCGGCCGCTGCGCCAGCAATGTCGACGGGCCCGGCGAGGAGCGGCGGTGGTTCTGAGCATGAGCAAGTCCGGTCCCAAGCCCAACGCGATGCCCTGGCTGCTGCTGTCGGCGGCGGTCATCGTCCTCGACCAGTGGAGCAAGGCCTGGGTGCTGTCCAGCCTGCCCGAGTACACCGCCGTGCCGGTGATCGACGGCTTCTGGAACTGGTACCGCACCTACAACACCGGCGCGGCGTTCAGCTTCCTGGCCGATGCCGGCGGCTGGCAGGCCACCTTCTTCACCGTGCTGGCCTTCGCCATCTGCGGCCTGCTGGGCTGGTGGCTGTGGCGCACGCCACGCGGCGACTGGCGCCAGGCGCTGCCGTACGCGCTGGTGATCGGCGGCGCGCTGGGCAACGTGATCGACCGCCTGGTCCACGGCCACGTGGTGGACTTCATCCAGTGGTACTGGCGCGGGCACTACTGGCCGGCGTTCAACCTGGCGGATGCGGCCATCGTCGGCGGGGCGATCGGCATCGCGGTGTTCGGGGTATTCGATGGCAGGAAGGCGAAGACGGGTTCATGATGTCCGTGCCAGGCTGTTGCCCGTCCACCCCCGTTTCGCAAGACTGAATCCTATGGACGTCACCCTCGCCAATCCCCGCGGCTTCTGCGCCGGCGTCGACCGCGCCATCGAGATCGTCAAGCGCGCGATCGAGACCCTGGGCGCGCCGATCTACGTGCGCCACGAGGTCGTGCACAACCGCTTCGTGGTCGACGACCTCAAGGCGCGCGGCGCGGTGTTCGTCGAGGAGCTGGACGAGGTGCCGGACAACGCCACGGTGATCTTCAGCGCCCACGGCGTGTCGCGCGCGGTGCGCGAGGAGGCCGAGCGGCGTGGGCTCAAGGTGTTCGACGCGACCTGCCCACTGGTGACCAAGGTCCACTTCGAGGTGGCCCGCCACTGCCGTGCCGGCCGCGACGTGGTCCTGATCGGCCACGCCGGGCATCCCGAGGTCGAGGGCACGATGGGGCAGTGGAACCGGGAGAGCGGGGTGGGCTCGATACATCTGGTCGAGGACATCGACGGCGTCGCCACCCTGCAGGTCGGCCAGCCGGACAACCTGGCTTACACCACCCAGACCACGCTGTCGGTAGACGACACCCGCGGGATCATCGAGGCGCTGAAGGTGCGCTTCCCCGCGATCCAGGGCCCGCGCCACGACGACATCTGCTACGCCACCCAGAACCGCCAGGACGCGGTGCGCGAGCTGGCCGGCCGCTGCGACCTGGTACTGGTGGTGGGTTCGCCGAACAGCTCCAACTCCAACCGCCTGGCCGAGCTGGCCCGGCGCGAGGGCGTGGAGTCCTACCTGATCGACGGCGCGCACGAGATCGACCCGGCCTGGGTCGCGGGCAAGCGCCACATCGGCCTCACCGCCGGCGCCTCGGCGCCGCAGGTGCTGGTCGATGGGGTCATCGCCCGCCTGCGCGAGCTGGGCGCCGAAGGCGTCGGCGAACTGGACGGCGAACCTGAGGACATGGTCTTCGCGCTGCCCAAGGAACTGCGGCTGCGCCTGGTCGGGTGAGTCTGCTGCAATCGCCCCATCCCTTTCGCCGCAGGCCAGGGAGGAAGAGGGCTGCTTGCGCGCCACCGGCGTGCAGCCCGATGAACGCCCGAAGGCTGTGCCTGAGGGCCGACCGGTTGGGGGCCTTGGCTCTCGTAGGAGCGGGCATGACCGCGACACGACGCCGTCGGCACAGGCGACGTCCCCATGATCCCGACGCCCGTGTCGCGGACTGAAGTCCGCTCCTACAGCATCCGGATATTGAGCTGGCGCAACTTGCGCAGGATCTCGAACAGCAGCGCGCTGCGCGTGGACGAGGCCTGCCGCGGCGTGGCGACGAAGCCGGTCGCGCTGAACAGCACCTGGCCCTTGTCGTTGATGCCGTCGATCAGCACGTTCGGCGCCGGCGCGTCGAGGATTCCCGGATGTTGGCGGAACGTCTCCAGCAACAGGTCGCGGACCAGGTCGGCATCGGTGGCCAACGGCATCGGCAGCACGATCTTCACCAGCCCCTCGGCGTTGGAATAGGTGCGGTTGCGCACCGTCTTGGTGATCAGCTCCGAATTGGGCACCAGCACCGTGGTGCGGTCGCCGGTCTGGATCTCGGTGGCGCGCACGTTGATCCGGCGGATGTCGCCCTCGGCGTCGCCGACCACCACCCAGTCGCCGACCTTCACCGGCCGCTCGGCCAGCAGGATCAGGCCGGAGATGAAGTTCTGCACGATCGCCTGCAGGCCGAAGCCGATACCGACCGACAGCGCGCTGGCGATCCAGGCGATCCGCTCCAGGCCGACGCCGATCGCGGCCAGTGCCATCGCCACCGCCGCCACGATGCCGGCGTAGCCGAACAGGGCGACCACCGAGGCGCGCATGCCCTCGTCCATGCGCGTGGTCGGCAGGTAGCGCCGCGCCAGCCAGCGCTTGATCAGGTGGAACGCGCCGGTGGCCAGCAGGAACACCGCCATCGCACGGACCACGCTGGCCGGGCTCAGCACCAGTTCGCCGATGGTGATGCCGCGGGCCAGGCCCAGGGCGCGGTCGATCAGGTCGTCGCCGCTGGCGCCGTAGGGCATCGCCAGCGCGATCAGGCCCAGCAGCGCCAGCAGGGTGCGCAGCACGGCCGAGAGCACCACCGCCAGCCGCTCGACGTGGCGCGGGTCCAGGCCGAAGCGGTTGTTGATCCGGCGCCCGGCCAGGCCATTGGCGCCCAGCACCGCACAGACCAAGTCGTCGATGAAGCGCATGCCCAGGTACAGCGTGGCCAGCATCACCGCCGTCCACAGCAGCTGCAGGGCGATGAAACCGGACAGGGCCACGTACCCGGTCAGCAGGCCCAGCAGGCAGACCGCCGCGCCGACCCAGCCGATGCCGGTGGCGACGTTGATCCAGGGCCGGAAATGCGGCTTGCAGGTCCCGTCGGCGGCCTCGACGGTCCGGGCCTGCAACCGGTGCACGCGCAGCAGCGCCAGCAGCACCACCGAGGTGGAGACCAGCGCGGCCAGCGCGGTCAGCGCCACCGCCAGCGGCAGGCTGGCATTGACCAGCGCGCCCAGCCGCTGCGGGAAGGTGGCGAGCACGATCGCCAGCGCCGCGGCCAGGGGCAGCGGGCGCAGCGCGGCCGCGCCCTCGTCGGAGATCGCAGGCAGGCGCCAGGAGGGGCGGCGAACCGAGAGCAGCACCGCCCCCAGCGTGGTCACGAAGGTGGCGAACACCAGCAGGTTGCCGGCCAGGTTGGCGAGCCGGCCGACGGCAAGCGGCGGGCTCGCCGGCAGCAGCGCCGCGTTGAGCAGCCCGACGATCCACCACGCCGCCAGCGTCGACAGCAGCACCCGCGCCAGCGCGGGCGCGGAGCGGCGCAGCGGACCGGCGGGAATGTGCTTGCCGACCAGCCGCGGCACGCTGCGCGCGCCGAACCAGCCGACCACCACCGCCACCAGCAGCGCGAGCAGCAGGTACATCGACGAGCGCAGCGGCCCGGATTGCCAGCGTTCGACCACCGCATCGCGCGCGTCCCGCCATAGGCCTGCCAGGCGTGCGTCATCGCGCTGGCGGTTGTCGCCCAGCTCGCGCCAGAAGCGCGGGCTCCAGGGTGCGGTGGTGCGCTCGGACAGGGTCCGGCGGAAGGTCGCCTGGCGTTCGGCGGCGATCCGTTCGAGCAGCTGGCCGCTTTCCACCGACGCCAGCTTGGCCTGGCGCAGCTCCGCGTCCACCTCGCTGCGTTGCTGCTGCAGGCTGCGCCGCTCGCGGGTGACCTCGGCCGCTTCCTGGTCCTCGCCGGCCGGAGCGTCGCCCAGTTCGGCCAGGCGCGCGTCCAGGCTCTGCAGCTGCGGGGTGCGCTCGGCGATGATCTGGTCGGCGCCGGCCTGGATCTTCAGCACCGCGTCGCGCGACGCCTGCAGCGCGGCATCGTCCGTCTGCCCGTCGAGCGCTGTGCCGATCTCTTCCAGCTGCTGGCGCGCCTGCTCCAGCGCCGGTGCCTGCGCCGCCGCCGGCCATGCCGGCAGCAGGGCCAGGAACAGGACCAGGAGGACGGAGCGCGGGAACGGGAGGCGATGGCGCATGCGGTACGCGGGCTCTGGGCAGGGGGCTAAGTTATCACCGTCGCCGCGCGGCTCCGTCTGCGCCCGGTGAAGGCAGGGCATACCGCCGCCGCTGGTCTGCCCGCCCCCGAACCGTTAGAATTCCGCCCCCGGACGCGCCCGCGCGGCTGGCCATTGCCGGAATAGCTCAGTTGGTAGAGCGGCGCATTCGTAATGCGTAGGTCGCAGGTTCGACTCCTGTTTCCGGCACCAGATCGTGACAGGCCCCGCTCCGGCGGGGCCTCGTCGTTTCCGGAGGCCGCCGTCTCGCCAGCGGAGACCGGCCGCGGCTACAGTGGCCTCCCGTTCCGGAACACTCCCGCATCCGTGGCCAAGCTCTCCACCAAGTCCAGCGCGCGCACCGCCTACGTCTGCGGCGAATGCGGCGCCGAATACAGCAAGTGGCAGGGCCAGTGCGGCGAATGCGGCGCCTGGAACACTCTCTCGCAGGTGGTGCTCGAGCCGGCCGGCGCCCCTGCCGGCCCCGGCGCGTCGCGGCGTTCCGGCTGGGCCGGCAAGGTCGATCCGCCCAAGGTCACCGCGCTCAAGGACGTCAGCCAGACCGCGGAGGTGCGGGTGTCCACCGGTATCGGCGAGCTGGACCGGGTGCTCGGCGGCGGCCTGGTCGAGGGTGCGGTGGTGCTGGTCGGCGGCGACCCGGGCATCGGCAAGTCGACCCTGCTGCTGCAGGCGCTGGCCAGCATGGCCGCGCAGTTGCCGGCGCTGTACGTGACCGGCGAGGAATCGCTGGCCCAGGTCGCCGGGCGCGCGGTGCGCCTGGACCTGCCATTGGACAACCTGCAGGCGCTGGCCGAGACCGGGGTCGAGTCGATCCTGCAGCACGCCTCGCAGGCGCGTCCGAAGCTGATCGTGGCCGACTCGGTGCAGACCCTGTGGACCGAATCGCTGACCGCCGCGCCAGGCTCGGTCAGTCAGGTGCGCGAGAGCGCCGCCCGGCTGGTGCGCTACGCCAAGGAGACCGGCACCGCGGTGTTCCTGGTCGGCCACGTCACCAAGGAGGGCGGCATCGCCGGTCCGCGCGTGCTCGAGCACATGGTCGACGCGGTGCTGTACTTCGAGGGCGAGAGCGGCAGCCGCTTCCGGGTGCTGCGCGCGTTCAAGAACCGCTTCGGCGCGGTCAACGAGCTGGGCGTGTTCGCGATGGGCGACAAGGGCCTGAAGGAAGTGCCCAACCCGTCGGCGATCTTCCTGTCCGGCAGCTCGCAGCAGCCGGGCAGCTGCGTGATGGTGACCCGCGAGGGCACCCGGCCGCTGCTGGTCGAGGTGCAGGCGCTGGTGGATTCCTCGCCGCTGTCCAACCCGCGCCGGGTCGCGGTCGGCCTGGAGCAGAACCGGCTGGCGATGCTGCTGGCCGTATTGCACCGGCATGGCGGGGTGGTGGTCGGCGACCAGGACGTGTTCGTGAATGTCGTGGGCGGCATCCGCGTGCAGGAGACCGCGGCCGATCTGCCGGTGCTGTTGGCGGTGCTGTCCTCGCTGCGCGACCGGCCGCTGGCCGACAAGACCGTGGCTTTCGGCGAGGTCGGCCTGTCCGGCGAGATCCGGCCGGTGCCCAACGGCGAGGAGCGGCTGCGCGAGGCCGCCACCCACGGCTTCAGGCGTGCGATCGTGCCCAAGGCGAACGTGCCGCGCGCGGTGCGCCACAAGGACCTGGAAGTGATCGCGGTCGAGCGCCTGGCCGACGCGCTGGAATACGCGTGAGCGAACCGCAGCGGAGCCTGCCGGAGCCAGCCGCCAGTCCGGGCCTGGGCGCGGCCCGCGTGCTGTCGCTGCTGCTGCACCCGTTCGCGGTGTTCACCGCGCTGGTGCTGGTCGCCGCCTGGCAACTGGACCCGGCCGCGCTGCCGAAGGCGCTGCTCGGCATGGCGGTGGTGGTCGCCATCGTCTGGGCCTTCGTTCTGCAGCGATGGCGCAGCGGTCGCTGGAGCACGGTGGACGCGTCGCGCCCGCGCGAGCGGCCGCTGCTCTACGGCCTGGCGCTGCTGCTGGCCGGCGGCTGGTGGTGGTGGATGGGCGGGCGGGCTTCGCCGCTGTCGAGCGGGGCGGCAGCGGCGGTGGCGATGCTGTGCGTGGCCGGGCTGGCCAACCGCTGGATCAAGCTGTCGCTGCACATGGCCAGCCTGCTGTTCGCGGGAACGGCGCTGCTCGGCCTGTGGGCACCGGGCGCGATGGTGCTGCTGCTGGCGGCGCCGTCATTGGCCTGGTCGCGGCTGCGCCTGGCGCGGCACACGCTGCCGGAGGTGTTGGGCGGCGCGCTGCTCGGCGCGCTCGTCGGCGGGGGCCTGCTGCTGGCCTGAGGTGCTGGCCAGGGTGGTCAACCAGCAGGTGTGTTGGCGATGCGCGACAAGGGCGGCCGCGTGGCGGCCGGATCCGCCGCGCCTGCCGACGGCCCGTCGGTCGTGTAGTCCTTTGCCGCCGTCGCGTCAGTCGACGATGCCCTGTCCCGCATCCTCGCCGGATCGTGCCTCGGAAGCGCCGTCGGCCAGCAGCAGCAGGCGACCTTCGCGCACGGCCGCGACGCGCGCCTGCGGCGCGCCTTCGTGCGCGACCACCGCCGCGCGCAGCGCATTGACCCCGCTGGAGGTCAGGACCAGGCCGTCTTCGTCCTCCCGCAGGCTGCCGCTGTCGAGCAACGCCTGTACCTCGGTGGGCTGCACTCCGAGGCGCAGGTGTCCGTCGGCGCCGGCATCCATCGTCAGCAGGCGCGATGGCGCTGGCTGCGGTTCCTCGCCAGCGGCGTCCGCCGTGGCGCTGGCGGTGCCGGCCGGTGCGGGGAGACGGAATGGCGGCTCGGAGCGTGGGTCTTGAGCCGGTGCCGATGCAGGACGGTCGGTGGCGGACAGCGCGGCGCCGGCCGTGCTCGCGGATCCGTTGCGTCCGGCGAGGAAATCGTGGTTACCGATGTCCAGGGTCGAGGTCACCAGGTGGCCGACATCGATGCGCGCGTCGCGGCCGAACAGCACGCCGGCGGCGTTCACCAGGTACACGTGGCCGTTGCCGAGCAGTTGCCCGGCGATGTGCGACGCATCGCCGCCCACCACCCGGTTCAGCGCGATGGCCGAAGCCGAAGGCTGCTCGAACTGCACGGTCGCGTCGTGGCCGATGTTGAAGCTCCGCCATTCCAGGATCGCGCGGTTCGACCGCTGGGCGACCGTGAGCGTGTGCCCGGAGGCGGACAGGGTGGCATTGCCTGCGACCACGCGCCCGTCCTCCGGCAGTGCGCGTGGGTCCTGCCCGGCCGCCGCGCCGAACGGCAGCAGCGCGAGCAGCAGCAGGCCGGTCCGGTGCCGGAGGCGGACCGGCGTGGCGGCATCGGCGTGGGCGTTGCGCATGGAAGTGTCCTCGTCGGGGTGCGGCGGGTGCTCGATCATGGTCTAGAAGCGCTGCCGCAGGTTGAACCAGAACTGGGTCGCGCGCCGGGTGCCGTCCTGGTTGCGGTCTTCCAGGCCGCCGGGATTCGTTCCCAGCGGCGAGGCCAGGCTCAGTATCGTCCGCAGGCCGCGCGGATGGGTCCAGCCCAGGCCGATGCCGGCTGCCGACAGCGCGTACTGGTTGTCCGCGTCGCCGGGCAGGCGCCAGTCGTCCCAAGGGTCCTGGCGCTGGCGGATGACGCCATGGTCGACGAAGGCGAAACCGTCCAGTTCGCTGCCGAGCGGCCCGGGCAGCAGGCGGTGCAGCTCCAGCTGCACGACCGCGCCGCTGTCCCCGCTGCCTTCGTTGACCGGATAGCCGCGCACGCCGGAGGGGCCGCCGAGCACGAACTGCAACGAAGAATCGAGGTTGCCGTCGGTCCATTGACCGGTGATGCGCGATCGCGCGTACCAGTCCGGCGACAGCCAGCGGTCCGTGCGCAGTTCGAGGCTGGCCAGGGTGAAGGGGCCATGGATGCCCGCGCCGAAGGCGTCGAGGGCCCGATCGTCGGGCAGGTCCAGGCGCGCGCGGCCGTGGGCCAGGTCGACGATCCACGCCGTCCAGCCGCCGCGCAACCACTCGTCGCGCGCGTCGCCGTAGACGCCCAGGGTCAGGTTGCCGATGTGGCGGCGGCGCAGGGCCAGGCCGAGGCTTTCGTCCCATTGGTGGCGGCCGGTCCAGGCCAGTTCCACTTCCACGTTCAGCGCATCGCTGCGCCGCAACGGGTAGGCGACGCTGGCCTGGCGGATGCGCGACTTGCCGAACGCATCCAGCGCGGCGAACTCCTTGCCCAGCCGGTAGCTGAGCGAGGCATAGCCGACATTGCCGCGCCAGCCACCGGTGCCCAGCGGCACGCCGTAGCTCGCGCCCAGGTACTCCAGGTCGACGCCGCGCATGAGCGTGGCGCCGATCTGGTCACCCCAGCCGCTTGGGTCGTCGAGGTTGAGCCGGGCGATGGCCTGTGCGCGCCCGGTGTAGCGGCTGCCGTCGTTGCCCAGCGACGCGCTGCCGCTGAGCAGCGGCCGGTCCTGCACCTGCAGGACCAGGTCGCTGGTGCCGGGTGCTTCGCCTGCCCGCAGCACGCCGTCGGCCATGATGCCGGGCAGGTCGTTGGCCAGCAGCAGGCCGCGCTCGAGCTGCGCGAGCGAGTACGGCGCGCCGGGCTGCAGCTGCCGGGCGACGACGCCGGCGACGAAACCACTGCGGGCGCGCCCGCCGCCATGTTCGACATGCAGTTGCCCGAAGCGCCCTTCGACCACCTGTACGACCACGGTGCCGTCGGTGATGTCCTGTTCGGGCAACTGCGCGCGGGCGAACCAGCCGAGCCCCCGGTAGTGGGCCACCAAGGTCCGCAATGCGTCTTCCAGGTCCGCCAGATGCACCGGGCGGTCGCGCCAGGCGTCGAGTTGGCGCTCCAGTTCCCCGGCCGGGACCAGCGTGGCGCCACGGACCAAGAAGCGGCGGACGGTGAACGCCGGACCGGCCGCAGGCTCGGCCGGCGCCGGAAGGGCCGTGGCCGGGGGGGGAGCAGGCGGGGCATGGTCCAGTGCCTGTTCGGACTGGCGCTGCAGCTGGCCGGCATCGGGCGGACTCTGCGCCGACGCGGCGCCGGCCCAGGCGAGCGCGCCGGTGACCAGCCCGCGCAGAAGGCGGACAGGCACCCCCTTGCGCAGGGAACGTCGCTGCTGCGGGCCAGTCATCTGTGGATCGGTCTGCCGTCCGGAACGTTGCCGCCCGCCGTTCGTGGGCAGGTCATCGGCCACCGGGCCGCAGGCAAAGCGCGATTGTTCCTGCGCCACCTGGCGCCGGCAACCCGGCCGGGCGGCGTTCTCTGGTCGCCATAACGCCATCGTTCAGGGGATGGATGGTTCCTGTGCGTCCGCCGGCCTAGGCGTGTCCCAGCACCAGTTCCAGCACGAACTTGCTGCCGAAGAACGCCAGCAGCAGCAGCGCCATCGCGGTCAGGGTCCAGTGCACGGCACGGATGCCGCGCCAGCCGTAGCGCCAGCGGCCCAGCAGCAGGCCGCCGAACACCAGCCAGGACAGCACGCTGAGCACGCTCTTGTGGACCAGGTGCTGGGACAGGAAGTCCTCGACGAACAGCACGCCGGTCAGCAAGGTCAGGGTGAGCAGGGCGAAGCCCACGGCGATCGTGCGGAACAGCAGCGTCTCCAGCTCGGTCAGCGGCGGCAGCGCCCGCAGCCAGGCATGGAACTCGCGCCGGCGCAGGGCGCGTTCCTGCACCCACAGCATCACCGCCAGCAGGGCGGCGATGGCCAGGGTGGCGTAGGCCAGCAGCGCCAGCCAGGCATGCAACTGCAGGCGCCAGTCCAGCGTCGGCGACGGCGCGTGGCCGCGCCAGTGGTAGAGCGCCAGCAGCGCGGCGGCGAGCGGGAAGGCGAACACGCCCAGCGCCGCCATCCGCCCGCGCGCGCCGACCGCGGTGGTCATCGCGGCCATGCCCAGGCTGACCAGCGACAGCGCCGAGAAGAAATGCATGTCCGGGCCGCCGGCGGTGCGCCAGGCCACGCCCAGGTGGTAGCCGCCGTGCAGCAGCACGCCCGCCAGCGCCGGCGCCAGCCAGGCGCGCGACGGCACGGCCCGGTCGCCGGAGACCGCGCGGAACAGCAGCAGGGCGGCGGCCAGGTAGGCGACGACGGCGATGAGAACGATTGTCATCGACGGAGTGTCGCACAGGCGCCGGAGGCGGAGGAGTGGTGTGGCATCGGCGCCGGACGTCAACAATGGGTTGAGAGGAGGGTGGGTCCTGCTTGTCTCCTCCCCTTGCGCGCAGCGCAGGGGAGGCCGGGAGGGGGCTCCTGCCTCTTGCTTCCCGCCCGCGAAGAGCACCCCTCCCCAGCCCCCCTTCGCCTGCGGCGAAAAGGAGGCAGCAAAGCAGGAACGCCCGCCACTGCGCAGGGCCGGCAGTCCCCGCGGGCTATAATCGCCAACCGCTTTTCCGCCTCTTCGGTCCGACCGCATGTTCGAATCCCTGACCCAGCGCCTGTCCGGCACCCTCGAGCGCCTGCGTGGCCGCGGCCGCCTGACCGAATCCAACATCAGCGAGGCCGTGCGCGAGGTGCGCATCGCCCTGCTCGAGGCCGACGTCGCCCTGCCGGTGGTGCAGGCCCTGGTCCAGCGGATCAAGGTGCGCGCGGTCGGCCAGGAAGTGCTCAAGTCGCTGACCCCGGGCCAGGCCCTGATCAAGATCGTGCGCGACGAGCTGGCCGCGGTCATGGGCTCGACCGCCAACGACCTGAACCTGAACGTGCCCGCGCCGGCGGTGATCCTGATGGCCGGCCTGCAGGGCGCCGGCAAGACCACCACCGTCGGCAAGCTTGCCAAGCACCTGAAGGAGAAGCGCAAGAAGAAGGTGATGGTGGTCAGCGCCGATGTCTACCGTCCGGCCGCGATCGAGCAGCTGAAGACCCTGGCCGAGCAGGTCGGGGTGCTGTTCTTCCCGTCCGACGCCGGGCAGAAGCCCGAAGACATCGTCCGTGCCGCGATTGCCGATGCGAAGAAGT
Organism: Pseudoxanthomonas suwonensis; assembly: GCF_000972865.1. NCBI lineage: Bacteria > Pseudomonadati > Pseudomonadota > Gammaproteobacteria > Lysobacterales > Lysobacteraceae > Pseudoxanthomonas > Pseudoxanthomonas suwonensis. The sequence goes on from NZ_CP011144.1 coordinate 3,163,724, forward strand.
CCTTCGCCGACGTGCTGATCGTCGACACCGCCGGCCGCCTCGCCATCGACGAGGCGATGATGGCCGAGATCAAGGTCCTGCACGCCGCGGTCAACCCGACCGAGACCCTGTTCGTGGTCGACGCCATGACCGGCCAGGACGCGGCCAACACCGCCAAGGCCTTCGCCGAGGCGCTGCCGCTGACCGGCGTGGTCCTGACCAAGACCGACGGCGACGCCCGCGGCGGCGCCGCGCTGTCGGTGCGCTACATCACCGGCAAGCCGGTCAAGTTCACCGGTACCGGCGAGAAGCTCGACGGCCTGGACGTGTTCCACCCCGACCGCGTGGCCGCACGCATCCTCGACATGGGCGACGTGCTGTCGCTGGTCGAGCAGGTCGAGCAGACCGTGGACCAGGAGAAGGCGGCCAAGCTCGCCGCCAAGGTCGCCAAGGGCAAGAAGTTCGACCTCAACGACATGCGCGACCAGCTCGAGCAGATGCAGAACATGGGCGGCATCGCCGGCCTGATGGACAAGCTGCCCGGCCTGGGCCAGGTGCCCGAGCACCTCAAGGCGCAGGTGTCGCAGAGCCGCGAGGTGCCGCGGATGATGGCGATCATCGGCTCGATGACGCCGAAGGAACGGCGCAACCCCGACCTGCTCAACGGCTCGCGCCGCGCGCGCATCGCCCGCGGCTCCGGTACCACGCCCGCCGACGTCAACAAGCTGCTCAAGCAGTACCAGCAGATGGAAAAGATGATGGGCAAGCTGGGCCGCGGCGGCATGAAGGGGATGATGCGCGGCCTGCAGGGCATGATGGGCGGCGGCATGGGCGGCCGCGGCGGCCTGCCGTTCCGCTGAGACCGGCGACGGGAAAGCGGATGGACGGTCGCCTGCGCATGCCCGTGTCCATTTCTTCCCGGCGACGCCGTCCACGCCCGTGGTGGCACGTGGCGCCGGGATGCGCCGCGGCATGAGCGCGGCCGCGCCGGTCGCATTGCTCAACGGCGCACCGGCCGACGCCGAGCCCGGCGCGCTGCGCGCGCTGGCCCAGACCAACTACGGCCACTTCACCGCGTTGCGGGTGCGCGACGGCGCGGCGCAGGGACTGGAGCTGCACTTCGCCCGCCTGCGCCAGGGCAATGCCGAACTGTTCGACGCGGCGCTGGACGAGGCCGCGGCGCGCGGCTGGATGCGCCAGGCGGCCGACGCGGCCGGCGGCGACTGCGCGATGCGGGTGACGGTGTTCTCGCGCCACTTCGACTACCGCCAGCCGCTGCGCGAGGTTGCCCTGGACGTGCTGGTGTCGGCCGCTGCGCCGGCCGCACCGTCGACGCGCGCGTTGCGCGTGCGCACCTGCCGGTTCCTGCGCCCGCTGCCACAGATCAAGCACGTCGGCACCTTCCCGCTGTTCCACCATCGCCGCCAGGCGCTGAAGGCCGGCTACGACGACGCCCTGTTCGTCGACGGAGAGGGCGCGGATGCGCGCATCGCCGAGGGCTCGGTCTGGAACATTGGATTCTGGGACGGCGCCGGCGTCGTCTGGCCGGAAGCGCCGGCGCTGCGCGGCACCACCGAGCGGCTGCTGCAGGATGGGCTCAAGGCGCAGGGCTTGGCGCAGCAGGTGCGGCCGGTGACGCTGGCCGAACTGCCGCGGTTCCGGGCAGCGTTCGCGACCAATGCGAACGGCGTGCAGCCGATCGCCGCGATCGATAGCGTCGAGTACGCCGATGCGCCGGAGCTGATGCGGCTGCTTGCTGCAGCGGCTGCGCACGCGCCTTGGGATCCCTTGTAGGAGCCCACTTCAGTGGGCGACACGGGCGTCGGGAGCGTGAGGGCGTCGCCTGTGCCGACGGCGTCGTGTCGCCGGCTGAACCCGGCTCCTGCAACAGCTGCGGCGCGGCCGCCTTCTGTAGGAGCCCACTTCAGTGGGCGACACGGGCGTCGGGAGCGTAGGGCGTCGCCTGTGCCGACGGCGTCGTGTCGCCGGCTGAACCCGGCTCCTACAACAGCTGCGGCGTGGCCGCCTTCTGTAGGAGCCCACTTCAGTGGGCGACACGGGCGTCGGGAGCGTGAGGGCGTCGCCTGTGCCGACGGCGTCGTGTCGCCGGCTGAACCCGGCTCCTACAACAGCTGCGGCGTGGCCGCTTTCTGCAGGAGCCCACTTCAGTGGGCGACACGGGCGTCGGGAGCGTGAGGGCGTCGCCTGTGCCGACGGCGTTGTGTCGCCGGCTGAACCCGGCTCCTGCAACAGCTGCGGCGCGGCCGCTTTCTGTAGGAGCCCACTTCAGTGGGCGACACGGGCGTCGGGACTGCGAGAACGTCGCCTGTGCCCACGGCGTCGTGTCGCGGGCAAGCCCGGCTCCTGCAAGGGAAAGCGCGGACACTGCTCCACTGCACCGGAACGGCGCATCACGTGGATTGGCGCGCCACCTTGGCCAGGGCCTTGCCCCGCACCCGCGCGCGCAGCCGGTCCAGCCCCAGGAACACCGCCGGGGTGGTGTACAGGGTCAGCAGCTGGCTCACCAGCAGGCCGCCGACGATGGCGATGCCGAGCGGGCGACGCATCTCCCAGCCCTCGCCGGTGGCCAGCATCAGCGGCAGCATGCCCAGCAGCGCGGCCACGCTGGTCATCAGGATCGGGCGGAAGCGCAGCCGCGCCGCCTCCAGGATCGCCGCGCGCGCCGGCAGCGCCTGCTCGCGCTGCGCCGCCAGGGCGAAATCGACCATCAGGATGGTGTTCTTCATCACCACCCCGACCAGCAGGAACAGCCCCAGCAGCGAGATCAGGTTCAGCTCGCCGTCGAAGGCCAGCAGCGCCAGCAGCGCACCGATCCCGGCCGAAGGCAGGATCGACAGGATCGCCAGCGGCTGCACGTAGCTCTCGTACAGCACGCCCAGCACCAGGTACACCGCCAGCACCGCGCCCAGGATCAGCCACAGCTGGCGGTCGCGCAGTTCCTGCAGGCTGCCGGCTTCTTCGCCGAGCTTGGCCCGTACCTCGGTCGGCAGCATGATCCGGGCCATCGCCTCCTCGATCGCGGCGGTGGCCTCGCCCAGGGTCACCCCGGGTGCCAGCGCGAAGCTGACCCGGGTGGAGACGAACTGCTCGCGGTGCAGGATCCGGTCCGGCGCCATCCCGTATTCCCAGCGCGCGAACGCGGACAGCGGCACGCGCTGGCCGCCGCGGCCGATCGCGTACACCTGGTCCAGCGTGGTCGGCGACTGGGTGTAGCGCGGCTCCAGTTCCATCACCACCCGGTACTGGTTGAGGCTGTCGTACAGGGTGGCGACCTGGCGCTGGCTGAAGGAGTTGTTGAGCACGGTGGCGACCAGGCGCATGTCCACGCCCAGCCGGGTCGCCGCCTCGCGGTCGATCTCCAGCTGCACCTGGCGCATGCCTTCGTCGCCGCTGGAATCCACGTCCACCAGCTGCGGCAGCGCCGCCAGCGCTTCCTGCACCTTCGGCGTCCATTCGCGCAGCGGGGCGCTGTCGCCGGCCAGCAGCTGCAGGTCGAGGTTGCCGTCGTTGTTGCCGCCGCCGATGCGGATGTCCTGGTCGACCCACAGCCACAGGTTGCCGCCGGGCACCCGGGGCAGGTCCTTGCGCAGGCGGTCGATCACCTCGCGGCTGGACACGCCGCGCTCGGCCAGCGGCTTCATCTGGATCATGATGAAGCCGTTGTTGACGCCGGTGCCGCCGCCGATGAAGCCAGCGATGTCGGCGATCGCCGGGTCGGCCAGCAGGTACTGGCGGTAGGCCTGGATCTTCGGCTGCATCACCTGGAAGGACAGGCCGTCGTCGCCGCGGGCGAAGCCGCGCAGCTGGCCGGTGTCCTGCTGCGGCACCGTGCCCTTGGGCACCTTGGCGAACAGGAACACGTTGAGCGCGATGGTCGCCAGCAGCACGCACAGCGCGATCGGCAGGTGGGCCAGGGTGCGGTCCAGGCTGCGCAGGTAGGCGCGGCGCAGGCCGCCGAACAGCAGTTCGCCCAGCCGTTCCCAGGGCGGCACCACGCGCCCGGGATCGACCGGCCTGAGCAGGCGCGAGCACAGCGCCGGGGTCAGGCTCAGCGACACCAGCAGCGACACCGACATCGCCGCGACCAGGGTCAGCGAGAATTCGCGGAAGAGTTTCTCGACGAAGTCGTCGAGGAACAGGATCGAAACGAACACCACCGCCAGGGCGATGTTCATCGACAGCAGGGTCGCGCCGACCTCGCCGGCGCCGCGCAGCGCCGCCTGCTTCGGCGACAGGCCGGCGTCGAGGTGGCGCGAGATGTTCTCCAGCACCACGATCGCGTCGTCCACCACCAGCACCGCGGCCACGATCAGCGCCATCAGCGACAGCGTGTTGAGCGAGAACCCGGCCAGCCAGATGATCGCCAGCGCACCGAACAGCGACACCGGGATCGCCAGGGTCGGCACCAGCGCCGCGCGCCAGCTGCCGAGGAAGGCGAACACCACCAGCACCACCAGCGTCACCGCCAGCACCAGGGTGGTCTGTGCCTCGCGCAGGGTGGCGCGGATCACCGGCGAGCGGTCCATCACCACCTTCATGTCCACGCCTGCCGGCAGCAGCGCCTGCAGCGTGTCCATCTGCGCGTGGATCGCGTCCACGGTCTGGATGATGTTGGCGCCGGGCTGGCGGCTGACGATCAGCAGCACCGCGTTGCGCTCGTTGTGGAAGCCGGTGGCGTAGCGGTTCTCGGTGCCTTCGCCGACCTGGGCCACGTCGCGCAGGTGCACCGGGCGCCCGTCGCGCCAGGCCACCACCAGGTCGCGGTACTCCTCGGCGGTGCGCAGCTGCAGTCCGGCCTCGACCTGCCACTGGCGGTCGTCGCGCGCGACCTGGCCCAGCGGGCGCAGCGCGTTCGCGTTGCGGATCGAGCCGGCCACGTCGTCCAGGGCGATGCCGTACTGGTTGAGCGCGTGCGGGTTCAGCGACACCCGCACCGCCGGCAGCGAACTGCCGCCGGCCTCGACCTGGCCCACGCCCGGCACCTGCGCGATCTTCTGCGCGATCACGGTGGAGGCCACGTCGAACACCTGGCCCGGGGTGAACGTGTCCGAGCTCAGCGCCAGGGCCATGATCGGCGCCTGCGAGGGATTGATCTTGCGGTACCACGGCATGCCCGGCATGCCCGCGGGCAGCTGCGCGCGCGCGGCGTTGATCGCCGCCTGCACTTCGCGGGCGGCCTCGTCCACGTTGCGGTCCAGCGAGAACTGCAGGTCGATGCGGGTGTTGCCCTGGTTGCTGGCCGAGGTCAGCCGGGTGATCCCCGGGATGCTGCCCAGCGCGCGCTCCAGCGGCGTGGCCACGGTGGCGGCCATCGATTCGGGGCTGGCGCCGGGCAGGCTGGCGTTGACCTGGATCGCCGGGTAGTCGACCTGCGGCAGCGGCGCCACCGGCAGCTGCCGCAGCGCCAGCAGGCCGCACAGCACGACGGCGATCGCCAGCAGCACGGTGGCCACCGGGCGTTCGATGAACACCCGCGACAGGTTGACCCGGTCGGCGTCCGCGCGCGGGGACATGTCAGGCTGCCGCTGCATCGCCTTGATCGCCTTGCTCTGCCGCGTGCGCGCGCCCGCGGCGCACGAAGCGGTCGAAGAACAGGTAGATCACCGGCGTGGTGAACAGGGTCAGCACCTGGCTCACCAGCAGGCCGCCGACCATCACCAGGCCCAGCGGCTGGCGCAGCTCGGCGCCCGAGCCGCTGGCCAGCATCATCGGGATCGCCGCGAACAGCGCTGCCAGGGTGGTCATCAGGATCGGCCGGAAGCGCAGCAGCGCGGCCTGGTGGATCGCCCGGCGCGGGTCCAGGCCGCGCTCGCGCTCGGCCTCCAGCGCGAAGTCGATCATCATGATCGCGTTCTTCTTGACCAGGCCGATCAGCAGGATGATGCCGATCACCGCGATCAGGTCCAGGCCGCGGCCGGTGACCAGCAGCGCGGCCAGCGCGCCGACCGTGGCCGAGGGCAGGGTGGAAAGGATGGTGATCGGGTGGATGAAGCTCTCGTAGAGCACGCCCAGCACGATGTACATCACCAGCACCGCGGCCAGGATCAGCCACAGCGTGCTGGACAGCGAGTTGCGGAACGCCTGCGCCGCGCCCTGCAGGCGCAGCTCGACGCCAGGCGGCATGCCGATGGTCTCGCGCGCCTGTTCGATCGCCGCCACCGCCTCGCCCAGCGACGCGCCCGGGGCCAGGTTGAAGGAGAAGGTGACCGCCGGGAACTGGCCCAGGTGGCTGATCTGCAGCGCGGTCGGCCGGGTGCCGACAGTGGCAATCCCCGACAGCGGCGTCTGCCCGCCATCTGCGGTGGCCACGTGGATGCGGCCGATGGCGTCGGGCCCGAGCTGGAAGCGCGGGTCGGCCTCCAGCACCACCCGGTACTGGTTGGCGTGGGTGAAGATGGTCGAGACCTGGCGCTGGCCGAAGGCGTCGTACAGCGCGTCGGCCACCGCCGACACCGGCACGCCCAGGCGCGCGGCCGCGTCGCGGTCGATGTCCACCCAGGCCTGCAGGCCCTGGTCCTGCAGGTCGCTGGCCACGTCGGCCAGCGATGGCTGGCGGCGTAGTTCCTGCAACAGCTTGGCGGTCCATTCGCCCAGCTCGGCCAGGTCCGGCGTGGTCAGCGCGAACTGGTACTGGGTGCGGCTGACCCGGTCCTCGATGCTCAGTTCCTGCACCGGCTGCAGGTACAGGTCGATGCCGGGGACCTGCGCGGCGCGGCGCTTGAGCCGCTCGATGATCTCCGGCGCGCCGGCGTCGCGCTCGGCATGCGGCTTGAGCTCGATCAGGAAGCGGCCGCTGTTGAGGGTGGCGTTGCTGCCGTCCACGCCGATGAACGAGGACAGGGTGGCCACGTCCGGGTCCTCTAGGATCGCCGCGGCCAGCGCCTGCTGGCGCCGCGCCATCGCCTCGAACGAGACCGACTGCGGTGCCTCGCTGATGCCCTGGATCAGGCCGGCGTCCTGCACCGGGAAGAAGCCCTTGGGCACCAGCAGGTACAGCACCGCGGTCAGCGCCAGGGTGGCCACGGTCAGGCCGAGCATCAGCGGCTGCCGCTCCAGCACCCAATGCAGGCCGCGGTCGTACCAGGCGATGACCCGGTCGAAGATGTCGCCGCGCTTGCCGCCGTCGTCGCCTTCGCCGTGGCCGTGGCCGGCCTTGAGGAAGCGCGCGCACAGCATCGGCGTGAGCGTGAGCGAGACCACCAGCGAGATGCCGATCGCCACCGCCAGGGTGATCGCGAACTCGTGGAACAGCTTGCCGACCACGTCGCCCATGAACAGCAGCGGGATCAGCACCGCGATCAGCGACAGGGTCAGCGAGACCAGGGTGAAGCCGATCTGGCGCGCGCCCTTGAGCGCGGCCTGCATCGGCGTCTCGCCTTCCTCCAGGTGGCGGGCGATGTTCTCCAGCATCACGATCGCGTCGTCGACCACGAAGCCGGTGGCGATGGTCAGCGCCATCAGGGTCAGGTTGTTGAGCGAGTAGCCGGCCAGCAGCATCACCCCGAAGGTCGCTACCAGCGACAGCGGCACGGCGATCGACGGGATGATGGTCGCCGGGATCGTGCGCAGGAACGCGAAGGTCACCAGCACCACCAGGCCGATCGCCAGCAGCAGCTCGTGCTGCACGCCCTCGATAGAGGCGCGGATCGATTCGGTGCGGTCGCTGAGCACGGCCACGTCGACCGAGGCCGGCATCGAGGCGCGCAGCTGCGGCAGCAGTTCGTGGATCCGGTCCACCACCTCGATCACGTTGGCGCCGGGCTGGCGCTGGATGTTGACCAGGATCGCGGGGGTGTCGCCCGACCAGGCGGCCAGGTGGCGGTTCTCCGGGCCCTGCTCGACCGAGGCCACGTCGCCCAGGCGCAACGGCGCGCCGTCGTTCCAGGCCAGGACCAGGTCGCGGTATTCCTGCGCCGAGCGCATCTGGTCGTTGGCGTCGAGCATGGTCGCCCGGGTCGGGCCGTCGAAGCTGCCCTTGGGCAGGTTGACGTTGGCCGAGGCGATCGCGCGGCGGATGTCGTCCATGCCCAGCCCGGCGGCGGCCAGCGCGTTGGGGTTGACCTGGATCCGCACCGCCGGGCGCTGCCCGCCGGCCAGGCTGACCAGGCCCACGCCCGGCAGCTGCGACAGGCGCTGGGCCATGCGCGTGTCGACCAGGTCGTAGACCTCGGGCAGGGCCATGGTCGGCGAGGTCACCGCCAGGGTCAGGATCGGGGTGTCGGCCGGGTTGACCTTGCGGTACACCGGCGGCATCGGCAGGTCGTTGGGCAGGAAGTTGGACGCCGAGTTGATCGCCGCCTGCACCTCCTGCTCGGCCACGCCCAGGTCCACGCCCAGCGAGAACTGCAGGGTGATGACCGAGGCCCCGCCGGAGCTGGTCGAGGACATCTGGTTGAGGCCGGGGATCTGGCCCAGGCGCCGCTCCAGCGGCGCGGTCACCGCGCTGGTGGTCACCGACGGGCTGGCGCCGGGATACAGCGTCAGCACCTGGATGATCGGGTAGTCGACCTGCGGCAGCGCCGCCACTGGCAGCAGGCGGTAGGCGAACACGCCCGACAGCAGCAGCGCCAGCATCAGCAGCGAAGTCGCTACCGGGCGCAGGATGAACGGGCGCGAGAGGTTCATCGGGCCTGCGCCGTATCGGCGGCCGCTTCGGCCGCGGCAGCGGCCGGCGTATCGTCCTCGATCACCTCGACCTTGCCACCCTCGCGCAGCCGGTCCAGGCCCTCCAGGACCACGCGCTCGCCAGCGGCCAGACCGTCGAGCACCGCCACCCGGCCCTCGTGGCCGGGGCCCAGCCGGACCTGGCGCACGCTCGCGGTGTCCTCGTCGGTCACCACGTACACGTAGGTGCCCTGGCTGCCGAACTGCACCGCCGCATCGGGGATGGAGACCACGTCCTCGCTGCCCAGGCGCAGGCGCACGTTGACCGACTGGTTCGGGAACAGCGATTCGTCGTCGTTGTCGAACAGCGCGCGCAGGCGCACGGTGCCGGTCTGGGTGTCGATGCGGTTGTCCAGGCTGGACAGGGTGCCGGTGGCCAGCGGCTGGCGCTCGTTGCGGTCCCAGGCCTGCACCGCCAGCGCGTCGCCGCCGCGCACGGCGGCGTTGACCGCGGCCAGCGCGGTCTCGGGCAGCGCGAACACCACGCTGATCGGGCGGGTCTGGGTCAGGGTGGCGATGCCGCCCTCGTCGCCGGTGCGCACCAGGTTGCCGACGTCGACGCTGCGCAGGCCGACCCTGCCGTCGATCGGCGCGGTGATGCGGGTGTAATCCAGTTGCAGCGTGGCCTCGTCGACCGCGGCCTGGTCGATCTCGCGCCGGCCCTCGAACTGGCGCACCTGAGCCTCCAGGTTGGCCACGTCCTGCGCGGAGACGTACTTGCCGCCGGCCAGGTCGCGGTAGCGCTGCAGCTGGATCCGGGTGTTCTCCAGCTCGGCCAGGTTCTGCTTCTGCCGGCCCGCGGCCTGGGCCGCCTGTACCCGGAACCGGGCCGGGTCGATCTCCGCCAGCAGCTGGCCGGCGCGGACTTGCTGGCCTTCCTCGAAGGCCACCCGCTGCAGCTCGCCTTCCACCCGCGAGCGAACTGTCACCGTGCGCAGCGGCGTGACCGTGCCCAGTGCCTTCAGTTCCACGTCCAGCGGGCCGCGCTCGGCGGCGACCACGCGCACCGGCGTGGGCGGGCGTTCGCCATTGCCCCAGCGGCCGCCGCCGGGGCCTTGCTGCGCTTCCCCGTCCCCGCCGCAGGACCGCCACAGCAGGACCAGGGCCAGCAGCAGCCCCAGGGTGAGCAGGATCTTCAGCGGGCGCGGCAAGGGCTTTTTCATCGACTGACCGGATGTGTCGGCGGGCGCGGGCCCGTCGCGGAGGGGAGGAGGAGTGGCGCCGCCGGCGCCGTGGGATGCCGCGTCCGCGGGTCTGCGCAGCCGGCGCCCCGGGACCGGGAGCGGCGTGCGTGGGCGGATATCACGGTACCTTCACGATGCTACGGGAACCGCGCTGCGGACGGACATGACTTTGGTCATGGTCGGTCGGCCAAACGCCCTGCGGGACGCCGCTGCCGGGGCGGCAGTGTCCGGGGAGGACGGCGCGGGCGGTGGCCGCGGGTAGCGCCGGGCAGGGTCCACAGCCGGGACCGGGCCCGGGGTGGCCGGGTTGTCCGCGCCGGTTCAACGACTTACAATGCGCGGCTTACCTCGCCATCCTGGCGACTGGGCAACACCGAAGAAACCACCATGGTCAAGATCCGTCTTACCCGCGGCGGCGCGAAGAAGCGTCCGTTCTACCACATCATCGTCACCGACTCGCGCAGCGCCCGCGACGGCCGCAACATCGAGCGCGTCGGCTACTACAACCCGGTCGCCTCCGGCAACGATCAGCGCATCGTGCTGGACATCGCCCGCGTCGACCACTGGGTCGGCCACGGCGCGCAGCTGACCGAGAAGGTCCGCAGCCTGTACAAGGAAGCGACCAAGGCCCAGGCGGCCGCCGCCTGATCCGGCCCGGCCGCCGGCCCTCCGGCGGCCACCTCCGCGACATGAACGACGCAGGGCGTCCCACTCCACCGCAGAAGCTGATTCTGCTGGGCCGGGTGACGGGCGCGTTCGGCGTGCGCGGCGACGTCAAGATCGAGTCCTGGACCGAGCCGCGCGCGCAGATCTTCCGCTACCAGCCGTGGATCGTGCGTTCCGCCGACGGCGGCGAGCGTGAGCTGCGCGGCGCCCGCGGCCGCGACACCGGCAAGCACCTGGTCGCGACCTTGCCGGGCACGGACGACCGCGACGCGGCCGAAGCCCTGCGCGGCACCGAGATCCTGGTGCCGCGCGAGGCGCTGCCGCCGCCGGCGCCGGGCGAGTACTACTGGATCGACCTGGAGGGCCTGCGCGTGCTCACCGTCGAGGGCGTGGAACTCGGCACGGTCTCGCACCTGCTGTCCACCGGCGCCAACGACGTGATGGTCGTGCGCGGCGAGCGCGAGCGCATGCTGCCGTTCGTCCAGCCCGACTACGTCAAGGCGGTGGACTTCGAGGCCGGCACGATCACGGTCGACTGGGACCCCGAGTTCTAGGCGCCCCATGCGCATCGACATCGTCAGCCTGTTCCCCGAGTTCGTCGAGCAGTGCGCCGGCTTCGGCGTGACCGGTCGCGCCCGCGAGCGCGGCCTGCTCGACCTGCACGGCTGGAACCCGCGCGACTGGGCCGAGGGCAACTACCGCAAGGTCGACGATCGCACCTTCGGTGGCGGCCCGGGCATGGTCATGCTGGTCGAGCCGCTGCGCCGCTGCCTGGCGGCGCTGCGCCAGGCCGACCCGCTGCCGCCGCGGGTGGTCTACCTCAGCCCGCAGGGCCGGCCGCTGGACCAGGCCAGGGTCCGCGAGCTGGCCGCGCTGCCGCGGCTGGCGCTGCTGTGCGGGCGCTACGAGGGCGTGGATGAGCGGCTGGTCCAGGCCGAGGTCGACGAGGAAATCTCGATCGGCGACTACGTACTGTCCGGCGGCGAGCTGGCCGCGGCGGTGGTCGTGGACGCGGTGGCCAGGTTGCAGGAGGGCGCCCTGAACGACGCCGGCTCGGCCAGCCAGGACAGCTTCGAGGACGGCCTGCTGGACTGCCCGCACTACAGCCACCCGGTCGAGCACGCCTACGGCACCGTCCCGGAGGTGCTGCGCTCGGGCAACCACGCCGCCATCGCCCGCTGGCGCCGGCAGCAGGCGCTGGGCCGGACCTGGCAGCGGCGCCCGGACCTGCTGGCCGGGCGGGTCCTGTCCAAGGCCGACCAGGCCCTGCTGGACGAATGGCGCCGGGAGCAGGGTCGGGATGCGCCCGGGGACGCCGTGTAGGAGCCGGGTTCAGCCGGCGACACGCCACCTCGGCACAGGCGATGCCCTCATGATTCCGACGCCCGTGTCGCCGGCTGAACCCGGCTCCTACAACAGCCCGTAGGGCGCAGCTAGCCACGCGCCCGGGAAAGCGGCTACAATGCCGGGTTCCTGCGGGCGGCTCCGCCCGGACTGGACCCCATAACAATCACGTGCGGCGCAATCCTGCGACTGCATCGGCCCGAGTTGTCGACCACGACACGCCCATCCGAACCCATTGAGTCGGTCACCATGAGCAAGCTGAACAAGTCCATCGTCGCGGAATTCGAGTCCGCCCAGATCACCCGCGAACTGCCGAAGTTCAGCCAGGGCGACACCGTCGTGGTGAACGTCAAGGTCAAGGAAGGCAACCGCGAGCGCGTGCAGGCCTACGAGGGCGTGGTCATCGCGATCAAGAACGCCGGCCTGAACTCCTCGTTCACCGTGCGCAAGATCTCGCACGGCTACGGCGTCGAGCGCGTGTTCCAGACCCACAGCGCCACCATCGACTCGGTCGACGTGAAGCGCCGCGGCAAGGTCCGCGCCGGCAAGCTGTACTACCTGCGTGGCCTGGAAGGCAAGGCCGCCCGCATCAAGGAAGACCTGGCCGCCGTGGCCAAGGCCAAGGCCGAGAAGGCCGCCGGCTGATCGCCGCTTCCTGGTGCATCCGCGACGGCCGCCCTCGGGCGGCCGTTTGCGTTTCCGGGGGTGAGGCATCGTGGATTCATCCGCGGTCGTCCCCGCCTGCGCGGGGACGACGTGTTCGGCTTGACGGGTATGGTCGATGGCTGGGGGCGTGGCCGTGCAACCGAGCCATGCCTGTGCGCCGTGGCCGAGCCCGGTGCAATGCCGGCCGATGCAGGCGCTCCCGCTGCATGCGCCATGTACGTGTTGCGGTTGAACCTTCAGCCATGACGCCCCATGTTGCCTCGACCATGACGCGATCCGAACCGATGCATTCCGCCCCGCCGCCGGAAGACGTGCGACTCGACGTCTGGCTCTGGGCCGCACGCTTCTTCAGGACCCGCAGCCTGGCCAAGCAGGCGGTGGAGACGGGCAAGGTCGACGTCGCCGGCCAGCGCGCGAAGGCTTCGCGCGCCATCCGGGTGGGCGACGCGCTGCAGGTGGTCCGCGGCGAGGAGACCTTCGAGCTGGTCGTGCGCGGGCTGAGCGAGGTCCGCGGCCCGGCGCCGGTGGCGCAGGCGCTGTACGAGGAAAGCGAGGCGTCGAAGGCGCGCCGCGAGCAGCAGCGGCTGCAGCGCGCGGCCATGCGCGACGGCTACCGGGCGCCGGAGCACAAGCCGGACAAGCGCGCGCGGCGCTTGATCCGGGCGCTGGGGGATATCGACGCGCTCTAGGCCGGATCGGCTTGGCCCTGATGGGCCGTATCCGCGAGCGGGGCGGCATCCAGCGCAACCTTCTCCCCGTCGTCCCGGCGTAAGCCGGGACCCAGCGACTTTAGCCACGTCGGCTACCTGAAGCAGAGCCAAAGTCACTGGGTACCGGCTTGCGCCGGGACGACGGTGGCTGGATGGTCGACGGTGTGCAAACACCTTCGTGGGTCGGCGCGCTGAAGCGCCGGCCTACCTGCGTTCCCAGCGCGATTCGCTCTTAGCGGCGACCGCCGAACAGCCCTGCGCCCAGGCTCAGCAGGTCGCTGGCGTCCACATCGCCGTCGCCGTCCTGGTCGAGCAGGGCATCGAGCACGCCGCCGCCGGCCTGCTGCCTGACTTGCGCGCGTTCCTGGCCGAGCAGCTGGCCGAGGCCGCCGGCATCCAGGCCCTGGCGCGCGCTGCGGTTGGCGAGGAACGACAGCACGATCGGTGCGAGCAGGGCCAGCAGCTGCGCGGACTGGCCGCTGCCCAGCCCGGTGGCCTGGCCCAGGCCCTGCGCCGCGCGCGGCTGGCCGCCGCCGAGGATGTGGCCGAGGATGGCCGCGCCGTCGGTCTGCCGCGAGGCGCTGCCGCCGAGCACCGCGCCGAGCACGCTGCCGATGTCCATGCCGCCGCCGTGGTCGCGCCGCAATGCGCCGAACAGCGCTTCGGCGCCTTGCGGTTGCGCGGCATTGCGTCCGAGCGCGCCGAGCAGCAACGGCAGCGCGGCGGCGACTGCCTGTCCGGTCTGCGCCGGATCGGTGCCGAGCTGGCGGGACAGCTGCTGCAATGGGGCGCCCTGCAGCTGGGCGAACAGTTCCTGGGTCAGCAGGGGCTGGTTCATGGCGGTGTCCTTTCCCCGTCCGGGAAGGCCAACGATACGCCTGTTGCAGCGGACCGGCGCGACCGCTGCGGCGTGCGGGACGGGCTGGCCGGCAACGCATAAGTGGAGGCCTGCCGGCCTCGGTGTGCAGGGCTCGAATCCTTGCCCTCATCAAGCCGAACGACGGCATCGTCGGGCAGCGAAATTCGGCGCACGGACGAAGCCAAGAATGGCCCCGGTGCGAAAGACGCGGGACGGATCAAAAGAACGGCCTGGTGCGGAACGCCGCACCAGGCCGGATGACGCATCGCCGCGGGGATGCGGTTCAGCGCAGGTCGAAGCGGTCCAGCTCCATCACCTTGTGCCAGGCCGCGGCGAAGTCCTTCACGAACTTCTCCTTGCCGTCCTCGCTGGCGTAGACCTCGGCCAGCGCGCGCAGCACCGAGTTGGAGCCGAACGCCAGGTCGACGCGGCTGGCGGTCCACTTCAGCTGCCCGGTCCTGCGGTCGCTGCCCTCGTAGCTGTTGCGGCCGGTCGCTTTCCACTCCGTGCCCATGTCCAGCAGGTTGCGGAAGAAGTCGTTGCTGAGCGTGCCGGGCCGGTCGGTGAACACGCCCTGCTGGCTGCCGCCGTGGTTGGCGCCGAGCACGCGCAGGCCGCCGACCAGTACCGTCGTCTCCGGCGCGGTCAGGGTCAGCAGCTGCGCGCGGTCCACCAGCAGGTGCTCGGCCGGCACCGCCGAGTCGGCCTTGAGGTAGTTGCGGAAACCGTCGGCGAACGGCTCCAGCACCGCGAACGACTCCACGTCGGTCTGGTCTTGGCGCGCATCGGTGCGGCCCGGCGAGAACGGCACGACGAGCTCGACGCCCGCGGCCTTGGCCGCCTGCTCCACGCCCACGCCGCCGGCCAGCACGATCAGGTCGGCCAGCGAGATCTTCCTGCCGCCGGGCGCGTCCAGGTTGAACTCCAGCTGGATGCGCTCCAGCGCCTTGAGCGTCTTCGCCAACTGCTCGGGCTGGTTGACCGCCCAGTCCTTCTGCGGGGCCAGGCTGATGCGTGCACCGTTGGCGCCGCCGCGCTTGTCGCCGCCGCGGAAGGTCGAGGCCGAGGCCCAGGCGGTCGACACCAGTTCGGCCACCGACAGGCCCGAGTCGGCGATCTTCTTCTTCAGTGCGTCGATGTCGGCCGCATCGACCAGCGGATGGTCGACGGCAGGCAACGGGTCCTGCCAGATCAGCTCTTCCTTCGGCACTTCCGGGCCGAGGTAGCGCGCGCGCGGGCCCATGTCGCGGTGGGTCAGCTTGAACCAGGCGCGGGCGAAGGCGTCGGCGAAGGCCTGCGGGTTTTCCAGGAAGCGCTTGGAGATCGGCCCGTAGATCGGGTCGAAGCGCAGCGACAGGTCGGTGGTGAGCATCTTCGGGCGATGCTTCTTCGATGGATCGTGGGCGTCGGGGATGTCTTCGGGGGCGTTCTTGGCCACCCACTGGTGCGCGCCGGCCGGCGACTTCTCCAGTTCCCATTCGAAGCCGAACAGGTTCTCGAAGAATTTGTTGCTCCACAGCGCCGGGGTCTGGGTCCAGGTGACCTCGATGCCCGAGGTAATGGTGTCGCCGCCCTTGCCGCTGCCGAACTTGTTGTGCCAGCCGAAGCCCTGCGCTTCGAGTTCGTCCGCTTCCGGCTCGACGCCGACGTTGTCGGCCGGGCCGGCGCCGTGGGTCTTGCCGAAGCTGTGGCCGCCGGCGATCAGGGCGACGGTTTCCTCGTCGTCCATGGCCATGCGGCCGAAGGTGTCGCGGATGTCCTTGGCGGCCAGCAGCGGGTCGGGATTGCCGTCCGGGCCTTCCGGGTTCACGTAGATCAGGCCCATCTGCACCGCGGCCAGCGGGTTCTCCAGGTTGCGCGAATGCACCTTGCCGTCGGCATCGTCGTCGGAGACGAGCACGCCCTCGTCGGCCGGCTTCTCCACGCCTTCCGAGCCGTGCGCATAGCGCACGTCGCCGCCCAGCCAGGTGGTCTCGCGGCCCCAGTACACGTCCAGGTCCGGTTCCCAGACGTCCTCGCGGCCGCCGGCGAAGCCGAAGGTGCGGAAGCCCATCGTCTCCAGGGCGACGTTGCCGGCCAGGATCATCAGGTCGGCCCAGGAGATCTGCTGGCCGTACTTCTGCTTGACCGGCCACAGCAGGCGCCGCGCCTTGTCCAGGCTGACGTTGTCCGGCCAGCTGTTGAGCGGGGCGAAGCGCTGCTGGCCGCGGCCGCCGCCGCCGCGGCCGTCGCCGATGCGGTAGGTGCCGGCGCTGTGCCAGGCCATGCGGATCATCAGGCCGCCGTAGTGGCCGAAGTCGGCCGGCCACCAGTCCTGCGAATCGGTCATCAGCGCGCGCAGGTCCTTCTTCAGCTCGTGGTAGTCGAGCTTCTTGAATGCCTCGGCGTAGTCGAAGTCCTCGCCCAGCGGGTTGGAGCGTGAGGAATGCTGGTTGAGCAGGTCCAGGCGCAGCTGGTTGGGCCACCAGTCGCGGTTGCCGGTGCCGCCACCGGCGGCGGCGTGGTTGATCGGGCACTTCTTTTCGTTCGACATGGATCGTCTGCCTCGGGTCGCGCGCACTCGACGCCCGGTCCAGCCGGGGCGAATGGCGATGGAAGGGAAGGTCTGTGGCTGCGGAACGGAAGGGCCGGCGTGGTGCCGGGCGTCCGGTGTCAAGGAACGGTGCGGCGGCGTGCCGGTGGCGTGCCGCGGTTGTCGTTCGTGGCCGCGGCGCCGGAATCGGCGGACGGCGGCATCCTGTGCCGGGGATCGGACGGCTTGCTCATGGCGGGCTCCTCCTGTGGGCCGGTGACGGCGGGTCGAAGACAGCGTAGGTGGCAGCAGCGATCAATAAAAATCGTTTATTGCAAAAACTTCGATAGCGAGGGGCTATGAATGCTGCGGTGCGGCAGCACGCGCCGGGGATGTCCGCAGCCTACGCCTGGCGTGCGACAGCACCAAGTCCCGCGGTCACGGCACGATTGATGTCCTGCAGGGATGCATGGATCTGCTTCGCGCCCGCTACGCCATTCCACCGTCGTCCCGGCGAACGCCGGGACCCAGCGTCTTTCATCATTCCGGTCGCGGCGTCGCCGCCGTGCTCGCCGGCAGTACCGGGTTGGCCACCCGCGGCTGGTTGCCCGTCAGGGTATGCAGGAAGCGCGTGATCGATTCGACCTCGGCCGCGTTCAACTCATGGCCGAGCTGGGCGCTGCCCATGATCGCCACCGCCTGGCGCAGGTCCCATACCTGGCCACTGTGGAAGTAGGGCGCGGTCAGGGCCACGTTGCGCAGCGGCGCTGCGCGGAACACGTATTCGTCGCTGGCGGTCTGGGTGACCGCGAAGCGACCCTTGTCGCCCGGCGGCAGCACGTCGGCGCCGGGGCGCTCGACCACGCCGAACGGGTAGTAGGCCTGGCCGCCCAGATTGACCCCGGCGTGGCAGGCGATGCAGCCCTTCTCCACGAACAGCGACAGGCCGCGCAGCTCCTCGGCGTCCAGGCTGTCGGCGCCGGCCAGGAAGCGGTCGAAGCGCGAGTCCGGCGTGGTCAGGGTGGTCTCGAACGCCTCCAGTGCGCGGGCCATGTTCTCGAAGTTCACCGGGTCGCGCTCGCGCGGGAACGCGCGGCCGAACGCAGCGACGTAGGCGGGCATGCTGCGCAGCGTCGCCTCGACCCGGTCGGGCGTGTTGTTCATCTCCACGCTGGCCTGCACCGGCCCCTTGGCCTGTTCTTTCAGGTCGGCGGCGCGGCCGTCCCAGAACTGGGCGATGTTGAACACCGCGTTGAGCACGGTCGGTGAGTTGCGCGGGCCCTTCTGCCAGCCGTGGCCGATCGAGGTCGGCACGTTGTCGGCGCCGCCGGTGGCGACGTTGTGGCAGGTGTTGCAGCTGATCACGTGGCTGCGCGACAGGCGCGGATCGAAGAATAGCCACTTGCCCAGTTCGACCTGCTCGGCGGTGATCGCCTCGCCGCGTACCTCGGCCACCGCGGTGGGCACCGGCGCGAACAGCGCCTGGGCCACGCCGCGCAGTTCGGCCGCATCGGGCGCGGCGGCGGTGGGCGCCTGGGCGAGCGAGGCGGAAGTGGCCAGCGCGACGGCGCAGGCCAGGACGGACGTGCGGAGCTTCATGTCGGGCCTCGCGGCTGGCTAGGGACAAGCCAGTTATCCCGCGCGCCGGCATGGCAGGCATTGATCGCGATCAAGCGCCCGCCGCCGGCCGGCCGGATGGCCATGGCGGCGAGCGCGGTCGATATGCGCAGGCGGCGCGTTGCTTCGGGGGCGGCGCGTGGCGGGGCAGCACTCTCGCGGCCAGCGGCTTGTCGCCGCCCCAGCCGCCGGCTACAGCAGCGACTTCAGCCGGTACAGCGCCTCCAGCGCCTGCTTCGGGGTCAGTTCGTCCGGATCCAGCGCAGCGAGTGCTTCCTGCGCTGCCGACGGCGCGGCGGCGAACAGGCCGAACTGCTGCGGCGAATCCAGCGCCTGCGGTGCCATCTGCGAGGCGTGGGTCTCGCGGCCGCGCTGTTCGAGCTCGGCCAGGCGCCGCCGCGCCTGCTGCAGCGTCGCCTTCGGCAGGCCGGCCAGCGCCGCCACCTGCAGGCCGAAGCTGCGGTCGGCAGCGCCGTCCTTGACCGCATGCATGAACACCAGCGCCTCACCATGCTCGACCGCGTCCAGGTGCACGTTGGCGATGCCGCTGTCGGGCGTGGCCAGTGCGGTCAGCTCGAAGTAGTGGGTGGCAAACAGGGTCCAGCAGCGGTTGACCGTGGCCAGGTGGCGGGCGACCGCGTCGGCCAGCGCCAGGCCGTCGTAGGTGGAAGTGCCGCGGCCGATCTCGTCCATCAGCACCAGCGACTGCGCGGTGGCGTGGTGGAGGATGTAGCTGGTCTCGGCCATCTCGACCATGAAGGTCGACTGGCCGCGGGCCAGGTCGTCGCCGGCGCCGATGCGGGTGAGGATCCGGTCGATCGGGCCGATCTGCGCGCGCGCGGCCGGCACGAAGCTGCCGATGTGGGCCAGCAGCACGATCAGCGCGTTCTGGCGCATGTAGGTGCTCTTGCCGCCCATGTTCGGGCCGGTGACCACCAGCATCCGCCGTGCGGCGGCGTCGGTGTCGGCGTGCAGGTCCAGGTCGTTGGGCTCGAACGGCTCCTCGCGCACCGCCTCGACCACCGGATGGCGGCCGCGCTCGATCCGCAGGCACGGCGCGTCGACCAGTTCCGGGCGCGACCAGTCCAGCGCCTGCGCGCGTTCGGCGAAGCCGGCCAGCACGTCCAGCTCGCTCAGCGCGGCGGCGCAGCGCTTGAGCGGCTCGAGCACCGCGTTGAGCGAATCCAGCAGCGCCTCGTACAGGAACTTCTCGCGCGCCAGCGCCCGCTCGCGCGCCGACAGCACCTTGTCCTCGAACGCCTTCAGTTCCTCGGTGATGTAGCGCTCGGCGCCGGTGAGGGTCTGGCGGCGGGTGTAGTGCACCGGCGCCTTGTCGGCCTGGCCCTTGCTGATCTCGATGTAGTAGCCGTGGACGCGGTTGTAGCCGACCTTGAGCGTGGCGATGCCGGTGCTCTCGCGCTCGCGCGCCTCCAGGTCGACCAGGAACTGGTCGGCGTGGGTCGACAGCCGGCGCAGCTCGTCCAGCTCGGCGTCGTAGCCTTCGGCGATCACGCCGCCGTCGGCCAGCTTCAGTGGCGGCTGCGGGGCCACCGCGGAGGCGAGCAGGTAGGCGGTCTCGGCCATCCTGTCGAGTTCGCCGCCGAGTTCGGCGGCCAACGCCGCCAGCCGCGGCGAGTCCAGCGGCGTCAGCACCTCGCGCAGCCCCGGCAGCATCGCCAGGCCGTCGCGCAGGGTCGACAGGTCGCGCGGCCGCGCCGAGCGTAGGGCCACGCGGGTGAGGATGCGTTCGATGTCGCCTAGGCCGCGGAAGCGCTCGCGCAGGGTGGCATCGGCGCCCTGGTCGACCAGCGTGGCCACCGCGTGATGGCGCCGGCCCAGCACCTGGCGGTCGCGCAGCGGCCGGTGCAGCCAGCGCCGCAGCAGGCGCCCGCCCATCGGAGTGATGGTGGAGTCGAGCACGCCGAGCAGGGTGTGGCGGGTGTCGCCGTCCACCCGCGTGTCGAGTTCGAGGTGGCGGCGGGTGGCCGCGTTCATCGCGATCGCCTCGCCGGCCGTTTCGACCGCGATGGAGGTCAGGTGCGGCAGGCGCTGCTTCTGGGTCTCCTCGACATAGCCGAGCAGGGCGCCGGCGGCGGCCACCGCCAGCGGCTTGTCCTCGATGCCGAAGCCGGTGAGGTCGTGCAGGCCGAAGAAGCGCAGCAGCTGGCGGCGGCCGCTGTCCGGATCGAACAGCCACGGCGCGCGCCGGCGCAGCGCGCCGGCGACCAGCGCCGGCCAGCCTTCCTCGTCGGGTACCAGCAGCTCGGCCGGCTCCAGCCGCGCCAGCTCGGCCAACAGCTGGTCCTCGTTGTCGACCTGGTTGACCAGGAAGCGGCCGCCGGCCAGGTCGGCCCAGGCCAGGCCGTAGCCGCTCTTGCCGCGAGCCACCGCCATCAGCAGGGTGTCGCGGCGTTCGTCCAGCAGCGCCTCGTCGGTCACCGTGCCCGGGGTGACGATGCGCACCACCTTGCGCTCGACCAGGCCCTTGGCCAGCGCCGGATCACCGATCTGCTCGCAGATCGCCACCGACTCGCCCAGCGCCACCAGCCGCGCCAAATAGCCTTCGTAGGCGTGCACCGGCACCCCGGCCATCGGGATCGGCGCGCCGCCGGAGCTGCCGCGCTGGGTCAGGGTGATGTCCAGCAGCCGCGCCGCCTTGCGCGCGTCGTCGTAGAACAGCTCGTAGAAGTCGCCCATGCGGAAGAACAGCAGCAGGTCCGGGTATTCGGACTTGGCCGCGAAGAACTGCTTCATCAGCGGCGTGTGTTCGGACGGCTCGGCGGGCTTGGCCATTGGTGCTGCGGTGGGGCTGGGGCGCTGATTGTATGGGGCAGGGATGTAATAGTCTCCGGCCGGAGCGGACCGGATAGTGCCGGCATGACGCGCGACCACGGCGCCCACGACGGGCAGCACTCCCATCGGGACCATGGCGACCACGGCCATGGGCACGACCACAACCACGACCGCGACCACCCGCACGGCCACGGCCATCATCACGGCCCGGGCGGCCACAGCCACGTGCCGTCCGAGATCCGCTTCGAGCGGCCGCTGTGGTGGGCGCTGGGGCTGACCGCCACGGTGCTGGTGTTCGAGGCGGTTGGTGCCTGGTGGACCAACAGCCTGGCGCTGCTGTCCGACGCGGCGCACATGGCCACCGATACCCTGGCCCTGGCCATCGCCCTGGTCGCGGTGCGGCTGGCGCGCCGCCCCCCGGACGCGCACCGGACCTACGGCTACGCCCGCTTCGAGGCGCTCGGCGCGCTGGCCAATGGCATGCTGCTGTTCGTGCTGGCCGGCTACATCCTGTGGGAGGCCTGGCACCGTTTCCGCGAACCGCTGGCGGTGGCCAGCCTGGGCATGCTCGGCGTGGCCCTGGTCGGCCTGGCCTGCAACCTGGTGGCGATGCGGCTGCTGCACGCCGGCAGCGGGCAGAGCCTGAACCTCAAGGGCGCCTACCTGGAGGTGTGGAGCGACATGCTTGGTTCGCTGGCGGTGGTGGTGGCCGCCCTGGTGATCCACGGGACCGGCTGGCGCTGGGTCGATCCGCTGCTGGCGGTCCTGATCGGCCTGTGGGTGCTGCCGCGGACCTGGGTGCTGGTGCGCGAGGCGCTGAACGTGCTGATGGAGGGCGTGCCGCGCGGGGTGGACCTGGCGGCCGTGCGTGCGGACCTGAACGGGCATCCGCAGGTGGAGGACGTCCACGACCTGCACGTCTGGGCGCTGGCGTCGCGCACGCCGGCGATGACCGCCCACGTGGTGGTGGCCGCCGCCGCCGATCCCTCGGCCGTCCGCCGCGAGCTGGTCCGGGTGCTCGGCCAGCGGCACGGCATCGCCCACGTCACCCTGCAGATGGAGGCCGCGGGCGAGGAACACTGTGCCGGCGGCGGCTGCCGGCCGGCCGGGTAGGGCGCCGCGCCCACCATCCTGAAACGCGGGCCTGCGTATCGCCGCAGCGCAAAATGCGGTAAATGTGAAGTGGGTTTAACGTTCGGGTGTGGATACGGGTTCGAATGGACCCGTCACCCGCCGCCCCGCGAGGCACGGGGCGCAAGCAGAAAAATAACGAATTACCGCCATCACACACTCTTGGGGAGGGAACATGGCTCGTGCAACCCTGCAACACACCGGACTTGCGATCGCCGTTGTCGCGGCGCTGACCTGCATGGCCGCCGCGCCGGCGGCGCACGCACAGGAGGAGAGGACCGAAGAGCCGGTGACCCTGGCGACCATGACCGTCACCGCGCAGAAGCGCGAGGAAGCCCTGCAGGACGTGCCGATCTCGGTGACCGCCCTGTCGGAACAGCTGCTGCAGGACACCGGCGTGCGCGACATCAAGGACCTGCAGGTCCTGGTCCCCGGCATGACCGTGACCAGCACCCAGAGCGAGGCGATCACCACCGCGCGCATCCGCGGCATCGGCACCGTCGGCGACAACGTCGGCCTGGAGTCCTCGGTCGGCATCGTCATCGACGGCGTCTACCGGCCGCGCAACAGCGTCGGCTTCGTCGACCTCGGCCAGCTCGAGCGCATCGAGGTGCTCAAGGGGCCGCAGGGCACGGTGTTCGGCAAGAACACCTCCGCCGGCGTGATCAACGTGGTCACCCGCCGTCCCAGCTTCACCCAGAGCGCCGAAGGCGAGATCACCGTGGGCAACTACGGCGCGTGGGGTGTAGCCGGCAGCTACAACGACGCGCTCGGGGAGAACGCCGCGCTCAACGTCTACGCCGCCAAGCGCACGCGCGACGGCTGGATGGACGTGCGCACCGGCAACGGCCCACGCCGCGAGACCGACGACTACGACCAGAACTTCCACACCCTGCGCGGCAAGCTGCTGGTCGAGCCCAGCGACACGGTCGAGGTCATCTTCACCGCCGACTACACCAGCCGCGAGGAGAACTGCTGCACCGCCGTGCAGACCACCGTCGGCGCCACCTCGGCGATCATCAACGGCGTGGCCGGCGGCGGCAAGGCGATCGCCGCCCCGGGCGACGATCCGTTCGACCGCGTCGCCTACAGCAACCGTTCGACCAGCCAGGACATCAAGGACAAGGGCGTGTCGATGGAGATCAACTGGGACATGGAGGCGCTGGGCGGCGCCACCCTGACCTCGATCACCGCTTCGCGCGACTGGCAGGCGATCAACGGCCTGGACTACGACTTCACCACCGCCGATTTGATCTACCGCAACCCGAACGCGGACGAGTCGTTCACCGGCTTCGAGACCTTCAGCCAGGAGTTGCGCCTGACCGGTGCGACCGACAGGGTCGACTGGATGGTCGGCATCTTCTATTCCGACGAGGACCTCAACCGCACCGAGACCTACCGCGTCGGCGCCGGCTACGAGCCGTTCCTGTCGACCCTGGTCGGCTCGCAGCTGCTGGCGCAGATGGCGGCGCAGCTGGCGCCGCTGGGCCTGACGGTCAACACCGCCAACCCGGCGCTGCTGTTCTCGCAGGTGTCCGGCCAGCCGTTCGGCACCAACTTCGCCGGCCTCGGCGCGCTCGATCGCCACCGCCAGAACGCCAAGAGCAGCGCGCTGTTCACCAACAACACCTGGCACGCCACCGACGCGCTCGACCTGACCCTGGGCCTGCGCTACACCCGCGAGAAGAAGACGCTGGATTCGGCCTACACCAATCCCAACGGCAGCATCGGCTGCGGTGCCACGCTGGCCAATCCCACCGCCCGCGTGGGCGGTGCCCTCGCCCAGCGCATCAACGGCTTCGCCTCGCTGCCGGCGCCCACGCAGCAGGCGATCCTGGCCCAGCTGCTGCCGGTGGCGGTGCCGGCGATCGTCGGCCGCATGTGCCTGCCCTGGACCAATGCGCTGCACAACGGCCGCAACACCCGCCAGGAGATGGACGAGAAGGAGTGGTCCGGCACGGTCAAGGCGGCCTACCGCTGGAACGACAGCGTGATGGGCTACGCCTCGGCCGCCCGCGGCTACAAGGGCGGCGGCTTCAACCTGGACCGCGTGCAGTCGGCCGATGGCACCTCGATCGGCGCGCCGGGCATCCTCCCGGCGGACGACACCTCGTTCCCGGGCGAGTTCGTCGACAGCTACGAGCTGGGCACCAAGACCACCTGGGCCGACGGCAACCTGCTGCTGAACGCGGCGTTGTTCTACCAGAAGTACACCGACTTCCAGCTCAACAGCTTCCTCGGCACCAGCTTCGTGGTCCGTTCGATCCCGGAAGTCGTGTCCCAGGGCGTGGACACCGAAATCCTGTGGCAGCCCAAGGCGGTGGACGGGCTGATGCTGCAGGGCGGCCTGATGTACGCCGACACCCGGTATGGCGACGACATCCCGGGCGGCGACTTCACGCCGCCGCCGGGACCGACGGGCTGCTGCGCGCTGTACAAGCTGCCGGGCGCGCAGATGAGCTTCGCGCCGAAGTGGTCCGGCTCGATCTCGGCGACCTACGAATGGGACTTCGGCAGCGACCTGGTCGGCCGCTTCAACATCGGCGCCAAGTACATGTCCGAGTACAACACCGGTTCGGACCTGGACCCGGAGAAGATGCAGGACGCCTTCACCGTGGCCAACGCCCGGATCGGTTTCGGCGCGCGTGACCAGCGCTGGATGGTGGAGCTGTGGAGCAGCAACCTGTTCGATACCGAGTATGTGCAGGTGGGCTTCGACGGGCCGTTGCAGGCGCCCACTTCGATCCCGAACGATCCGAACAACACCTACAACGCCTTCCTCGGCGCGCCGCGGATGTACGGGGTGACCTTCCGCGTGCGTTACTGAGCGCGGCAGTGACGGATGGGTGCAGGGGGTCGCTTCGGCGGCCCCCTGTTTTTTTCCGGTTCTTTCCCAATTCCGGGGAGGGTCGCTCGGATGCTGGGTCAGTGACAGGGTCGCAAAGCCAAAGGCGTCGGTTCGATGGGCCGCCATCGCTACGGCCGCTTGGAGCAGAAGCGCTGGCTTCGGCCGGGGGCCGCCGTCCTGCCGGGGTATGGCTTACCCCTCGGTCGGGCATCCTGCCCTCAACTCGGGGCCGTGGCACCTCCCTGTGCCACTTGCGCCATACCCCGGCAGGACGACGTCCTCGAGCGGCATTGCGGTCGTGGCTTCTATGGCTTGGCGAAAAACACCGCGATCTGACGGTTCCAGGCTTCCTGTAGGAGTCCAGCTTGCTGGCGACCCGGGCGTCGGGACCATGAGGGCGTCGCCTGTGCCGAGGTCGTCGTGTCGCCGGCTGAACCCGGCTCCTACAACCGCCACGGCGCGGCCGCTCTTGTGTAGGAGCTGACTTCAGTCGGCGACACGGGCGTCGGAACCATGAGGGCGTCGCCTGTGCCGGCGGCATCGCGTCGCGGTCAAACCCGGCTCCTACAGAACGGCGCGGGCGACGCAACGACGGCTGTTGCTTCTGGACGCCGGAACGGAGCCACGCCCCCCACGTTCCCGAAGACGTGGCAGTGCGGGTGTGTTGCGGCAGCGGCCATGGATGGCCGCGTCGGCGAGTCGGCACAGGGATGTGCCGTCGAGCCGACCGCAACACACCCGCACTGCCGCGGCTCAGCCCGAAGCCCACCACCCCAGGCGCTCTTGCGGTTGCCTTTGCCGTTGCCGTTGCCGTTGCCTTTGCCTTTGCCGTTGCCTTTGCCGTTGCGCTCCCCTCCACCAGACCAAGCACCTTTGGCGGGCAGACAGGCGCCGGCGTTTGGGCTAAAACGGGCAGCGACCCCGCACGCGATCCCGGACGATGCCCATTCCCACCGATGCGCAGCTGCACGAGCAGGCCCAGGCTCTGGGCGGGCGCCTGCGCGCCGCGCGCGACCACCTGGTCACCGCCGAGAGCTGCACAGGTGGCTGGATCGCCAAGTGCCTGACCGACATCGCCGGCTCCTCGGACTGGTTCGACTGCGGCCTGGTGGTCTACAGCTACGAGGCCAAGCAGGGCCTGCTCGGCGTGCATCCGCAGACCCTGGAGGAGCACGGCGCGGTCAGCCGCGAGACCGCGATCGAGATGGTCTCCGGCGCGCTGGTCCACTCCGGTGCCAGCGTGGCGGTGGCGGTGACCGGCATCGCCGGCCCGGGCGGCGGCAGCGCGGACAAGCCGGTGGGCACGGTCTGGATCGCGTGGAAGCGGCGCGGCGGCTACGCCCGCGCGCAGGCGTTCCATTTCGACGGCGACCGCGAGGCGGTGCGCCGGCAGACGGTCGGCCAGGCGCTGGCCGGGATCGCGGAGCTGCTGGCATGAGCGTGGGCGGCGCGCGCCGGCCGCGGAGGGCAGCGTGATGTGGGAGACGCTGGGCACCGTCCGCGACCTCGGCCGGCTGCAGGAGATCGCCTCGGTCCTGATCCGCTACGGCTTCGGCGACATGGTCCGCAGGATCGGCCTGGCCGGCGCGCTGGAGCGCGCCGGGCGCCTGCTGCACTGGCAGGACCCGCAGGCGATGGCGAACATGGCCCCGCCCGAGCGGGTGCGCCGCGCGCTGGAAGACCTGGGCCCGACCTTCGTCAAGCTCGGCCAGGTGCTGGCCACGCGCGTGGATCTGTTCCCGCCGGAGTGGATCGCCGAACTGGGCAAGCTGCAGAACGCGGTGCCGGCGCTGCCGTTCGAGCGCGTGCGCCCGCAACTAGTGGAGGACCTGGGCGCCGAGCCGGAAACCGTGTTCGCGCAGCTGGATCCGGTGCCGCTGGCCGCCGCCTCGCTGGCCCAGGCCCACCGCGCCTGGCTGGCCGACGGCATCGCGGTGGTGCTGAAGATCCGCCGCCCCGGCATCCGCGACACGGTCGAGGCCGACCTGCGCCTGCTGGCGCGGCTGGCCGAGATCGTCGAGGCGCAGGCGCCGGACCTGCAGCGCTACCGCCCGCGCGAAGTGGTGCAGCAGTTCGCGCTGTCGCTGCGGCGCGAACTGGACTTCGCCGCCGAGTGCCGCAATGCCGAACGCATCGCCGGCAACTTCGCCGGCCACGACGAGATCCTGGTGCCGCGCGTGCATTGGCAGTGGACCAGCGAACGGCTCAACGTGCAGGACTTCGTGGTCGGCATCCCGGGGCCGGACCTGGCCGCGGTGGACGCCGCCGGCATGGACCGCAAGCGGTTGGCCGCGGTCGGCGCCGGCATCGTGCTGAAGATGGTGCTGGAGGACGGCTTCTTCCACGCCGACCCGCACCCGGGGAACATCTTCTACCTGCCGGGCGAGCGCATCGGCGTGATCGACTTCGGCATGGTCGGGCGCGTATCCGAACAGCGCCGCTTCCAGATCGTGCAACTGCTGCACGGCCTGGTCGAGCGCGACGCCGAGGCGGTGACCGACGTGCTGCTGGAGTGGGGCGAGGGCGGTGGCGAGGCCGACGAGTCGCGGTTGCAGGCCGACATCGGCGCCTTCGTCGACCAGTACCGCGGCGTGCCGCTGAAGGACCTGCGGATGGGCACGATGCTCACCGACGTGACCACGATCCTGCGCGAGCACGGCCTGAGCCTGCCGCCGGACCTGGCGCTGATGATCAAGGCCTTCCTCACCCTGGAGGGCTTCGGCCGCCAGCTCGACCCGGATTTCGACATGGCCAGCGCCGCGCGGCCGTTCCTCGAACAGGTGCTGCTGGACCGCTGGTCGCCGCGCGCGCTGCTGCGCCGGGGCCGGCGCGGCGCGATCGACGCGCTGGAACTGGCCGGCGACCTGCCGCGCGAGCTGCGCCGCCTGCTGCGCGCGGCCCGGCGCGGGCGCCTGAACATGCAGATCGAGGTGACCTCGCTCAAGGCCTTCGGCGACCAGGTCGACCGCGCCGCCAACCGGCTGACCATGGGCGTGGTCACCGCCGCGCTGGTGATCGGCTCGTCGATCGTGATGAACAGTGCCGGCGGCGGCGTGCCCAGCCGCTGGCTGCTGGCGCTGGGCGTGCTCGGCTTCGTCGGTGCGGCGCTGACCGGGCTGTGGATCCTGGTGTCGATCTGGCGCAGCGGGCGGCGCTGAGAAGGGGGTTGCGGCTGACCGTCTGTTAGTAGTATTACTACTAACCATGGACCTGACCGATACCCAGCAAGCCATCCTGGCCCTGATCGCCGAGCGGATCGAAGCCGAGGGCATGCCCCCCTCCCAGACCGAGATCGCCCGGGCCTTCGGTTTCAAGGGCGTGCGCGGCGCGCAGTACCACCTGGAGGCGCTGGAGGCGGCCGGGGCGATCGAACGCCTGCCGGGCCGGGCCCGCGGCATCCGGGTGAAGGTGGCGCCGGTGCCGCCGCAGGCCGAGCTGGCCCTGCCGCCGGCCGTGAACGACGACGCGTTGCGCCTGCCGGTGCTGGGCCGGGTCGCCGCCGGGTCGCCGATCGGCGCCGATGCGCCGGCCGACCTGGCCGAGAGCTTCGTGGTGCTGGACCGGGTGCTGTTCTCGCCCTCGCCGGACTACCTGCTCAAGGTGCAGGGCGACTCCATGCGCGACGAGGGCATCTTCGACGGCGACCTGATCGGCGTGCACCGCACCCGCGAGGCGCGCTCGGGCCAGATCGTGGTGGCGCGGGTGGACGAGGAGATCACGGTCAAGCTGCTGAAGATCGGCAAGGACCGCATCCGCCTGCTGCCGCGCAACCCGGACTACGCGCCGATCGAGGTGCTGCCGGACCAGGACTTCGCCATCGAGGGCCTGTACTGCGGCCTGGTCCGGCCCAACCGCTGATGACCGCTTTCCTGCCCGTGTTCTTGCCGGCAACGCGGCGTTTTCCGACAGCCAGCCGCGCGGCGCGGCGATGGGCCGCCGGCATCGCCGCGAGTAGTTTCGATTCCATCGCCCGCGGTCGCAGCCTGTGCGACCCGGCCACCCCAGACTTCGCACCACACCACTGACACCCCGAGGACACCCCGATGGACGAGAACAAGAAGCGCGCACTTGCAGCGGCCCTGAGCCAGATCGACAAGCAGTT
Source organism: Pseudoxanthomonas suwonensis (assembly GCF_000972865.1). Taxonomy (NCBI): domain Bacteria; kingdom Pseudomonadati; phylum Pseudomonadota; class Gammaproteobacteria; order Lysobacterales; family Lysobacteraceae; genus Pseudoxanthomonas; species Pseudoxanthomonas suwonensis. Next base: position 3,192,820 of record NZ_CP011144.1, read on the forward strand.
CGGCAAGGGCTCGGTGATGCGCATGGGCGATCGCGTGATCGAGCCGGTGGAGATCATCCCGACCGGTTCGCTGATGCTGGACATCGCGCTGGGCATCGGCGGCCTGCCGCGCGGCCGGGTGGTCGAAATCTACGGGCCCGAGTCCTCCGGCAAGACCACGCTGACCCTGCAGGCCATCGCCCAGTCCCAGAAGCAGGGCGGTACCGCGGCCTTCATCGACGCCGAGCATGCGCTGGATCCGATCTACGCGGCCAAGCTGGGCGTCAACGTCGACGACCTGCTGCTGTCGCAGCCGGATACCGGCGAGCAGGCGCTGGAGATCGCCGATATGCTGGTGCGCTCGGGCTCGGTCGACATCGTCGTGATCGACTCGGTCGCCGCGCTGACCCCGAAGGCCGAGATCGAGGGCGAGATGGGCGACCAGCTGCCGGGCCTGCAGGCGCGCCTGATGAGCCAGGCCCTGCGCAAGCTGACCGGCAACATCAAGCGGTCCAACACCACCGTCATCTTCATCAACCAGCTGCGCATGAAGATCGGCGTGATGATGCCGGGCCAGAGCCCGGAGACCACCACCGGCGGCAACGCCCTGAAGTTCTATGCCTCGGTGCGCCTGGACATCCGCCGCATCGGCGCGATCAAGAAGGGCGACGAGATCATCGGCAACCAGACCAAGATCAAGGTGGTCAAGAACAAGCTGGCGCCCCCGTTCAAGCAGGTCATCACCGAGATCCTGTACGGCGAGGGCATCAGCCGCGAGGGCGAGCTGATCGACATGGGCGTGGAGGCCAAGCTGGTCGAGAAGTCCGGCGCCTGGTACGGCTACGGCAGCGATCGCATCGGCCAGGGCAAGGACAACGCCCGCCAGTACCTGCGCGAGAACCCGGCCGTGGCGGCCAAGCTCGAAGCCGAGCTGCGCGAGAAGTTCCAGCCGGCCGAAGCCTCGCGCAACGAGGCGGAAGGCGACGACGAATAAGCGGTACCGGTATCCGCTTCCCGCCGGAGCGCTGTCAGTGGCGTGACGGCGGGAAGCGGTTCTTGAAGGCCAGGAGGGCAGGCGCCAGGGACGGCGCACATCTTCCGGTGGACCGATGACCCAGGATTCCCGCGACCAAGACTCCCTTCCCGGCCGCGACCCCGGCCAGGACGATCCGGCCCGCCCGGACGGGGCGGCCGCCGCTTCCGGCACGGACGACCCACCCGGTCCAGGACGCCGCCGGCGTCCACAACCCACTCCCGTGCAGCGCGCCCTCGGCCTGCTGGTAAGGCGCGAGCATTCGCGCAGGGAGTTGACCCGCAAGCTGGCCGCGCGCGGGGTCGAAGCCGGCGAGGCCGCCGCCGCGGTCGAACGCCTGGCCGGCGAAGGCTGGCAGGACGACACCCGCTTCGCCGAATCGCTGGTCCGCAGCCGCGCCGGCGCCGGCTATGGTCCGCTCTACATCCGCGCCGAACTGGGCACCCATGGCCTGGGCGGCGAAGCCGTCGCCGCCGCACTGGAAGGCTTCGAGGGCGACTGGACCGGAATCGCCCGCGACCTGGTCCGCCGCCGCTTCGGTCCGGCCGGACCCACCGACCTGGCGCAGCGGCGCAAGGCCGCCGACCTGCTGGCCCGGCGCGGTTTCGACGGCGACAGCATCCGCGCCGCGACCCGCTGGGACCTGGACGACTGAACAGTCCGGCAATTCGAGACGGGCCAAAGGCCTGGGCGGCAGCCCCCGCCGGGCGTCGGACCCCCGGCCTCTGCTACCCTTTGGCGCTCGAGATTCCCCGTCCCGCCGGGCCGCGTTGGCGTGTTCCCGGCCCGGACCCTGTCCGCCAGCCGAAGCCAGATGACCTCCACTCCGTACTCCACCGCCCGCATCCGCAGCGACTTCCTCGAATTCTTCCAGGGCAAGGGCCACACCATCGTCCCCTCGGCCCCGCTGGTGCCGGGCAACGATCCGACCCTGCTGTTCACCAACTCGGGCATGGTCCAGTTCAAGGACGTGTTCCTGGGCGCGGAGAAGCGCAGCTACGTGCGCGCGGCCGACGTCCAGCGCTGCCTGCGCGCCGGCGGCAAGCACAACGACCTCGATTCGGTCGGCTATACCGCCCGCCACCACACCTTCTTCGAGATGCTGGGCAACTGGTCGTTCGGCGACTACTTCAAGAAGGACGCGATCGCCTGGGCCTGGGAACTGCTGACCGGCGTGTGGAAGCTGCCGGCCGAGCGCCTGCTGGTCACCGTCTACCACACCGACGACGAAGCCTATGCGTTGTGGCGCGACATGGTCGGCGTGCCGGAAGAGCGCATCATCCGCATCGGCGACAACAAGGGCGCGCCGTTCGCCTCGGACAACTTCTGGCAGATGGCCGACACCGGCCCCTGCGGCCCGTGCACCGAGATCTTCTTCGACCACGGCGCGCACATCGCCGGTGGCCCGCCCGGCTCGCCGGACGAGGACGGCGACCGCTTCATCGAGATCTGGAACCTGGTGTTCATGCAGTTCGACCGGCAGCCCGACGGCACCCTGGTGCCGCTGCCGGCCCCGTGCGTGGACACCGGCATGGGCCTGGAGCGGCTGGCCGCGATCCTGCAGCACGTGCACAGCAACTACGAGATCGACCTGTTCCAGGCGCTGATCCGCCACGCGGCCGAACTGACCGGCACCGCCGACCTGGAGAACAAGTCGCTGCGCGTGATTGCCGACCACATCCGCGCCAGTTCCTTCCTGATCGTCGACGGCGTGCTGCCGTCCAATGAGGGCCGCGGCTACGTGCTGCGCCGGATCATCCGCCGCGCCCTGCGCCACGGCTGGATGCTGGGCGTGCGCCAGCCGTTCTTCCACCAGCTGGTCGGCACGCTGACTGGGCTGATGGGCGAGGCCTATCCCGAGCTGCCGGCCGCGCGCGACCTGGTCGAGCGCGCGCTCAAGGCCGAGGAGGAGCGCTTCGCTGAAACGCTCGATTCGGGCATGCGCATCTTCAACGACGTCGCCGCGCGCGCCACCGGTGGCCTGATTCCGGGAGCGGACGTGTTCCGCCTGTACGACACCTATGGTTTCCCGGTCGACCTGACCGCGGACATGGCGCGCGAGCGCGGCATGTCGGTGGATATGCAGGGCTTCGAGGCGGCGATGGAGCAGCAGCGCGAGACCGCGCGCGCGGCCGGCAAGTTCGGCGGCGGCACCTCGCTGCCGGCTGAGCTGGTCGCGCAACTGGTGCCGACCGGCTTCCTCGGCTACGACCGCCTGGAGGCCGACGGCCTGCAGGTGGTGGCGATCCTGCGCGAGGGCCGCCCGGCCGGCGCGCTGGAAGCGGGCGAAGAGGGCATCGTGTTCCTCGACCGCACCCCGTTCTACGCCGAATCCGGTGGCCAGGTCGGCGACACCGGCGTGCTGGCCGAGGCCGAGACGCGCTTCGCCGTGGCCGACACGCAGAAGTTCGCCGGCCAGTTCCACGGCCACGTCGGCCGCGTCGGGCAGGGCCGGATCGCGGTGGGCGACCGCCTGTCGGCGTTGGTCGACGGCCAGCGCCGTGCCGCCACCGTGCTCAACCATTCGGCCACCCATCTGCTACACGCCGCGCTGCGCGAGGTGCTGGGCACCCACGTGCAGCAGAAGGGCTCGCTGGTCGCGCCGGACCGCCTGCGCTTCGACTTCTCGCACTTCCAGCCGATGAGCGCGACCGAACTGGCCGAGATCGAGCGCCGGGTCAACGCCGAGGTGCGCGCCAACCACGAAGCCGAAGTGCACCAGATGGGCATGCAGGAAGCGCTGGACTTCGGCGCGATGGCGCTGTTCGGCGAGAAGTACGGCGAGCGCGTGCGCGTGCTGCGCATGGGCGATTCCTCCACCGAGCTGTGCGGCGGCACCCACGTCGGCCGCACCGGCGACATCGGCGTGTTCAAGATCACCGCCGAGGGCGGCGTCTCGGCCGGTGTGCGCCGGATCGAGGCGCTGACCGGGCAGGGCGCGCTGGACTACATCGCCGCCGAGGAACGCAGCCTGGACGAGGCCGCATCGGCGCTCGGCGGCAACCGTGGCGACGTCGCCGACAAGGCGCGCGCGCTGGCCGAGCGCATCCGCCGCCTGGAGCGCGAGGTCGAGTCGTTCAAGGCCAAGGCCGCCAGCAGCGCCGCCGCCGACCTGGCCGCCGCGGCGGTCGAGATCGAGGGCATCCGCGTGCTGGCCGCGCGCCTGGTAGGGGTGGACGCCAAGGGCCTGCGCGAGGCGGTGGACCGGCTCAAGCAGCAGCTGGGCGACGCGGTGATCGTCCTGGCCGGTGCCCAGGATGGCAAGGCCGCCCTGGTTGCAGGCGTGAACGGCAGCGCAACGGGACGGATCAAGGCGGGCGAACTTCTGGCCCACGTGGCCAGTCGTATCGGAGGCAAGGGCGGCGGTCGCCCGGACCTCGCCCAGGGTGGTGGCGAGGACGGGCCCGCCCTTGCCCTTGCCCTCGACGAGGTCCCCGCCTGGGTCAGCCAGCGGCTGCAGTGACCAGGCCACCATAACCACGGCCCCGGAACCCTTGTCCCAACGGCCCTTGCCCGCCTGCTGGCGGGGGCAGTACGATCCTTCAGTTCACACCGTACGCTGCTGGGTGGGAGCGCAAGGCCTTCACCAGGCCTGCGCAGCCGGCGAAGGCGCGCCGGCGCCATGGAGAAAGACAATGCTGATTCTGACCCGCCGCGTAGGCGAAACCCTGATGATCGGCGATTCGATCACCGTCACCGTCCTCGGGGTCAAGGGCAACCAGGTGCGCATCGGCATCACCGCACCCAAGGATGTGGCCGTGCATCGCGAGGAGATCTACCAGCGGATCCAGCGCGGCGAGGCGCCCGGAACCGGCGGTGGCGAGGCCGATCCGGCCGAATAGCGGGGAAAACGTTTGCCGCGAAACGGCCCAGACGGTATCCTTTCGCGGCCCGCGAGCGCCCAGGCGACGCGTGGGTCCAACGGAGTGATGCCCGAGAGGCCGAAGGGGCTCCCCTGCTAAGGGAGTATAGGGTCAAAAGCTCTATCGAGGGTTCGAATCCCTCTCACTCCGCCAGTTGCGAAAAACCCCCGTCAGGGGGTTTTTTTACAGCCGGCGAAATGGATGGGAGAGCCCTGACGGGTTCCACCGCGCATCCGGATGCGATCGCCATCGCGCCTGCACAGAAGGTCGTCGCCGTGTTGCGCGATGGCAGCGGCAAGAGCGCCGGGGTTGGCCGGCTTCGGGCTGAGCCGCGGCAGTGCGGGTATGTTGCGGTCGTCTCGACGGCACATCCGTGTGCCGACTCGCCGACGCGGCCATCCCTGGCCGCTGCCGCAACACACCCGCACTGCCACGTCTTCGGGAACGTCGGGGGCGTGGCTCCGTTCCGGCGTCCAGAAGCAACAGCCGCCGCCGCGCTGTTCTGCAGGAGCCGGGCTTGCCCGCGACCCGGCGCCGTCGGCACAGGCGACACCCTCGTGATCCCGACGCCCGTGTCGCCGACTGAAGTCAGCTCCTACACAAGAGCGGCCGCGCCGTGGCTGTTGTAGGAGCCGGGTTCAGCCGGCGACCCGACGCCTTCGGCACAAGCGACGCCCTTGTGGTTCCGACGCCCACGTCGCCAGCAAGCTGTGCTCCTACAGAAGGCAGCGCCGTCGCAGGCCTTGCCCCCCTTTCGCCGCAGGTGAAGGGGAGGGTTGGGGAGGGTGGCTTTCGCCTTTGTCGTTGCTCTTCTGATCGAAGCTACGACCGCAACGTTGCCCGAGGACGGCGGCCCCCGGCCGAAGCGCGAGCGCTTTCGCTTCAGTGCTTTTGCTCGGCGCCTTTGCCCCGACGCTCTTGCTCTGGCGCTTTCGCTCGAGGCCTAGCGGTGTCCCGTACTGAAGCCAACCCCTTGCTTCGCGACAATGCTACTGGCCCGGGGGCCGGACGGCATTCCCGGGAGTAGGGAGAAGAACCAAAAAAAAAGGGCCGGCGATCATGTCGCCGGCCCTCTGAAATGGCGCGCCCGGAGAGATTCGAACTCCCGACCGCCTGGTTCGTAGCCAGGTACTCTATCCAGCTGAGCTACGGGCGCGTTTCAAGGCGCGGAATTATGCGTGAGCTGCCGGCGGCCGTCAATCGGTACCGGTGCTTCCTTGGCGGACGGATCCATCCGCCAGTGCCGCGGCCACCGCGGCCGGCTGCTTCATCCAGCCGAAATGGTCGGCCGGCGCCTGCAGGTCGGCGGCATCCAGCCGCACGATCCGCGACGGCGCCTGCGGCAGCTTGTCCAACAGTGCCTGCAACGACGAGTGCGGCGCCAGCCAGTCCGCGGCCAGCACCACGCCGCAGGCTGGGGCACGCACGCGTGCCATGCCGGCCTCCAGGTCGCGTTCCAGGCCGGCCGCCGCATAGCGGTTGGTGAGGCCGACCCGCGCCCAGTCCGCGATCAGTCCGCGCGCTTCAGTGCCGCCGAAGCCGAGCCGGCGCCCGTGAAGCACGCCCCGTCGCCGCGCCAGCCACGGCAGGAAGCGGTACACCGGAGGCAGCAGCCAACTTCGCGGCGTGGGGAAGCTGCGCCAGTACGGCGTGCCGGTGGCCACCAGCCGCAGGCCGGCGATGGCGTCCGGATGCTGACCGGCGAAGCAACAGGCCAGCTGGCCGCCGAGGCTGTGCCCGCCGAGCAGCAGCGGCGCGCCGTCGGCGGGCAGGGCGGCGATGCTGGCCGGCAGGTCCAGCGTGAGCAGTTCGCGGTAGCCCCAGTCGTGCGTGGCCGAGGGACGCAGCGAACTGCTGCCGTTGCCGCGCCACTCGTGCAGATGGGTGGCGATGCCGTGCGCGGCCAGCGCAGCGGCCAAGGGCAGATAGTGGCGCGCGGCCACGCCCAGCGCGGGCAGCCAGAGCAGGCGCGCGCGCGGCCGGTCGGGGACCTGCGCCTGCAGCGTCCAGCGGTGCCCGTCGGCGGCGATGGCCGTCGCCTCGTCGATGGCGGCGCTCATCGGCCGGGCATCGCCGCGAAATGGTCGAGCACCAGCACCTCGCTGCGACCGGGCCGATAGCCGCCGCGCAGCGCCGCGTGCACGTAGTCCACCGCCGCCGCGCAGGCCTCGCGCAGCGGCAGCCCGCGGGCGAGGTTGGCGGCCACCGCCGAGGCCAGGGTGCAGCCGGTGCCGTGCGCGTCCAGGCGCAGGCGCGGGTGCGCGGTGCGCTGCTCGCCCTCGGCGTCGGCCAGGATGTCGACCACTTCGCCCGGACCGGCGAGGTGGCCGCCCTTGAGCAGTACCGCCGGTGCGCCCAGTGCCCGCAGCGCCGAGGCGGCGGCGGACATGGCGGCCAGGTCGCCGATCTTCCAGCCCAGCAGCAGCTCGGCTTCCGGCAGGTTCGGTGTGACCACCGTGGCCAGCGGCAGCAGCCGCGTGCGCAGCGCGTCCAGCGCGTCTTCCTGCAGCAGGCGCGCGCCGCTGGTGGCGACCATCACCGGATCGACGACCACGTGCGTGGGCCGGTGGCGTTCCAGCGCGCGTGCCACGGCATCGATCACTTCGGCGCTGGCGAGCATGCCCAGCTTGACCGCGCCGATGCGGAAATCGTCGAAGCAGGCGTCGATCTGCGCCTCGAGGAAGTCCGTCGGCGGCACGTGCACCGCGGTGACGCCGCGGGTGTGCTGCGCGGTCAGCGCGGCCAGCGCCGACAGCCCGTGCACGCCGTGCGCGGCGAAGGTCTTGAGGTCGGCCTGGATGCCGGCGCCGCCGCCGGAATCGGAGCCGGCGATGGTCAGGACGGAGATGGGCCTGGCATCGGGTCGCGGAGCGTTCATGCGGCTATTGTGCACCGGTCCGCCTGCGCGGCCGCGAAGCCGCTCAGTCCGGGTGGATGGACTGCGCGCCGTTGCGGCGCTGCCGCAGCAACGCCCACTGCCGGTAGCCGGCATAGCCGATCCCGGTCAGGCCGGTCAGCGCGGACGGGATGAGCAGGGCGTGGTAGTGCAGGCTCCGGAACAGCCAGGCACCGAGGATGCCGCCGCCGAGGAAGCCGCTGATGATCAGGCCGCTGAGGGTAAGTCGGCGTACCGGCAACGGCATGCCGCGGATCAGGTGGCCCAGGCCGATGCCCAGGTCGGTGAACATGCCGCTCAGGTGCGTGGTGCGCACCACCGCGCCGCTGTAGGCGGTGACCATCGCGTTCTGCAGGCCGCAGGCCATCGCCGCCAGCCATGCGCCCAGCACCTGCTCGCGCACGAACAGTGGCACTGCCGCGGCCAGCAGCAGCGATTCCAGCGCCAGCACCACGCCGTAGCGGCGACCCAGCCGCAGGGTGCTGTCCTGGATCACCAGGCCGCTGATCGTGGCGCCCAGGCAGAACGCGATCAGCACGCCCCACAGGTGTCCGGCCGCGCGCCAGTCGCCCGCGGCCAGCGCCGCGCCGAGCAGGCTGGTGGTGCCGGTGAGGTGGCTGATCGCCTGGTGCTCGAAGCCCAGGTAGCCGATCACGTTGACCATGCCGGCGATGCACGCCAGCGTGACCGCACCCACCCAGACCCAGCGTGGCAGCTGGATGCCCATGCCGGCCTGCGCGCTCCGCCCCGGCTACAGCACTTCGGAGGCGAAGTCGGCCAGGCGCGAGCGCTCGCCGCGGCGCAGGGTGATGTGCGCGCTGTGCGGCCAGTTCTTGAAGCGGTCCACCGCGTAGGTCAGGCCCGAGGTGGTTTCGGTCAGGTACGGGGTGTCGATCTGCTCGACGTTGCCCAGGCACACGATCTTGGTGCCGGGGCCGGCGCGGGTGATCAGGGTCTTCATCTGCTTGGGGGTGAGGTTCTGCGCCTCGTCCAGGATCAGGTAGCGCGAGAGGAAGGTGCGGCCGCGCATGAAGTTCATCGAGCGGATCTTGATCCGCGAGGCGAGCAGGTCGTTGGTGGCCGCGCGGCCCCAGGCGCCGCCGTCCTGGTTGTGGGTCAGCACTTCCAGGTTGTCGGTCAGCGCGCCCATCCACGGGGTCATCTTCTCCTCCTCGGTGCCGGGCAGGAAGCCGATGTCCTCGCCGACGCTGACCGTGGCGCGGGTCATGATGATCTCGCGGTAGCGCTGCTGGTCCATGGTCTGGGCCAGGCCGGCGGCCAGCGCCAGCAGGGTCTTGCCGGTGCCGGCGGTGCCGAGCAGGGTGACGAAGTCGATGTCCGGGTCCATCAGCGCGTTGAGCGCGAAGTTCTGCTCGCGGTTGCGCGCGCTGATCCCCCACACCGCGTGCTGGCCGCTGCGGAAGTCGTCGACCAGGGTAAGCGTGGCCTTGCCGCCCTCGACCTTGGCCACGCGCAGTTCGACCTCGTCCTCGCCGGGCAGGTACAGGTACTGGTTGGGATGCCAGTCCTCGTCCTCGCGCGCGCTCACCTCGTAGCTGGTGCGGCCTTTGTCCGACCACGAGCGCAGGTCCTGCTCGTGGCGATCCCAGAAGTCCTCGGGCAGTTCGGTGGCGCCGGTGTAGAGCAGGCTGAAGTCGTCCAGTGCGCGGTCGTTCTCGTAGTCCTCCGACACGATCCCGGCGATGGCCGCCTTGATCCGCAGGTTGATGTCCTTGGACACGAACACGACCGGGATCTCGGCCGGGGTCTGTTCCTTCAGCGCCAGGATCGCGCCGAGGATGGCGTTGTCGGGAATGACCGCGCCGAAGCTCTTGCCGGCATCGAAGTGGCTGGTCTGGAAGTGCAGCAGGCCCGCGCTCTGGCGGCCGCGCAGCTGCACGCCCTTCGGCTGCGCCAGCGGGATGCCGTCGGCCAGGCGCTCAAGGCCGGCGGCCTCGACCAGCTCGTTTAGGAAACGGCTGACCTGGCGCGCGTTGCGGCTGGCCTCGGAAGTGCCCTTCTTGGCGTTGTCCAGTTCCTCGATGACCTGCATCGGCAGGTAGATGTCGTGCTCCTCGAACTTGAACAGCGCGGTCGGATCGTGCATCAGCACGTTGGTATCCAGCACGTAGATGCGCTTGCCTCGGGTCATCGTGGCTTCCTGGTGGGAGGGCTGCAGCAGGGCGCCGCGCGCGCGGAACGCGCGGGCGCCGGACAGGGGCGAGCCGTCGCGGCCTGCGGGGCAGGGCGACGGCGCGGGGTGGCGGGAATGGCGGTCACTGTGCGGTTTCGGCCTTAAGCGCGTCGAGCACGGCCTGGGCGTGGCCGGAGACCTTGACCCCGCGCCATTCGCGCGCGACGCGCGCATCGGGCGAGACCAGGAAGGTGCTGCGGACCACGCCCAGCACCTTGCGGCCGTACATGTTCTTCTCGTGGATCACGTCGAAGGCACGGCACAGCGCCTCGTCGGCGTCGCTGACCAGCGGGAATGCGAAGCCCTGCTTGGCGCAGAAGTTGTCGTGCGACTTCAGCGAGTCGCGCGAGACGCCCAGCACTTCGGCGCCGAGCTTGCGGAACGCCGGCAGCAGCGCGTTGAAGTCCAGGCCCTCGGTGGTGCAGCCGGGCGTGCTGTCCTTGGGATAGAAGTACAGGACCAGCCAGCGGCCGGCGAAGTCGGCGAGGGTGGCGGTGCGGTCGCCGGACAGCGCCAGCGGCAGTTTCAGGGTGGAGCGGTCGAGCTTGGGCTGTTTCATCTTGCCGGAATCGCGCTCCTGCTCAGAACTTCATCGGATCCATGATCGCGTCGAGGTTCAGGTGGTCGCAGAACTCGAGGAAGTCGTCGCGCAGCGCGGCGATGTGCATGTTCGAGGGCACGCCGATGGTCACCTGTGCCGAGAACATTTCCGCGCCGGTCTGCATCGCCCGGTAGCGGGTGCTCTGCAGGTTCTCGATGGTGATGCCCTGGCGATCGAAGAAGTCGGCCAGCTGGAACAGGATGCCCGGCTTGTCGGCGGCCACCACCTCGACGATGTACGGCAGCAGGTTGGACTGGCTCTGCTTGGCGCCGGTGCGGTACCAGTTGAGCTTCAGGCCTTCCTCGCGGTCGAGCCGGCCGAGCATCGCCTCGAGCTTGGCCACCGCGTCCCAGGAGCCGGTGGCCAGCGCGGTCATCGACACGTCGCGGCCCACCGTGGCCAGCCGCGCGTCCACCAGATTGCAGCCGCTGTCGGCGATGCGGCGCGTCACCGCGAGCAGCGGCGACTCCGGATGCGTCGTATAGGCGTTGATCAGGAGGTGGTTTTCGTTCGGCGAAGGCCGGGGCGGGGTGTCGGTCAAGTCGGCTTCCGGCAGGTCTTGCGTAGGCTGAATGGCGGGCCGTCCGGGGCCGCGCCGCGCAGCCAGCATACTTGCCCGTGCTTTCGCGCCGCAAGTATGATCGGGCCTCCCTGAAAACCGGCCTGCGCCAAGCGCGAGCCGCAGAATCCAGAGCCAGACGCTTTGCATCCCACCGGCCTGATCACCGCGCTTGCGACTCCGTTCGACGAAGCCGGCGCACTGGACCTCGACGCCTGGCGCAGGCTGCTGGAATGGCAGCTCGCCAGCGGCGTGGAAGGCATTGTCGTCGCCGGTTCCACCGGCGAGGCGTCGATGCTCGAGGACGCCGAATTCGACACCCTGCTGCGCATCGCGGTGGAGACCGTCGCCGGCCGGGTGCCGGTGCTGGCCGGTACCGGCCTGTCCGGCACCGCGCGCACCATCGCCCAGACCCGTCGCGCGGCCGCTGGCGGCGCCGATGCGGCGCTGGTGGTGACGCCGCCCTACGTGCGCCCGACCCAGGCCGGGCTGCTGGCGCACTACCGCGCCGTGGCCGAGCAGGGCGGGCTGCCGGTGGTCCTGTACAACGTGCCCGGCCGCACCGGCGGCGACCTGCTGCCGGAGACGGTGGCCGAGCTGGCCGCGCACGAGCGCATCGTCGGGATCAAGGAAGCGGTGGCCGATCCGGCGCGCGTGGCCGCGCTGGTGGCGCTGTGTGGTCCGGGCTTCAGCGTCCTCGGAGGCGACGACGGTTCGGCCGGGCGTTCGCTGCTGGCCGGCGCCGACGGCCTGGTCTCGGTCGCTTCCAATGCCGCTCCGGCCGCCTACCGGCGCCTGTGCGACCTGGCCCGTGGCGGCGATGCCGCCGCGGCCGGCGAGTGGGACGCGCGGCTGGCGCCGCTGCACGGGTTCTGCGGCGTCGAACCCAACCCGATCCCGGTCAAGGCGCTGCTGCGGCTGCTCGGCTACGGCCAGGGCCTGCGCCTGCCGCTGCTGCCGCTTTCGGCGCGGCACCAGGCCGAGGCCCGGCGCGTCGCGGCGCTGGCCCGCGAACTTGAAGCACACAGTGGCCGCGAATCGCTCGCGGCCTGATCCAGACACTCCCGGAGAGCATCGATGTCCCAGACTTCCCGCCTTGCCCGTGCCGCCGCGGCCGTGCTGCTGGCCTCCACCGTGGTCGCGACGCTCGGCGGCTGTTCCTGGTTCCGCAAGGGCCCCAAGGGCGACTACGCGCTCGCGGTCGAGCAGCGCCCGCTGGAGGTGCCGCCCGACCTGACCCTGCCCGACGCCTCCGGCGCGATGGCGCTGCCGCCGGCCGGCGGGCAGCGCGCGTCGGCACCGGGCGCCGCGCCGGCGGCGTCGCCGAGCGGCTTCACCGTAGCGGGCAACCGGGACACGGTGTTCGCCCAGATCGGCACCGCGCTGGAAGGCATCGAGGGCGTGACGATCGCCAGCCGCGCGCAGCTGCTGGGTACCTACGATGTCAACTACCAGGGCCTCGATTTCCTGGTGCGCGTGGTCGCGGTCGAGAACGGCGTGTACGTGTCGGCGGTCGATCCGCGCGGCGTGCCGGCCACCGCCGAGGCGCCGCGGCAGCTGATCGCCGCGCTGCAGGCCGCGTTGGCCAGGGGCTGAGGCCGGCGGACCACGACGGAGAAGGCGCCTACGGGCGCCTTTTTCTTCAAGACCAAAAAGCCCGCCAAAAAGGGGTCAGGTTCATTTTCCGGGGAAAATGAACCTGACCCCTTTTTGGCGCCGCGGCTCAGCGCTCGAGCAGTGGCAGCTTGCCCGGCTTGCCGTCCCACTCGGCTGCGTCCGCCAGCGGTTCCTGGCGCACGGTGATCACCGGCCAGGCCTTGGACAGCTCGGCGTTGAGGGTGACGAAGCCCTCCTGCCCGGCGGGGACGTCGTCCTCCGGGTAGATCGCGTTGGCCGGGCATTCCGGTTCGCACAGGGTGCAGTCGATGCACTCGTCCGGGTCGATCACCAGGAAGTTGGGGCCCTCGTGGAAGCAGTCGACCGGGCACACCTCCACGCAGTCGGTGTACTTGCACTTGATGCAGTTTTCGGTGACGACGAAGGGCATGGCGGACGGCCGTGAAGCGGAAAGAACGGGCGCGACATTCTAGTCCAGCGGCCGCCCGCCGTCGCCCCGCGTGCGTGTCACGCCAGGCCGCGGGCTCTGGCCAGGCGATGCATGCCCGCCGCCGCCAGTTCTTCGGGATGGCGGTGGACGGCGATGCCGCGCGCCTGCAGCGCATGCGCGTAGCGTTCGACCAATGCTTCGTTTCCGACCAGGTGCACCGGCGCCGGCAAGCCGGCGAGCGCGGCCTGTAATTCGTGCCCGATCAGCACGCCGGAGAGGTAGGAGGCCAGCGCCGGCGGCGGGAAATGGCCGAACAGCGAGGCAGTGCGCACGCCGAACAGGTCGTGGAGCAGGCCGCTGGCCGGGTCGCGGCTGCATTCCAGGCCGGCATCGAAGGCCTCGGTATCCAGTCCCGGCTCGCCGTCGGGGATGCTGCGGCCGAGGATGCTGTGCGCGCGCAGCAGCCCGTACAGCTCGCCGGTCAGGGCGGTGGAGATGTGGACGATGGCGCCGTCCCGCACCCGCACCCACTTGCTGTGCGTGCCGGGCAGGCACACGGTGTGCGTGCCGCGGCCGAGGGTATCCGGCAATCCGACGATCTGGGTTTCCTCGCCGCGCATCACGTCGCCGACCGGCGTGGTGTGGTCGGCCATCCCGGGCACGCACCACAACTGGCGCCGGACCAGTCCCGACGCTTCGCGCGAGGCGTCCAGGCGCAGCATGCCGGCGGCCAGCGCGGGGGCGTCGGCCGGGCAGCGCACGTAGGGCACCTCGATCCAGCCGCCGCGCGCGCCGACCATGCCGGCCATCACCACCAGCGGATCGTCCCAGCCGGCGATCAGTGCGCCGAGCACCTTGCCGAAGCGGCCGTGGCAGGCCAGTGCGCCCTCGTCGCTGCGGCGCCGCTCGAGCACGGCGCCGTCGGCATCCAGCCAGTAGGCGCGCAGGCGGCTGCCGCCCCAGTCGACCGCGATCACGGCAGTACCACCCGCGCTTCGGGCAGGCCCAGGGCGCGGCCGAGCGGTGCCTCGAACAGGCTGCCCGATTCGGGCGCCTGCGCCCGCGACGCCGCGTCCATCCCTTGCGGCGAAGTGATCACGAACAGCGTGTCCAGGCCGGCGCCGCCGATGGCGCAGCACGACGGTTGCGGCACCGGCACCGGCACGATCCGGTCGACGCCGCCGTCCGGGCGGTAGCGGACCACGCGCGATCCGCCCCACTGCGCGTTCCACAGGCAACCTTCCGTGTCGATGGTGGAACCGTCCGCCGCCGCGCCGGGCAGGTCGACGCGGGCGAACTCGCGCGACGCACCGACCCGCGCCGCCCCCGGCTCGTAGTCGCAGCACAGGATCCTCGGCTGCAGGGAATCGCACCAGTACAGCGTGCGTCCGTCGGGCGAGAAGCAGATCGAGTTGGGGATGGCCGCGCGCGGCAGGTCGAGCATGCGCAGGCCGTGCCGGGCCGAGTACTGGTAGAACGCGCCGATCGCCGACTTGTCCTCGGACTCGTCCATCGTGCCGAACACGAAGTTGCCATGGCGGTCGGCGCGGCCGTCGTTGCTGCGGGTGCGCCCCTCGTGCGGCTCCACGTCGGCCAGGTGCACCAGTGCCAGGGGCGCGTCGCCGGCCGCCGCCGCGTCCAAATTGGCCCGGTATAGCGCCTTGGCCAGCACCAGCAGCAGTTCGCCGGAGCCGGCCAGGCCGATGCAGCCGGGACGGTCGGGCAGGGCCCAGCTGCGCGTGGCGCCGTCCGTGGGCACGTGCAGCCACAGCCGCGAACCGTCGATGTCGACCCACAGCAGCGCCTGGCGGCGCTCGCACCACAGCACGCCTTCGCCGTGCGCGCAGTGCGAGGCGACGGTCAGGCGGGCGGGCGTCGATCCGGCGATGTCCATCATCGCCGTTCTACCATTCGGCGACGCTGCCGTCCGCATGGCGCCAGACCGGGTTGCGCCAGTCGGGCGGGTCGGCGTGGGCCCGGCGCAGGCGCTCCTCGTCGATCTCCACGCCCAGCCCGGGGCGCGGCAGGGCGCGGATGTGGCCGTCCTCGCACGAGAAGTCGTCCCGGTTGAGGACGTAGTCGAGCAGGTCGGCGCCCTGGTTGTAGTGGATGCCGATGCTCTGCTCCTGCAGCATCGCGTTGTGCGCGACGAAGTCCACGTGCAGGCACGCGGCCAGCGCCACCGGGCCGAGCGGGCAGTGCGGTGCGAGTGCCACGTCGTAGGCTTCGGCCATCGCCGCGATCTTCACGCATTCGCTGATGCCGCCGGCATGCGACAGGTCCGGCTGCAGGATCGACAGCCCGCCGGCCTCCAGCACGCGCTTGAACTCGAAGCGCGAATACATGCGCTCGCCGGCCGCCAGCGGGATCGCGCTGGCCGCGGCCAGGCGCGGGTAGTGTTCGGCCTGTTCCGGCAGCACCGGCTCCTCGACGAACAGCGGCCGGTACGGTTCCAGTTCGCGCAGCAGCACGCGCGCCATCGGCGCGCCGACGCGGCCATGGAAGTCGACTCCGAAGTCGATCGCGTCGCCGAACGCCTCGCGCACCGCGGCGACCCGGGTCAGCGCCGCGTCGACCGCGCGCGGGCTGTCGACCAGGCGCAGTTCCTCGGTGCCGTTGAACTTGAAGGTGTCGAAGCCGAGCGCGCGGTAGCCGCGGATCTGCTCGACCAGCTCGGCCGGGCGGTCGCCGCCGACCCAGCGGTAGGTCTTCATCTGCTCGCGGACCAGGCCGCCGAGCAGCTGGTACACCGGCACGCCCAGCGCCTTGCCCTTGATGTCCCACAGCGCCTGGTCGATCCCGGCGATGGCGCTCATCAGCACCGGTCCGCCGCGGTAGAAGCCGCCGCGGTACAGGGTCTGCCACAGGTCGTTGATCCGCGCCGGATCCTTGCCGACCAGGTAGTCGCCGAGTTCGTGCACCGCCGCCTCGACCGTGCGGGCGCGGCCCTCGACCACCGGCTCGCCCCAGCCGGCGACGCCCTCGTCGGTGTCGACCTTGAGGAACAGCCAGCGCGGCGCGGCGTGGTAGGTGGTGAGGCGGCTGATCTTCATCGGCGGGCTTTCATCGGAGATGGCCGGAGTGGGCCAGGCGGAATTCGCGCGCGTGGGTGCGCGTGCGTTCGGCCGGCTGGCCGGGCCGGTAGAGCTCGCCGCCGATGCCGGCGCCGCTGCTGCCGGCGGCGAGGAAGTCGCCGAGGGTGTGCGGGGTGACGCCGCCGACCACGAACAGGGGCACCGTCGGCAGCACCGCGCGCAGCGCGCGCACGTGGCCGGGGCCGTAGGTCGAGGCCGGGAACAGCTTGAGCATGTGCGCGCCGGCGTCGAGCGCGGCGAAGGCCTCGCTGGCGGTGGCAAAACCGGCGACCACCTGCATGCCGGCCGCCACCGCATGGCGGATCAGCGCGGGATTGACGTTGGGGGTGACGACGAAGCGCGCGCCCAGGTGCTGCAGGGTGTCGACCTCGGCCGGGCGCAGCACGGTGCCGCCGCCGATCCAGGCGTGGCCGCCGTGCTCGCGCACGGCGGTCGCAATGCTCTGGGCCCAGTCCGGCGAGTTCAGCGGGATCTCGATCGCGTCGTAGCCTTCCTCGACCAGCGCGTCGAGGTGTTCGCCGGTCTCGGCCGGGGTGATGCCGCGCAGGATCGCGATCAGCGGCAGGCGGAACGGGACCTGGGGCAGGCGGCCCCCGTGGGTGGCGGTGTCGTTCATGGCCAGTCTCGTCATCGGGCGGCGGGCGGCAGGGCGGCGGTCCTGTGCCGGCCGGCCTGGCGGCGATGGCGGGCGGTCGCGTCCGCCGGGCGCGCGTTCATGCGCACCCCCGTGTACTGGAGCATGCCTTGGGCCTCCCGGGCCGTTGATGCCCGCCATCGCACGGTGGACCGCGGATTTCGGGCGAATCGAGCGGCGCTAGCCTCGCCCGGCCAGTTATGTTGGGCAAATGAAATTTTCGCCGTAATCTATTCCCAGCCTGAATAGTTCTCTGGGAGGGGAAATGGGCAAGCCGACCGCCGCCACGCACTGGTTCAATCCGTCGCGGCTGAAGACGCGGCACCTGCTGCTGCTGATGCATCTGGAGGAACAGGGCTCGGTGCTGCGCGCCGCCGAGGCCGCGCGCATGACCCAGCCGGCGGCCTCCAAGCTGCTGGCCGAGATGGAAGGGTTGCTCGGGGTGTCGCTGTTCGACCGCCACGCCCGCGGGGTCGAACCGACCTGGTACGGGCAGGTGCTGATCCGCCGCGCCCGCACCGCGCTGCTGGAAATCGGCCGCGCCCAGGAGGAGATCGCGGCGCTGCGCGACGGCCGCATGGGCCAGGCCTCGATCGGGACGGTGGTCAATCCCGGCACCAACCTGGTGCCGCAGGCGGTGGCCGAGGTCAAGCGCGAACACCCGGACATCCTGGTGCGGATCGAGATGGACTACAGCCGGCCGCTGGTGGCCAAGCTGCTCGACGGCCAGCTGGACCTGGTGATCGGCCGGATCATGGACCCGCAGGGCGGGGTGGACCTGGAGTTCGAACCCCTGGCCGAGGAACCGCACTCGGTGATCGTCCGCAGCGGCCACCCGCTGGACGGCCGCGCCCGGGTCCGGCACGGGGAACTGGCGCCCTACGGCTGGATCCTGCCGCCTCCCGACAGTGTGCTGCGCTCGCGGCTGGAGACCATGTTCCTGGAGCACGGCCTGCTGGGCGCGCACAACACGATCGAGACCTCCTCGCTGCCGGTGATGATCAACCTGCTCCGGGTCAGCGACCTGCTGACAGCGCTGCCGGTGGAATCCGTCGCGCCCTACGTGCAGGCCCAGCAGTTGTCGGTGCTGCCGCTGGAACTGGGGGTGGGGATGGAGTCGTTCGGGATCATCCGCCGCCGTGGGCACCTGCTGTCGCCTGCTGCCGAACGGGTGCTGGAGGCCTTGCGGGCCACTGCGCGGCGGCTCTACCCAGGGGCCGGCCTGCAGCAGGACCGTTCTATTCCATAACGGAATATTTGGGCTCCAATTTCCTTATTGGCAATCCGTGACCGGGCGTGCATAAGGTGCGTCCGGGGAGCTTCCAGTGACACAAGCCGCATTTCGCCCAGTTGCAGGGGCGAAATGACAGCGCTGGTCTTCCCGGCCGCCGGCGCTGCCGGCACACAACTCGAGAACATTCGATCCGTCAGTGTCCTGGGGAGGGAACAGTGATGTCGAAGCACCCACGCGCCGCAACGGCCGCCAGCACGCGCCTGCCTGTCCGTCTAGTCCGTTCCACTCTCGCCCTGGGCATCGCGCTGGCGCTGCCGGCGGGGGCGCTCCACGCTCAGGAAGGCGCGCAGTCCGAGGCCGCCAACACGGCGGAGAGCGCCGCCGAGGCGCAGGATTTCCAGACCGTCGAGGTCCGGGGCATCCGCGGCAGCCTGATGCGCGCGCAGGAGATCAAGCGCGACGCCGACCAGATCGTCGATTCGGTAACGGCGCAGGACATCGGCGCGCTGCCGGACCGCAGCGTCACCGAGACGCTCAAGCGCGTCAGCGGCGTGACCGTCACCAACTTCCTGGCGCGCGACGATCCCGACCACTTCTCGGCCGAGGGCAGCGGCGTGATGATCCGCGGCCTGACCCAGGTGCGCGGCGAGCTCAACGGCCGCGACGTCTTCAGTGCCAACGGCGGCCGCGGGCTGAGCTTCGAGGAAGTGCCCTCCGAGCTGATGGCCGGCGTGGACGTGTACAAGAATCCCTCGGCCGACATCATCGAGGGCGGCCTGGGCGGCACGGTCAACCTGCGCACGCGCATGCCGTTCGACGAGGCCGGCCGCAAGGTCGCCGCCAGCGTCGACTACAACTACGGCGACTTCGCCAAGCGCGGGAATCCGTCGGCCTCGTTCCTGTTCAGCGACCGCTGGCAGACCGCCAACGGCGGCGAGTTCGGCTTCCTGGCCAACCTCTCGTACTCGGAACTGGCCACCCGCTCGGACGGCATCCAGGTCGAAGCCTTCCAGCGCCGCAACGACGCGGCGCTGCTGGAGGGCACGAACTTCGACTGGGTCTATATCCCGGGCGGCGTCAACTGGCGCACCCTGGACTTCGAGCGCAAGCGCGAGGGCCTCGCGCTCGCCATGCAGTGGCGTCCCAACGACAACACCGAGGTCTACACCCAGTTCCTGCGCTCGAAGTACAACATGCAGTGGCGCGAGCACTCCATGACCTTCGGCGACCAGCTGCAGGGCGCCGACGGTGCCTGGCGCGACAACGACATCCTGCCGGCGCCCGGCACCCGGTTCAGTTACGACGCCAACGGGGTGTTCCAGTCCGGCTATGCGACGCGCGCGCGGCAGGAAATCGACTGGGTGAACATCGACTGGGACAGCATCGACTGGAGCCAGCCCTGGGATCCCAGCATCACCGAACTGTGCTGCGGCCTGGAGCCCTACAGCCTCGCCTTCCGCACCACCAACCGCCTGTCCAGGCAGGAGACGGTGACCAGCGACTGGTCGACCGGCTTCCGCCACTTCATCACCGACAACCTGGTCATGCGCGGCGACTTCCAGTACGTGCAGTCGTCCAGCAAGCCGGTAGACTTCAGCGTCATCGTCAACACCTTCCTCAGCAACGTCTACCTGGACCTGACCGGCAGGTACCCGTCGCTGCAGCTGGCCGCCGAACGCGAGCAGTTGCAGGACCCGGCCTCGTACTCGTGGCTGGCGAACATGGACAACCTGCAGGACAACCGCGGCAAGCAATACAGCGGCCGGCTGGACTGGGAGTACACCTTCGACGACAGCAGCTGGCTGCGCTTCGCCCGCTTCGGCGTGCGCGCCACCTCGCGCGAGCAGATCAACAAGGACAGCGGCTGGGACAACTGGATGCCGGTCAGCGCGACCTGGGCCACGCTCGACCCGGGCGCTACCGGGCAGTTCGGTTCGTGGGACGGCGGCAACCAGCTGGCGTGGCTGAATGCGCACCTGCCCCAGTATTCCGGGCTGTATTCGATGGGCAACTTCTTCCGCGGCCAGGTCAACGTGCCGGGCAACCTGTGGTACCCGAACGACGCGATCGTGGAACTGGAGAACGCGGGCGCCGCCTTCCCGCCGCTGTATGCCGCGCGCCTGGCCGCGGGCGGCCAGGGCTGGCTGCCGGCCGTGTTCAACCCGCAGGACACCAACAACCAGCAGGAACACACCCAGGCCGCGTACGGCGTGCTGTACTTCGAGAACGACAGCCTGCTCGGCGGCCGCGGCGTGGACGGCAACGTCGGCGTGCGCATCGTCCAGACCAGCACCCAGAGCGACGGTTACGGCCAGCTGCCCAACCTGAGCGGCCAGCTCAGGCTCACCGAGGAGGTCCGCGAGAGGTTCGATGGCAGTTACTTCGGCATCGACAGTTCCGGCCGCTACACCGACGTGCTGCCCAGCCTGAACCTGCGCGTGCACCTCAACGAGCAGTTGCAGTGGCGCTTCGCGGCGTCCAAGGCCATCGCCCGGCCTGAGTTCCGGCAGATGACCTCGTGGCTGCCGCTCCGGGTCGGCGTGGACGAAAGCTGCCAGCCGCAACAGAACGACGGTACTCCTTGTGGCTTCGAGTACCTGGAGGGCTTCGCCGGCACCGCCGGCAATCCGACCCTGCAGCCGATGCGCGCCAACCAGCTCGACACCGCGCTGGAGTGGTACTTCGGGCCGGCGGACATGCTCTACGCGACCGTGTTCTACAAGGACGTGAAGGGCTACTTCGTCTCCGAGACGCGGGACGAGGAGATCGACGGCATCCTCTGGGCGGTCACCCGTCCGCACAACCTGGACAGCGGCAAGATCCAGGGCTTCGAGGTGGGCTGGAACCAGTTCTTCGATTTCCTGCCCGGGATCGGCGTCCAGACCAACTACACCTTCGTGGACAGTTCGGGTGGGCGCAACATGAACCCCGATCCGAACGATCCGGATGCGCGCCGCCCGCAGGTCGACGACCTGCCGCTGGAAGGCCTGTCCAGGCGTTCCTACAACGTGGTGGGGATCTACGAGAAGGGGCCGTGGTCGCTGCGCCTGGCCTACAACTGGCGTTCGCGCTACCTGTTGACCGCCAGCGAGACCAACCTGCAACTGCCGATGTGGGCGGACGACTTCGGCCAGCTGGACGGTTCGTTCTTCTACAACATCAACGACAACATCCAGATCGGC
This sequence comes from Pseudoxanthomonas suwonensis, assembly GCF_000972865.1. Taxonomy (NCBI): domain Bacteria; kingdom Pseudomonadati; phylum Pseudomonadota; class Gammaproteobacteria; order Lysobacterales; family Lysobacteraceae; genus Pseudoxanthomonas; species Pseudoxanthomonas suwonensis. Next base: position 3,214,137 of record NZ_CP011144.1, read on the forward strand.
GTGCAGGCCAACAACCTCACCGATTCGATCACCAAGGTGCTGATGGGGCCGCGTCTGTACGACGACGGCTACCTGGACGAGACGCTGTACACCCGTTCGTACTTCATGAACGACCGTCGCTACTCGGCCGTGCTGCGCGCGCGCTGGTAGTCGCGGCACGCTGTCCGATCTCCCAAGGTCCCCACCCATTGGCCCGCGCGGGCAACCGCGCGGGCTTTTTCTTGGGTTCTTGGTCCGTTCGAGGGGAGGGGGCGAGATGGCTGAGGCAGCTGCAGCTGCAGGAGCGCCTGGAGTGGTCGGCTTCGGGCTGAGCCGCGGCAGTGCGGGTGTGTTGCGGTCGTCTCGGCGGCACATCCATGTGCCGACTCGCCGACGCGGCCATCGCTGGCCGCTGCCGCAACACACCCGCACTGCCACGTCTTCGGGGACGTCGGGGTCGTGGCTCCGTTCCGGCGTCCCCAAGCAACAGCCGTCATTTTGCTGCCGCGCCGTTCTGTAGGAGCCGGGTTCAGCCGGCGACACGACGACCTCGGCACAGGCGACGCCCTCGTGATTCCGACACCCGGGTCGCCAGCAAGCTGGGCTCCTACAGGAAACCCGGAACCATCGGGCGGCGGTTTTTCGCCAGACCATAGAAGCCACGACCACAACGCCGCCCGAGGACGTCGTCCTGCCGGGGTATGGCGCAAGTGGCACAGTGATGTGCCACGGCCCCGAGTTGAGGGCAGGATGCCCGACCGAGGGGTAAGCCATACCTCGGCAGGACGGCGGCCCCCGGCCGAAGCCAGCGCTTCTGCTCCAAGCGGCCGTAGCGATGGCGGCCCATCGAACCGACGCCTTTCGCTTTGCGACCCTGCCACTGACCCAGCACGGGCGGCCCTCCCCGCAGTCGGGAGAAGAACCTTGTTTCTTTGTCGTGTTCTTTACGTCTTGCCTTCCGCGACCGATGCGCGTGTGAAGGTAGTTTGATCAGGAATACATCGATCCCGCTTTTTCATTGGTCCGGCATAGCGACGGCCCGTAGTCTGCGAGCGCAGACGATCCATCGGCGATCCGCAATCGAACGACTGGACCGGTCCGGCCCGCCCTGCAACGGCCGGCGTGCAACCACAACCTGTCCGGAAGCGACCGTGCGCTTCCGCTTGCAACGCGTGTCCTGGGAGGGAACGTATGTCCAAGCACCAGATCCGCCATCGGCCCGGGCGTGCGTCCGCGCGTCCCGGTATCGGCAACTGCCGCCGCAGCACGCTGGCGATCAGCCTGGCGTTGCTGCTTGCCGCGCCCGCGTATGCGCAGGAGGCGGCCAGCAGGGGCGACGACCAGGCAGTCACCGAATTCGACCAGGTCGTGGTCACCGGAATCCGCGGCTCCATCCAGCGGGCGCAGGACATCAAGCGCGACGCCGACACCTTCGTCGACTCGGTGACCGCGCTGGACATCGGCGCGCTGCCGGACCGCAGCATCACCGAGACCCTGTCGCGCATCCCCGGCGTGACCATCGACCACTTCCTGTCGGTCGGCGACCCCGAGCACTTCTCGGCCGAGGGCAATGGCGTGCAGGTCCGCGGCCTGACCCAGGTGCGCTCCGAGTTGAATGGCCGCGACAGCTTCTCCGCGTCGGGCGGCCGCGGCCTGAGTTTCCAGGACGTGCCGTCCGAACTGATGGCCGGCGTCGACGTGTACAAGAACCAGACCGCGCAGATGATCGAGGGCGGCCTGGGCGGCACCGTCGACCTGCGCACGCGGCTGCCGTTCGATTTCGAGGGCGAGAAGCTGGCCGCCAGCTTCAGCGTGAACCGCGGCGACTTCGCCGGGCAGGTCAGGCCGTCGGCCTCGGTCCTTTACAGCAACCGCTGGGACACCGGCGGCGGCGATTTCGGCATCCTGGTCGATGTGGCGCACTCGGAACTGGCCACCCGCACCGACGGCCTGTTCGTGCGTCCGTTCTTCAGGAACAGCAACAGCGACGTGGACGGTGACGGCAGCGGCGATGAACTGTGGCTGCCGCGTGGCGCCGACTGGCGCACGCTGCAGTACGACCGCGAGCGCAGCGGCGCCTACCTGGCGATGCAGTGGCGCCCCAATGACCGGGTCGAGCTTTTTGCCACCGCCTTCCAGAGCACCTACCAGGAGCTCTGGTACGAGGACGCGATCTTCGTCCAGAACGACCCGACCCAGGTGATGATCGACGCCAGCCAGCCCTATGAATTGAACAGCAACGTGTTCCGCTCCGGCCGCCTCACCCAGGCCGGCGGCGTGCCGATGGGCACCGACATCCGCGCCTCCGACCGCGATTCCAGGACCGCCGACTACTCCATCGGCCTGAAGTGGGTGTTCAGCGACAGCACCGAATTCTCGACCGACCTGCAGTACATCAAGGCCGACACCCGCAAGCTGGATTCCACCGTGGCCCTGGGCGTGGACGTGCCGTACATCGGCGTCGCCCTGGGCGGGGTGCCGTCCATCGGCGTCAACGAGCAGTTCACGGCCAACCCAGCGAACTACTACTGGGGCTTCACCATGGAGAACCTGGTCGACAACGAAGCCGACCAGCTGGCCTGGCGCGCCGACCTCAAGCACCAGCTGGGCGGCGACTTCTTCAAGGCGTTCAGCGTCGGCGTGCGCCTGACCGAGCGCGACGCCACCGGCCGCGACACCAGCTACAACTGGCAGCCGGTGTTCCAGACCTGGATGCGCTGGTGGGCGCTGCCGGGCGACGGCCCGATGCCCCCGCTCGACCTCAACGCCACGGTCAATTCCAGCCTGGTCAACCTCAACACCTTCAAGAACTTCTACCGCGGCGGCGCCAGCACGCCGGGCGCCTTCTACGCACCGGTGCTGGCCACCGCGCTCGGCTTCCCCGGCAGCTACCAGGACATCCACGACGCCGCGGCCCCGTTCTACCTATGCTGCTACGGCGAAGGTCCGTTCACCCCGCGCAGCCTGGACGATCCGGAGTGGAGCAACCTCCAGTCCGAGGACACCCAGGCCATCTACGCGATGGTCAACTTCGGCGTGGACGAGGCGATGCTGGACGGCAACTTCGGCGTGCGCGTGGTGCGCACACGGAATTCGGCCAGCGGCTATCTGATCTACCCGGACGTGCCCTACGCGCCGTTCCTCGGCGCCGGCGAGGCCGAGCCGATCAGCGCCAAGAACTCCTACACCGACGTCCTGCCCAGCGTGAACGTGCGCTGGGAGCCGGTCGACGACCTGATCGTGCGCTTCGCCGCATCCAAGGCCATCGCCCGTCCGGACTTCGGCGACATGCAGGCCTACCAGGTGCTGAGCGCCAGCACCAGGCCCGGCGTCACCCCGCCGGACGACGGCAGCGCGCTGCCGGTCACCGACCTGGATCTGACCGGCAGCTCCTACGACAACCCGTACCTGGAGCCGATGAAGGCCAACCAGTACGACCTGTCGCTGGAGTGGTACTTCGATCCGGACCACGGCGGCATGGCCTGGATCAACCTGTTCCACAAGGACATCAAGGACTACTTCCGTCGCCAGTCGCAACTGGTCCCGTTCCCCGGCGCCGACGGCAACACGTACGACTACCTGATCACCCGTCCGGTGAACATCGGCACGGCGCGGATCACCGGCGCCGAGCTCGGCTGGAACCAGTTCTTCACCTTCCTGCCGGGGCCGTTCGACGGCCTCGGCATGTCGGCGAACTACACCTACATCGACAGTTCGACCAATGTCCCGGACGACCCGGACGTGATCCCGATGGATACCGACGGCACCCCGATGGGCGATCTGCCGGCCGACGGCCTGTCCGAGCACGCGTACAACGTGGCCGTCTTCTACGAGAAGGGGCCGTGGCAGCTGCGCCTCGCCTACAACTGGCGCAGCGAATACCTGCTGGCGGTCGGTCCCAACGGCTACAACGGCGGTGACGGCGGGATCAACTGGAAGCTGCCGGTGTACAGCGACGACTACGGCCAGCTGGACGGCTCGATCTTCTACCGCTTCAGCGACAACGTGCAGATCGGCCTGGAGATGAACAACCTCAACAACGCCGAGCAGCGCACGATCATGCAGCAGAACGGCGCCGGCCGGCACGTCACCTCGTGGTACGTGAACGACAGGCGCTACGCGGCAACCGTGCGGATCACGTTCTAGCTGCGCAGGCACCAGGGAAGGGGCGTTGCCCCTTCCTTCCGGCGCATGCTGCGGTCTGGAGCCGCAGCGCGCCGATCGACCGGCGCGAAGATCTGCGCAATTCCATCGCGGAATAGTTTCCGCGAAAGAAGTCATTGGCCCGGCATGGATGCCTCGCCTATGCTCGGGCAGGATGCCGTCGCGCAGGCCGTGTTGGCCTGCATCCACGGTCGCGGGTCCGTCCCGCGGCCACAGATCCACACGCATGGCACTGTCCTGGGAGGGAACAGCACTTGCGCCGCATCGCGTTGCTGCTGGCCGTGCTCACCTGGCACGGCGGCACGGCCTCGGCCGCCAGCAAGGCCGAACCGTATGTCTGGCGCAACGTCGCCATCGGCGGCGGTGGCTTCGTCACCGGGCTGGTCCTGCATCCGTCCGAACGCGGGCTGGCCTATGCACGTACCGACGTAGGTGGCGCCTACCGCTGGGACGCGGCGGCGCGCCGCTGGATCCCGCTGACCGACGGGCTCGGCCATGCCGACGCCAACCTCACCGGCATCGAGAGCGTGGCGCTGGATCCTCTCGATCCGCAGCGCGTGTACCTGGCGGCCGGCACCTACACCCACGAGCGCGCCGGCAACGGCGCGATCCTGCGCTCGGCCGACCGCGGCGCCAGCTTCCAGCGCGCCGACCTGCCGTTCAAGCTCGGCGGCAACGAGCTGGGCCGCGGCAACGGCGAACGCCTGGCGGTGGACTCGAACGACGGGCGGGTGCTGCTGCTCGGCTCGCGCGCGCACGGCCTGTGGCGCAGCGAGGATTACGGCGCGCGCTGGAAGCGGGTGGACGGCTTCCCCGCGCTGGCCACTTCCGAATCGGCGGCTGCGAGCAACTGGCGCAGGCAGGCCATCGGCATCGTGGCGGTGGCATTCGATCCCGCCAGCGGCCGGCCCGGCGCGCCGACGCCGGTGGTGTATGCCGGCGTCTCCAGCCGCGATGGCGGCCTGTTCCGTTCCGACGACGCCGGCCGGACCTGGAACCCGGTGCCTGGCCAGCCCACCGGGTTGCGCCCCAACCACTTGGTCCGCGACGCGCGCGGCGACCTGCTGGTCAGCTACGGCGACGAGCCCGGTCCGGACCGCATGAACGACGGCGCGGTGTGGCGGTTCTCGCCCGCCAGCGGCGCGTGGACCGACATCACCCCCGCGCCGCAGTCCACCGACCCGAGCGGCGACGGTTTCGGCTGGGGCGCGGTGGCGGTCGATGCGCGCGATCCGGACGTGATCGTGGCCACCACCTTCAACCGCTGGACGCCGGGCGACGACGTCTACCGCAGCACCGACGGCGGCAGGAGCTGGACGCCGGTGTTCGCGCGCTCGGAGTTCGACCACGCGGCCTCGCCGTGGACCGCGCAGGCCAGGCCGCACTGGCTGGCCGACATCGAGATCGATCCGCACGAGCCGGACCGGGTGCTGTTCGTCACCGGCTACGGCCTGTGGGCCTCGCGCGACATGACCGCGCTGGACCGCGGCGGGCGCGTGCACTGGACGTTCGAAACCGCCGGCCTGGAGGAAACCGTGCCGCTGGACTTGGTCAGCCCGCCGCAGGGCGCGCTGCTGGTCAGCGGCCTGGGCGACATCGACGGTTTCCGCCACGACGACCTGCAGCGCACCACCGTGCAGTTCGCCGCGCCGCCGCGCTACAGCAACACCGAGAGCCTGGACTACGCCGGACGCCAGCCGCAGCTGCTGGTGCGCAGCGGGCACCTGCACCACGCCGACCCGGCGGTGGTGCGCGCCGCCTGGTCGCGCGACGGCGGCGCCAGCTGGACCGCGTTCGCCACGGAACCGGGCGACGGCAAGGGCGCCGGCCGCATCGCCATTGCCGCGGACGGAGGCCGGGTGATCTGGCACACGCGCGAGGGCAGCCACTGGCTGACCGACGATTTCGGCGGACGCTGGCAGAAGGTGCGCGGCCTGCCGGCCAGCGCCGTGGTCGCGGCCGACCGGGTGACGCCGGCACTGTGGTACGGCTTCGACCCGGTCAGTGGCGACCTGTTCGTCAGCGGTGACGGCGGAGTCGCGTTCGAGCAGGTGGATGCCGGCGTCGGTGCGATCGGCGACTGGTTCCGCGGCGAACTGCTGCCGGCGCCGGATGCCAGCGGGGTGGTGTATTTCGCCGCGTCCTGGAAGGGGCTGCTGCGCTGGGGCGGGGGCCGGCTTGTGCGCCTGGGCGGCGTGGACAACGCCTACGCCGCCGGGCTCGGCGCGCCGAAGCCGGGGCGCGATGCGCCCACCCTGTTCGTGTTCGGCGAGGTCGGCGGCGTGACGGGGCTGTACCGTTCGGACGACGACGGCAAGCGCTGGGTACGGATCGACGATCCGCAGCACCGCTTCGGCAGCGTGCGCATGCTCACCGGCGACGCGCGCGTGCCCGGCCGCGTATACCTGGCCACCGGCGGCCGCGGCATCGTCTACGGGGAACCGGCACCATGAGGAAGCGCATCCTGCTCGCGGTGCTGGTCTGGCTGGCGTTGCCGTTGACGGCGCTGGCGGCGCAGTTGGAGCTGCCGCTGCTGTTCTCCGACGGCGCCGTGCTGCAGCGCGACCGGCCCTTGCCGGTCTGGGGCCGGGCGGCGCCCGGCGCGCAGGTGCGGGTGGAGTTCGACGGCAGCAGCGCGCAGGCCGTGGCCGGCGCCGACGGGCGCTGGTCGCTGCGGCTGCCCGCGCACGCCGCCGGCGGCCCTTACCAACTGCTGGTACGCGCCGGTGGCGAGGAGAAGCGCATCGGCGACGTGCTGGTCGGTGAAGTCTGGCTGGCCTCGGGCCAGTCGAACATGGAGTGGCCGGTCGCGCAGACCTTGCACGCGCAGGAGGACATAGCCGTCGCCGGCGACGCCTCGCTGCGCCACTTCAAGGTTCCGAAATCCTGGGCGGAAACGCCGCAGCCCCAGTTGCAGGGCGGACAGTGGCAACCGGCTTCGCCGGCCAGCGTCGGCGAGTTCTCGGCAGTGGCCTACGCCTTCGCCCGCGAACTGCGCCAGACGCTGGGCGTGCCGGTGGGCATCATCGACAGCACCTGGGGCGGCAGCTCGATCGAGGCCTGGATGGACGCGTCGATGCTGGGCCTGGACGCGGCCGCGCTGGAGGTGAAGCTGCGCGAACGGCGCGCGATCGACCAGCGGATCGAGGCGCAGACGCGGGCCAGGCTGGCGGCCTGGCCGGCGGTGGATCCGGCGTCGGAGGCGTTCGCCGCCGCGCAGCTGGATGACAGCGGCTGGAGCACGATCCGGGTGCCGTCGTTGTGGGAGGCGCAGGGCTACCCCGGCATGGACGGCGTGGCCTGGTACCGCACCACGTTCGAGCTGAGCGAGCGCGAGGCGGCCGCCGGCGTGGTCCTGGGCCTGGGCCAGATCGACGACAGCGACACGACCTGGATCAACGGCCAGCGCGTGGGCGGCATCGCCAACGGCTACAACGTGCCGCGCGTGTACCAAGTCCCGGCCGCGGTGCTGCGTGCGGGCCTGAACACGATCGCGGTGCGGGTGGAGGACGGCGGCGGGGGCGGCGGCATCGCCGGCAGCGCCGCGGAACTCTACGTGGAACCGGTCGGCGGGCAGCGCCGCAGCCTGGCCGGCGACTGGCGGTTCCGCACCGCGGCGGTGACGGTCTCCAGCGCGGACGACAAGAACCAGGTCGACACCCTGCTGTACAACGCGATGGTCCATCCGCTGCTGCCGTATCCGCTGGCCGGTGTGATCTGGTACCAGGGCGAGAGCAATGCCAGTGAGCACGGCGCCTACCGCTACCGCGAACTGTTCAGGACCCTGATCGAAGGCTGGCGTGCGAAGTGGGCCGCGCCGGACATGCCTTTCCTGTGGGCGCAGCTGGCCGCGTTCGATTCAGGCGGCGACCGCCTTGACGCCCGCGGCATTGTCGTCGACAGCCCGTGGGCGACGCTGCGCGAATCGCAGTCGGCCGCGCTGGCGCTGCCGGCCACCGGCCAGGCGGTGACCATCGACGTGGGCGAGGCCGACGACATCCATCCGCGCGACAAGCGCACGGTCGGCCAACGGCTGGCGCTGGCGGCGCGACGGGTGGCCTACGGCGACGACCGGGTCGTCCACCACGGACCGGTGTTCCGCGAGGCGAGCGCACAGGGTGGCGAACTGGTGCTGCGCTTCGACGCACCCGGCGGCGTGCTGGCGGCCCGCGGCGGCGGCGCGCCGCAGGGCTTCCAGGTGGCCGGCGCGGACCGGCGTTTCCATCCGGCGCAGGCGCGCATCGTCGGCGACCGCGTGGTCCTGCGCAGCGACGCGGTGGCCAGGCCAGTGGTGGCGCGCTACGCCTGGAGCGACAACCCGGCGCAGGCCGACCTGGTCGGCCAGGATGGCCTGCCGGCGTCTCCGTTCCGGAGCGGCGCGTGGTGAGCGGGGCGGATGATCATCGGATGGCGGAGGAACAGCGGATGCAGCACGGGACGACGATCCGGAAAGCGCGGCACTGGCGGGCAGTGGCGACGGCATTGCTGGCCCTGTTGCTGGCCGCGTGCGGTGCCCGCGACGGCCGGGATGCCGGCGACGCTGCCACCGGCGGCAGTGCGGCGGCCTCGAAGCGGGCCGCGGGGGAACGGCCCGCCGGTGAGGCGCCGATCCCTCGGATCGTTACCGAGAACGGCCGCCACGCGCTGCTGGTCGACGGCGAGCCGTTCCTGATCCTCGGCGCGCAGGTCAACAACTCCAGCAACTGGCCGCGGGCGCTGGACCAGGTGTGGCCGGCGATCGACATCGTCAAGCCGAACACGGTGATGGTGCCCATCGCCTGGGAACAGATCGAGCCGGAAGAGGGCAGGTTCGACTTCTCCTTCGTCGACGAGTTGTTGAAGCAGGCGCGCGAGCACGACCAGCGCCTGATCCTGCTGTGGTTCGCCACCTGGAAGAACAACGCGCCGCACTACGCGCCCAGATGGGTGAAGCTGGACAACGAACGCTTCCCGCGCGTGGTCACCGCCGACGGGCGCACGCTCAACTCGCTTTCGCCGCACGGCGAGGCCACGCTGGAGGCCGACCGCAAGGCCTTCGTCGCTCTGATGCAGCACCTGAAGGCGGCCGATCCGCAGCGCACCGTAATCATGGTCCAGCCGCAGAACGAGCCCGGCACCTACGGCAGCGTGCGCGACTTCTCGCCGCTGGCGCAGCGGCACTTCGAGGGACCGGTGCCGCAGGCGCTGCTGGAGCGGCTGGGCAAACCGCCGGGGACCTGGCGCGAGGTGTTCGGCGACGATGCCGATGAGTTCTTCCACGCCTGGCACATCGCCCACTACATCGACCAGGTCGCGGCGGCGGGCAAGGCGGCCTACCCGCTGCCGATGCTGGTCAACGCCGCCCTGCGCGGGCCGTTCAATCCCGGCCAGCCGGGCCAGTACGCCAGCGGCGGGCCGACCGACAACGTACTCGGCATCTACAAGGCCGCCGCCCCGCACATCGACCTGCTGGCGCCGGACATCTACATGCCCGAGTACAGCCACTACACCACGGTGCTGGACCGCTACGCGCGCGCGGACAACCCGCTGTTCGTGGCCGAGACCGGCAACCGCGCCGAGTACGCCCGCTATTTCTTCTCCGCGCTGGGCGAACAGGCGATCGGCTGGTCGCCGTTCGGCATCGACTTCAGCCACTACAGCAACTGGCCGCTGGGCGCGAAGGAGGTCACGCCCGAGACGCTGGAGCCGTTCGCGCTCAACTACCGGCTGGTGGCGCCGGCGGCGCGGGTGATCGCTCGCGCCAGCCTGGAAGGCAAGGTGCACGGCACCGCCGAGCAGCCCGGGCAGGCGGTGCAGACGCTGCGGATCGACGACCGCTGGAACGCGGTGGTGACCTACGGCGTGCCGCAGTTCTGGTTCCAGGGCGAGCCGCCGGGCAATCCCGAGCCGGTCGGGCGCGCGCTGGTGGTGCAGCTGGGGCCGGACGAGTTCCTGGTCACCGGCGCGCATGCGCGGATCAACCTGGTGGCCGGCGATCCGGCGCTGGCCGACCGGCAGACCTACGAGTACGTGGACGAGGGCACCTACGTCGACGGCGAATGGGTGTTCCACCGCCGCTGGAACGGCGACCAGACCGACTACGGACTGAACTTTTCCGACGCCCCGCAGCTGTTGCGGGTGAAGTTGGCGACCTACTGACAGAAGCGATGGCGTCCGCGGGCGCCGCAAGGGAGGAACAAGCATGAGGGGACAGACGAAGCCGGCCGCGCGGGCGGTGCTGGTGATGGCGCTGCTGCCGCTGGCCGCCGCCGCGCAGACCGTGGAGCGGCAGGCCGACGGCGTGATCGTGCGCCCGGCCGACGGCCAGGCCGCCGACGTGCGCGTGCAGGTGGTCAGCGATCGCATCGTGCGGATCAGCGCCGACCTGGACGGCGACTTCCAGCGCAGCCCCAGCCTGATGCGGGTGCCGGTGCCGGGCACGCCCAGGTTCGAGGTCGGCCAGACCGCCGATGCGGTGCGGCTGACCGCCGCGGGCATCGCCGCCGAAATCGCGCTGGCCGACGGCCGGGTGAGTTTCTTCGACGGCGACGGCAGGCCGCTGCTCGAGGAAACCCGCGGTGGCCGCAGCTTCACCCCGTTCGAGGCCGAGGGCCGGCCACTGGTCAGCGTGCGCCAGCGTTTCGTCTCGCCGGACGACGAGTCGTTCTACGGCACCGGCCTGCACCAGCAGGGCTGGATGGACCTGAAGGGCCGTGATGTCGAACTGCTCCAGCACAACATCGACAATGCGATCCCGTTCGTCCAGTCCACGCGCAACTACGGCATCCTCTGGGACAACAACGCGATCACCCGCTTCGGCGATCCGCGCGGGCTGCGCCCGCTGGACGAGAGCCTGCTGCTGCGCGACGCCAAGGGCAAGCCGGGCGCGCTGACCGCGCGCTACTCGATCGACGGCAAGGACAAGGTGGTCCGCCGCGAGTCGCAGATCAACTACCAGTACATCAAGGACCTGGACAACCTGCCCAAGGCCGGCTGGAACACCGCCCAGGGCGGCCGCACCCGGGTGGTTTGGGAAGGCACGATCGAGGCGAAGAAGCCGGGCCGCCACACCTTCTCGCTGTACAACAGCGAGTACGCCAGGGTGTACGTCGACGGCGAACAGGTGATCGACCGCTGGCGCCAGAACTGGAACCCGTGGCACCACGAGTTCGCGCTGGAACTGGCGCCGGGCCGGCAGCACGCCCTGCGCGTGGAATGGGACGCGATCGACCCGGCCTACATCGCCCTGCTGCACCGCGAGCCGCTGCCGGCCGACGAGGCCAGGGACCTGTCGATCTGGTCCGAGGCCGGGCAGATGATCGACTACTACGTGGTCGCCGGCCGCAACGGCGACGAACTGATCGCCGGCTACCGCCAGCTCACCGGCAAGTCGGTGATCCTGCCGAAGTGGTCCTACGGCTTCTGGCAGAGCCGCGAACGCTACAAGACCCAGGAAGAACTGACCGGCGCGCTGGACGAGTACCGCCGCCGCCAGCTGCCGATCGACGCGATCGTGCTCGACTGGTCCTACTGGCCACAGGACGCCTGGGGCTCGCACGACTTCGACCCGGAGACCTTCCCCGACCCGGAGGGGATGGTCAAGCATGTCCACGACCGCAACGCACAGATCATGATCTCGGTGTGGCCGAAGTTCTATCCGACCACCGACAACTACAAGGAGCTGGACGCGGCCGGCCACATGTACCGGCGCAACGTCGAGGTCGGCGAGCGCGACTGGATCGGCGAGGGCTACCTGAGCTCGTTCTACGACCCCTACTCGAAGCAGGCGCAGGACATCTTCTGGCGCCAGGTCAACGAAAAGCTGAACCGCAAGGGCTTCGACGCCTGGTGGCTGGATGCCAGCGAACCGGACCTGCACAGCAACATCGACATCGGCGAGCGCAAGGCGCGGACCACGCCGACCGCGTTCGGTCCCTCGGTCGAATACTTCAATTCCTATCCCTTGGTGCACGCGGAGGGCGTGTTCCGCGGCTCGCGCGAAGTCGATCCGGACAAGCGCGTGTTCATCCTCTCGCGCGCGTTCTTCGCCGGGCAGCAGCGGACGGCCTCCGCGTTCTGGAGCGGCGACATCGTGCCGCGCTGGGACGACCTGCGCGAGCAGATCGCCGGCCTGGTCAACGCCTCGATGGCTGGCGCGCCGAACGTGAGCTTCGACATCGGCGGCTTCTCGCCGGAGCAGCGCTACAGCGACAAGGACCCGGCGCACCTGGCCGAGTGGCGCGAGCTGAACCTGCGCTGGTTCCAGTACGGCGCGTTCGTGCCGGTGTTCCGCCTGCACGGCCAGTTCCCGTACCGCGAGATCTGGGAGATCGCCCCCGAAGGCACGCCGCATTACGACAGCTTCGTGCACTACCTGAAGCTGCGCTACACGTTGCTGCCCTACGTCTATACCCTGGCCGCCGACACCTGGCACAACGACGGCACGCTCCTGCGCACGCTGTCGATGGATTTCCCCGGCGATCCGAAGGTGCGCGGCATCGCCGACCAGTACCTGTTCGGCCCGGCGTTCCTGGTCGCGCCGGTGGTCGAGTTCAAGGCCACCGGCCGCCCGGTGTACCTGCCGGCAGGCAGCAGCTGGATCGACTTCGAAACGGGCCGCCGCCACGAGGGTGGGCAGACGATCGAGGCCGCCGCGCCGCTGCAGCGCATGCCGCTGTTCGTCCGGGCCGGCTCGATCGTGCCGCGCACGCTGGTCCAGCAGTACGTGGACGAGCGGCCGGGCGCGCCGCTGACCATCGAGGTCTACACCGGCGCCGACGGCCGCTTCTCGCTGTACGAGGACGACGGCCGCAACTACGGCTACGAGCGCGGCCAGTTCAGCCGCATCCCGCTGGCCTGGAACGAGGCCACCGGCGAACTGTCGATCGGCGCGCGCGAGGGGTCGTACCCGGGCATGCGCACGGAGCGCGAGATCCGGGTGCGCTGGATCGACGGCCCGCGCGGCGATGCAGGCGCGCTGGAGCCGGCCGCCGACCGCAGCCTGCGCTACACCGGCAGGGCGGTGACCGTGCGCCGCCCGGGTGCCTGAGTCAGGGCCGGTAGCATGGACCTGAGCAGGCGCGAACTGCTCAAGGCGACGGCGGCGGCCCTGGCCGTCGCCGGGGCGGGCGCGGTTCCGGCCACCGGCGTTGCCGCCGCCAACGCGGGACGCAGTGGCATGGTCGCGGGCGGTGGTGCGGCCGGCCCCGCCAACGCGCTGCGCCTGTGGTATCCGCGCCCGGCCACGCAGTGGGTCGAGGCGCTGCCGCTGGGCAACGGCCGGCTCGGCGCGATGGTCTGGGGCGGCGGCAAGTCCGAGCGGCTGCAACTAAACGAGGACACGCTGTACGCGGGCGGACCCTACGACCCGACACCGCCGGAGGCACTGGCCACGCTGCCTGAGGTGCGCCGGCTGATCTTCGCCGGGCGCTATGCCGAGGCCGAGGCGCTGGCCAACGCGAGCATGATGGGCCAGCCGAAGAAGCAGATGCCCTACCAGCCGCTGGGCGACCTGCTGCTGGATTTCCTCGAGGTTTCCTACGTCAACGGTTACCGGCGCGAACTGGACCTGGACCGTGCACTGGCGACCAGCACCTTCGAGGCGCGCGGCCTGCAGCACACCCGCGAGGTGTTCGTCTCGCCGGTGGACCAGTGCCTGGCCATGCGCATTTCGGGCGACAGGCCGGGGCGGATCGGACTGCGCATCGGCCTGGCCAGCGACCACGCGGTTTCCGCGGTCGAGGCCGACGGCGACGGCGGCCTGCTGCTGCGCGGCCGCAACGGCGACGCGTTCGGCATCGAGGGCCGGCTGCGCTTCGCCGCGCGCCTGCGGGTGCTGCCGCAAGGCGGGAAGATGCGGCGGCTGGGCGAGCGCATCGAGGTCACCGGCGCCGATGAAGTGGTATTGCTGCTGACCGCCGCCACCGGCTTCCGCCGCTTCGACGACATCGGCGGCGACCCGGAGGCCATCACCCGCAGCCAGTTGCAGTCGGCGGCAGGCAAGTCCTGGGAGGACCTGCTGGCGGCGCACGTGGCCGAGCACCAGCGGCTGTTCCATCGCGTGTCCATCGACCTGGGGCGTTCTCCCGAGGCGGTCGCCGGCCTGCCGACCGACGCGCGCGTGGCCCGCTTCGCCGAAGGTGGCGACCCGGAACTGGCGGCGCTGTACCACCAGTTCGGCCGCTACCTGCTGATCTGCTGCTCGCGGCCCGGCACCCAGCCGGCTAACCTGCAGGGCATCTGGAACGACCTGCTGTCGCCGCCGTGGGAGAGCAAGTACACGATCAACATCAACACCGAGATGAACTACTGGCCGGCCGAGGCCAACGCGCTGGCCGAGTGCGTCGAGCCGCTGGAACGCATGGTCGCCGAGCTGGCCGAGGCCGGTGCGGACACCGCGCGGAGCATGTACGACGCCCCGGGCTGGGTGGTCCACCACAACACCGACCTGTGGCGCCGCACCGCGCCGATCGACGGCGCCGAGTGGGGCCTGTGGCCGACCGGCGGCGCCTGGCTGCTGCAGCACCTGTGGGACCGGTGGGACTATGGCCGCGAACCCGGCTACCTGGAGAAGGTCTGGCCGCTGTTCCGCGGCGCGGCCGAGTTCTTCGCCGCCACCCTGGTCGAGGACCCGGGTACCGGGGCGATGGTCACCGCGCCGTCGATCTCGCCGGAGAACGTGCATCCGTTCGGCGCCACGCTGTGCGCCGGCCCGTCGATGGACGCGCAGCTGCTGCGCGACCTGTTCGGCCAGTGCATCGAGATCGCCGGCCTGCTCGGCGTGGACGCGGAACTGGCCGGCCGGCTGGCGGCGCTGCGCGAGCGGCTGCCGCCGCACCGCATCGGCCGCGCCGGGCAGCTGCAGGAGTGGCAGCAGGACTGGGACATGGACGCCCCGGAGCTCGACCACCGCCACGTCTCGCACCTGTACGCGCTGCACCCGTCCAGCCAGATCAACCTGCGCGACACCCCGGCGCTGGCCGCCGCCGCCCGCCGCTCGCTGGAGATCCGCGGCGACGAGGCCACCGGCTGGGGCATCGGCTGGCGCCTGAACCTGTGGGCACGGCTGCGCGACGCCGAGCGCGCGCACAAGGTGCTGGCGATGCTGATCAGCCCGTCGCGGACCTACCCGAACCTGTTCGACGCGCATCCGCCGTTCCAGATCGACGGCAACTTCGGCGGCACCGCCGGCATCACCGAGATGCTGCTGCAGAGCTGGGGCGGCACGGTGTTCCTGCTGCCGGCGCTGCCGCAGGCGTGGCCGGACGGCCAGGTGCGCGGACTGCGCGTGCGCGGCGCGGCGGTCGTGGACCTGGACTGGGCGCGCGGCCAGCTGCACCAGGTGCGCATCGCCAGCGACCGCGGCGGGCGCTACCGGCTGGAGTACCGCGGGCAGCCGCTGGAACTGGAACTGGTCGCGGGACAACCAGCGACGCTGGCCTGGCGCGGCGGGAAGCTGCTGCGGGGATGAGCGGCCGCTGCGCCATCGCGGCGTGGCCGCAGCGGGCGAGGCCGTGGTGCAGCGACGACGCGATGGTTTCATCCGGATCAGTTCGCTGCGATGCCGCATGCAGATGACCGCCGTGGTCGGGTGCGCGCATGTGCCGGCGGAAGGTGACGACAGCGCTGACATTGACGGTAAGCTGTGCCGCGTCGGCCCGCGGTGATCGTGCGGGTGGGTGTGGCGGCGCACCGCGGCAAGCGGCGCCGTCGCGGGGAGGCGGGTCCGTGAGGGCGGACCCTGGTGGTGGGCGGTCCGCGTGGGTGGACCGTTGGGGGAGGGCGCACCGGCCTGCCGGTGCGGAAGACCAATACGACGACAAGGGTTGAAATGAGCAGTCCATCCATCGCCGGCCAGACGGCCGCGCATGCGGGAGAGAACACCCGTTTCATCATCCTGATCAGCCTGGTGGCCACGATCGGCGGTTTCCTGTTCGGCTACGACAGCGGCGTGATCAACGGCACCGTCGACGGCCTGAAGCTGGCCTTCGGCTCCGACGCGGCGGTGACCGGCTTCAACGTGGCCTCGATGCTGCTGGGCTGCGCGATCGGCGCGTGGTTCGCCGGCACCCTGGCCGACCGCTACGGCCGCCGCACCATGCAGCTGTGGGCGGCGGTGTTCTTCCTGGTGTCGGCCTGGGGCTCGGGCATCGCCACCTCGTCGCTGGAGTTCGTGTTCTACCGGGTGCTCGGCGGCTTCGCCGTCGGCGCGGCCAGCGTGATGGCGCCGGCCTACATCAGCGAGGTGGCGCCGGCGCGCTACCGCGGCCGGCTGGCCACGGTGCAGCAGATCGCGATCATCTCCGGCCTGTTCGCCTCGTTCCTGAGCAACTACCTGCTGGCACGGCACGCCGGTTCGTCGGTGGAGCCGTTGTGGTGGGGCTTCGAGGCCTGGCGCTGGATGTTCTGGGCGGAGATCGTGCCGGCGGCGGTGTTCCTGGTCGCCCTGTTCTTCATCCCGGAAAGCCCGCGCTACCTGGTGGCGCGCGGCCTGCGCGAACGGGCGTCGGCGGTGCTGGCGCGGCTGTACGGCCCGGCCGTTGGCGAGCGCACGCTGGTGGAGATCGATGCCTCGCTGGCCAAGGACCACCACCGCCCGCGGCTGTCGGACCTGGTCAGCAAGGTCACCGGCAGGATCCGCCCGATCGTGTGGGTGGGTGTCGGCCTGGCCACGTTCCAGCAGTTCGTCGGCATCAACGTGGTGTTCTACTACGGCGCGGTGCTGTGGCAGGCGGTGGGCTTCTCCGAGAACGATGCGCTGCTGATCAACGTGCTGTCCGGCGCGCTCAGCATCGGCGCCTGCCTGGTCACCGTGGCCCTGATCGACAAGGTCGGACGCAAGCCGCTGCTGTGGGTCGGCTCGGTGGGCATGGCGGTGAGCCTGGCGCTGGTGACCTGGGCGTTCGCGTCCGGCGGCGTGGACGCGGCCGGCAAGCTGCAGCTGTCCGGGTCGATGGGCGTGCTGGCGCTGGTGGCGGCCAACGTCTACGTGATCTTCTTCAACCTGTCCTGGGGCCCGGTGATGTGGGTGATGCTGGGCGAGATGTTCCCGAACCAGATCCGCGGTTCGGGCCTGGCGGTGGCCGGCCTGGCGCAGTGGACCGCGAACTTCCTGATCACCTGGACCTTCCCGATGCTGCTGGCGGGCATCGGCCTGGCCGGTGCCTATGGCATCTACACCTTCTTCGCGGTGGTGTCGGTGTTCTTCGTCATGCGTTACGTGCACGAGACCAAGGGCAAGGCGCTGGAGCAGATGGAGGGCTGAAGTGCTCCCGGCCGGCCGTGGCGGCACCAGCCGCCACGGCCCTGCGGGACCGAGGCCGCGACGGCCAAGGCGACGCAACCGCAACCGCAACCGCAAGAGCGTCTGGGGTGGTCGGCTTCGGGCTGAGCCGCGGCAGTGCGGGTGTGTTGCGGTCGGCTCGACGGCACCTCCGTGCGCCGACTCGCCGACGCGGCCATCCCTGGCCGCTGCCGCAACACACCCGCACCGCCACGTCTTCGGGAACTTTGGGGTCGTGGCTCCGTTCCGGCGCCGGGAAGCAACAGCCGTCGTTGCGCCGTCCGCTGTTCTGTAGGAGCCGGCTTGCCCGCGACCCGATGCCGTCGGCCCAGGCGACGCCCTCATGGTCCCGACGCACGTGTCGCCGACTGAAGTCGGCTCCTACAGAAGAGCGGCCGCGCCGTGGCTGTTGTAGGAGCCGGGTTCAGCCGGCGACGCGACGCCGTCGGCACAAGCGACGCCTTCGTGGTCGCGACACCCGTGTCGCCGGCAAGACCGGCTCCTACAAGAGCAAGCCGTGCGGCCGTAAACAAGCTGCCCGGCCGTTGGCTCCCCCTCCCTTTCGCCGCAGGCGAAGGGGGAAGCGGGCCGTTTGCGAGCCATTGGCGCGCGGCCCGAAGAACGCCTGCAGGCTAGGCCCGAGGCCCGAGGCCCGAGGGCCGGGGAGGGGGCTTTTGCGCTTGCTCCACCGATCGAGGCCACTGCCGTAACGCCGCCCGAGGACGTCGTCCCCCAAGGGGCTGGCGCAAGCAGCACATGGATGTGCTGCGGTCGCGACTCGGAGGCAGGACGCCGGAGCGGAGCGATGCGCCAGCCCCCTGGGGGACGGCGGCCCAGGCCGAAGCCGACGCTCTTGCTTCGAGGCCTTGCGACGGCCCCTGCCGCCGCCCCGGGATCCGGGCGGCCTTCCCGGAGTCGGGAGAAGAACCACAAAAAAACCCCGCATCAGCGGGGTTTTTCCTGTCTCCGGCCGGCGGGATGGCGCTCCCTAGGGGACTCGAACCCCTGTTTTAGCCTTGAGAGGGCCACGTCCTAACCACTAGACGAAGGGAGCGTTGCGGGTGTCGCCGGCGAAGGCGCGCTAGTATATTCACGCGCCCGCCGGACGGCAATCCGGCCGGACCGATCCCGTTCACGGAAGCATGCCCATCAATCCGCACTCCCTCCCGCAGCCCATCCTGCGCAGCATCCCGCGCGACCAGCACACGATTTCCCGCCGGGACATCAGCCCCAATGCGCTGCGCGTGCTCTACCGCCTGCGCGAAGGCGGTTTCGGCGCCTACCTGGTCGGCGGCGCGGTCCGCGACCTGCTGCTGGGCCTGCACCCCAAGGACTTCGACGTGGCCACCGACGCCACGCCCGAGCAGGTCAAGCAGCTGTTCCGCAACTGCCGCCTGATCGGCCGCCGCTTCCGCCTGGCCCACGTGGTCTACGGCAGGGAGATCATCGAGGTCGCCACCTTCCGCGCCAACGTCGACGACGGCAGCGGCGACCGCGAGCTCGAAGACGGGCGGCTGGTCCGCGACAACGTCTACGGTAGCATCGAGGACGACGCGATCCGCCGCGACTTCACCTGCAACGCCCTCTACTACGCGATCGAGGATTTCTCGGTGCGCGACTACACCGGCGGATTCGAGGACGTGCAGGCGCGGACCATGCGCCTGATCGGCGACCCGGAGACCCGCTACCGCGAGGACCCAGTGCGGATGCTGCGCGCGGTGCGGCTGGCGGCCAAGCTCGGCTTCAGCATCGAGCCGGCGACCGCCGCGCCGATCCCGCTGCTGGCGTCGCTGCTGGGCGAGGCCGCCCCGGCGCGCCTGTTCGAGGAAATGCTCAAGCTGTTCCTGTCCGGGCACGCGGTGGCCAGCTTCGAGGGCCTGGAGGCCCACGGCCTGCTCGGCGCGGTGTT
This sequence comes from Pseudoxanthomonas suwonensis, assembly GCF_000972865.1. Classification (NCBI taxonomy): domain Bacteria; kingdom Pseudomonadati; phylum Pseudomonadota; class Gammaproteobacteria; order Lysobacterales; family Lysobacteraceae; genus Pseudoxanthomonas; species Pseudoxanthomonas suwonensis. The sequence goes on from NZ_CP011144.1 coordinate 3,233,450, forward strand.
GCCGGAAACGGCGGCGGCGCTGCGCTCCAACCGCAGCGGCGCCCTGCGGCGGATGCTGCTGCAGGGCCTGAGCAACACCGATGCACGGGTGGCCGCCGACGAGCCGGTGTCGCCGGCCTTCCTGTTCGCGCTGCTGCTGTGGCCGGCCTACTGCCGCGCCCTGGCCGGGCTGCAGGCGCAAGGCATGCATGCCGAGGAAGCGCAGCGCCGCGCTGCCGACCGGGTCACCCTGCACCAGGTGCAGACGATCGCGCTGCCCAAGCGCTTCTCGCTGCCGATGCAGGAGATCTGGCTGCTGCAGACGCGCTTCGCCTCGCGCCAGCGCAAGCGGGTGTTCCGCCTGCTTACGCACCCGCGCTTCCGCGCCGCCTACGACTTCCTGGTGCTGCGCCTGGCCGCGTCCGATTCGCACGCCGGCGACGTGGAGTTCTGGAAGCAGGCCCAGCAAAGTTCCGGCGACGAGCTGTCGGCGAGCCTGGAGGCGGCCAGCGCCGCCGGCGAGGCCGGCGATGCGCCCGAGCGCAAGCGCCGCCGCCGGCGCCGCCGCCCGTCGGCCGCCGCCTCGGCCGAATGAGCGCGCCGGTCCACGCCTGCATAGGTCTCGGCGCCAACCTCGGCAATCCAGAGGCGGCCGTGCGCCGCGCCGCCGAAGCGCTGACCGGGCTGCCGGACACGCGGGTGCTGGCGCTGTCGCGGCTGTACCGGACCCCGGCCTGGGGCCAGGTCGACCAGCCGGACTTCGTCAACGCCGCCGCCCTGCTGAAGACCGGGCTGGAGCCCGAAAAGCTGCTCCAGGAACTGCTGCGGATCGAGCGCGAGGCTGGCCGCGACCGTGCGGCCACGACCGCGTCCCGCCGCTGGGGACCGCGCGTGCTGGACCTGGACCTGCTGCTGTACGCCGGCCGGGTCGTGGACCTGCCCGGGCTGCGGGTGCCGCATCCGCACCTGCACGAGCGCGCTTTCGCCCTGGTGCCACTGGCGGAGATCGCCCCGGCCGAGCCGTTCCCCGGCCACGGTACGGTCGCCGACGCCCTGCGCGGGGTCGATGCCGAGGGCATCGTGCCACTGGCCGATCCGGCCAGAATCGACTGATCCGTCCGGCTGGCTGACGGGCTCACTCTTCCCCTGGCCGTGGGCGATAATCCCCGGCTTGCCGAACCGGGTCCGCCCGATGAGACGCGTCCTGATGAGAAGCCGCCGATGAGCGTACATGCCGAGCAGAAGCCCTGGACCGTGCCGGCGCTGGCCGAGGCCAAGCGCCAGGGGCGCCGCCTGGCGATGCTGACCGCCTACGACGCCGGGTTCGCCCGCACCCTGGACCGCAACGGCATCGACCTGGTCCTGGTCGGCGATTCGCTGGGCATGGTGGTGCAGGGCCACGGCTCGACCCTGCCGGTGACGGTGGCCGACGTGGCCTACCACACCGCTGCGGTGGCCCGTGCGCTGACCCGGGCGCTGTTGCTGGCCGACCTGCCGTTCCAGTCCGACGCGACCCCCGAGCGCGCGCTGGACGCCTCGGTGGCGCTGCTGCAGGCCGGCGCGCAGATGGTCAAGCTGGAAGGCGCTGGGCCCAAGCTCGACGTGATCCGGTTCCTGGCCGCGCGCGACATCCCGGTCTGCGCGCACCTGGGCCTGACCCCGCAGTCGGTGCTCAAGCTCGGCGGCTTCAAGGTGCAGGGCCGCGAGCAGCAGGCCGCGGCGCGGCTGCTGGCCGACGCACAGGCGGTGGCCGAGGCCGGCGCCTCGTTGCTGGTGCTCGAATGCGTGCCCACCGCGCTGGCACAGCGGATCACCGCCGCGGTGCCGATCCCGACCATCGGCATCGGTGCCGGCCCGCACTGCGACGGCCAGGTGCTGGTGCTGCACGATTTCCTGGGCCTGGACAGCGGCCATCGCCGGCCGCGCTTCGTCAAGGATTTCCTCGCCGAGGGCGGATCGGTGGCCGGCGCGGTGCGCGCCTACGCCGACGCGGTGCGCGACGGCAGCTTCCCCGACGCCGACCACGCCTACGCCTGAGCGCCCCCGAAGAACATGATCGAGACCATCACCGGACTGGACGCCCTGCGCGAGCGCGTGCGCGGCTGGAAGCGCGAGGGCCTGCGGGTGGGCTTCGTGCCGACCATGGGCAACCTGCATGCCGGCCACTATTCGCTGGTGATGCTGGCCCGGCAGTATGCCGACCGGGTGGTGTCCAGCGTGTTCGTCAATCCGACCCAGTTCGGGCCGAGCGAGGACTTCACCCGCTATCCGCGCACGCCGGCCGCCGACACCGCCGGGCTGGAAGGCGCCGGTTGCGACGTGCTGTGGCTGCCGACGGTGGAGTCGATGTATCCCTTCGGCGTGGAGCTCGCCTCGAAGGTGCACGTGCCGGGCGTGAGCGCGGTGCTGGAGGGCGAGTGCCGCCCGGGGCACTTCGACGGCGTCTGCACCGTGGTCAGCCGCCTGTTCAACCAGGTCCAGCCGGACCTGGCCGCGTTCGGCAAGAAGGACTACCAGCAGCTGGCGGTGATCCGGCAGCTGGTGGCCGACCTGCAGTTCCCGATCGAGATCATCGGCGGCGGCATCGTCCGCGAGGCCGACGGCCTGGCGATGAGTTCGCGCAACCAGTACCTGGGGCCGGACCAGCGCCCGCGCGCGGCGGCCATCCACCGCGCGCTGCGCGACATGCGCCAGGCGCACCTGGACGGCGCGCCGCGCGCGGTGGTCGAGGCGCAGGCGCGCGCGCAGCTTGAGGCGGTCGGCTTCGCGGTCGACTACGCCGCGCTGCGCCGCCCGGACCTGTCCGGGCCGGACGACGGCGAGGCCGGTCCGCGCGTGGCCCTGGTGGCGGCGCGGCTGGGCACGACCCGGCTGATCGACAACCTCGAGTTCTGAGGCCGCCGGCGGCGATGCCGCCACCGATTTTTGTTTCCGGTGCAACGCCCGCCGCGTTGCTACCATCCACGACCGAGAGTTGGACGTCCCATGCAACTGACCCTGCTGAAAGCCAAGATCCACCGCGCCACCGTCACCCATTCGGAGCTGAACTACGAAGGCTCGGTGGCGATCGACGGGCTGCTGCTCGACGCCACCGGCATCCGCGAATTCGAGCAGGTGCACGTGTGGGACGTCACCAACGGCAGCCGCTTCACCACCTATGCCATCCGCGCCGACGAGGGCAGCGGGGTCGTCTCGCTCAACGGCGGCGCCGCGCGCCACGTGCAGGTCGGCGACCTGGTGATCATCGCCGCGTTCGCCGGGCTGAGCGAAGCCGAGGCCGCCGCGTTCCAGCCCAACCTGGTGTACGTGGACGCCGCCAACCGCATCACCCACACCAACCACAGCATTCCCAAGCAGGCCGCCTGATGACCGCATCCGCTTCCGGTTTCGAACGTCTCCAGTCCCATGCCGCGCGCCTTTCCGGCACCGGCATCGCGCAGCTGCTGAAGGACGAACCGGAGCGGATCGCCGCGCAGGCGCTGCAGGTCGGCCCGCTGTACGCGACCTTCGCCCGCCAGCGCTACGACGCCCAGGCCTGGGACGCGCTGCTGGCGCTGGGCCGGGAGCGCGACCTGCCCGGGGCGTTCCGGCGCCTGTTCGACGGCGACAAGGTCAACGTGACCGAGGGCCGCGCCGCGCTGCACACCGCGCTGCGCGGCGACCTGTCGCCGGCGCCGGCCGCGCGCGAGGCCTATCGCACCGCTGCCGACGTCCGCCAGCGGATGCGCGGCCTGATCGAGGCGCTGGAGGCCAGCGAGGTCAGCGACATCGTCAGCGTCGGCATCGGCGGCTCGGACCTGGGCCCGCGGCTGGTGGCCGACGCCCTGCGCGGGCCGCTGCCGGGCCGCTTCCGCGTGCACTTCCTCTCCAACGTCGACGGCTCGGCCGCGCAGCGCACGCTGGCGCCGCTGGACCCGGCGCGTACCGCGGCGGTCTTCATCTCCAAGACCTTCGGCACCCAGGAGACCCTGCTCAACGGCGCGATCGTCCGCGACTGGCTTGGCGGCAGCGAGCGCATCTACGCGGTCAGCGCCAACCCGGAGCGCGCCGCCGCTGCGTTCGACATCGCCGCCGGGCGCGTGCTGCCGATGTGGGACTGGGTCGGCGGGCGCTACTCGCTGTGGTCGGCGGTCGGTTTCCCGATCGCGCTGGCGATCGGCTTCGACCGCTTCGAGCAGCTGCTGGCGGGCGCGGCGCTGATGGACGCGCACGTGCTGGAGGCACCGCTGGAATCCAACCTCGCCGTGCGCCACGGCCTGGCCGCGGTGTGGAACCGCAACGCGCTGGGCCTGGCCTCGCACGCGGTGCTGACCTACGACCAGCGCCTGGCGCTGCTGCCGGCCTACCTGCAGCAGCTGGTGATGGAGTCGCTGGGCAAGCGGGTGGAGCTGGACGGCAGCCCGGTCGCCGCCGACACCGTGCCGGTGTGGTGGGGCGGGGCCGGCACCGACGTGCAGCACAGCTTCTTCCAGGCCTTGCACCAGGGCACCGGGATCGTGCCGGCCGACTTCGTCGGCACCGTGCGCAACGACGATCCGTACGCGGCCAACCACGACGCGCTGCTGTCCAACCTGCTGGCGCAGACCGAGGCGCTGGCCAACGGCCAGGCCAGCGACGACCCGCACCGCGCCTACCCGGGCGACCGGCCGAGCACCACGATCCTGCTCGACGCGCTGACCCCGCAGTCGCTCGGCGCGCTGCTGGCGCTGTACGAGCACAGCGTCTACGTGCAGTCGGTGGTGTGGGGCATCAACGCCTTCGACCAGTTCGGCGTGGAGCTGGGCAAGCAGGTCGCCAACACCCTGCTGCCGGCGCTGCGCGGGGAGACCGGCGCGGCCGACCCGGTCACCGCGGAGCTGATCCGGCGCCTGGGGTGCTGATCCGTTCTCCCGCCCCAGGCACCGGACCCGTTCTCACGCTCCGTCGTCGCGGCGCAAGCCGGGACCCAGTGGCTTGGCTCCAGGACGCCTTGCAGCGAGAGCTGAAGTCGCTGGGTCCCGGCTTGCGCCGGGACGACGGGGCTGGTTCGTTTGGACGTCGCCAGGGGCAAGCTTCCCGGGCGTAGCATCACCCGCCCAGCCGCTGCGGATGGCTGTACACGACCTGGCGCCCGGGCCGCACGAAGCCGACCAGCGTCAGGCCGCAGCCGCGCGCCAGGTCCACCGCCAGCGCGGTCGGTGCCGACACCGCCGCCAGCAGGCCCACGCCCAGCCGCGCGGCCTTGGTCACCATCTCGTAGCTGGCCCGGCTGCTGACCAGGACGAAGCCGCCGCGCAGGTCCGCGCCTTCGCGCGCCAGCGCGCCGAGCAGCTTGTCCAGGGCATTGTGCCGGCCGACATCCTCACGCACCTGCAGGATCGTGCCGTCGGCCGAAGCCCAGGCCGCCGCATGCATCGCGCCGGTGGTGGCGTTGATCGGCTGGAAGCGTTCCAGTTCCGCGCTGGCCCGCTGCAGCGCGGCGGTGTCCAGCACCGGTCCCTCGGGCACCATCGGCGGCGCCTGCAGCACCTCCTCGAGCTGGCGGCTGCCGCACAGGCCGCAGCCGCTGCGGCCCGGCAGGAGCCGGTCGCTTCCGTCCTCCGGCACGGTGGCCGATGGCGCGTCGATGTCGACCACGAAGCCTTCCAGCCGCGGTTGCACGTCCACCGCGCGTATGTCCGCTGCGCGACCGATGCGGCCTTCGCTCAGCGAGAAGCCCCAGGCGAAGTCCTCCAGGTCCAGCGGCGTGGCCATCATCACCGCGAAGGAGCGGCCGTTGTAGCGCAGTTCCACCGGCGCCTCCTCGGCCAGCCAGTCTTCGGCGCGGTGCCCGCCGGCTTCGGCGTGGATGGTGACCGTGCGCCGTCCGCGGCCGGCGTGCGGCTCAGGCGCCATCGCCGTCGCGGAGGGAGGCGGCCGTCAGCCGCACCGGCACCGACTTGTAGCCGGGCGTGCCCGAGCGCGGATCGTGGTCGTCCAGGCCGATGAGCGCGTTGCCTTCCGGGTAGTACATCGCCGCCGAACCGCGGGCGATCTCGAACGCTACCGCCTGCAGGCCATGGACCACGCGGCCGCTCGGTGTACCGTCGGCGCGGCAGGCCGCCACGTCCACGCGCGTGCCGGCCGCCAGGCCCAGCGCGGCGAGGTCGTCCGGATTGACGAACACCACGTCGCGGCCGCCGTGGATGCCGCGGTAGCGGTCGTCGAAACCATAGACGGTGGTGTTGTACTGGTCGTGCGAGCGCACCGTGGCCAGGACCAGCAGGTCGGCGGCCGGCGGCGGGTCCTCGTCCAGGCCGCGCGCGACCAGGAAGCGGGCCTTGCCATCGGGGGTGTTCCAGCGGCGCTGCGCGGCGGCGTTCTCCAGGTGGAAGCCGCCGGGCACGCGGATCCGCGCGTTGTAGTCCTTGAAGATCGGCAGCACCGCCTCGATGCCGTCGCGGATGCGGTCGTAGTCCTCGACCATGCCTTCCCAGTCGACCTTCGACGCCGGCAGCGTCGCCCGCGCCAGCAGGGCCACGATCGCCGGTTCCGAACGCAGCTGGTCGGAGGCGGGCTTCAGCCGGCCCTGCGAGGCGTGCACCATCGACATCGAATCCTCCACCGTCACCGACTGCGGGCCGCCGGCCTGCACGTCCAGCTCGGTGCGGCCGAGGCAGGGCAGCAGGAACGACTGCCGGGCCGGGATCAGGTGCGAGCGGTTGGGCTTGGTGGCGATATGCACGGCGAGGTCGAGCTTGCGCATGGCGGCGAAGGTGGCCTGCGGGTCGGGCATGGCCACGGCCAGGTTGCCGCCCAGGCACACCAGCGCCTTCGAACGGCCTTCGGCGATCGCCTTCACCGCCGCCACCGAGTCGTGGCCGTGCGCGGTGGGCGGCTCGAAGCCGTAGGTGCGGCGGATGCCATCCAGTAATACGGCATTGGGCTGCTCGGTGATGCCGACGGTGCGGTCGCCCTGCACGTTGGAATGGCCGCGCAGCGGGCAGATGCCGGCGCCGGGCTTGCCGATGTTGCCGCGCAGGAGCAGCAGGTTGGCCAGCTGCTGCACGTTCTGGGTGCCATGGCGGTGCTGGGTGATGCCCATGCCGTAGCAGACGATCACGCGCTCGGCCCGGGCGTAGATGCCGGCGGCGATGGCGATCTCCCCGCGGCCCAGGCCGGACTTGCGCTCGATGCTTTCCCAGGAGGTCGCGCGCAGGTCGGCGGCCAGCGCCTCGAAGCCGGTGGTATGTCCGGCGATGAAGCCGCGGTCGAGCAGGCCGCTGCCGCCGGCGGCCAGGTCGTCCGCGTCGGCCTCCAGCAACCACTTCATCATGCCCTTGAGCACGGCCACGTCGCCGCCGATCCGCGGCTTGAAGTAGGTCGAGGCGATCCGCACCGAGCGGCCGGTCAGCATCTCGGCCGGGTCCTGCGGCGAGGTGAAGCGCTCCAGGCCGCGCTCGGGCATCGGGTTGAGCACGACGATCGGCACGCCGCGCAGCGAAACCTCGCGCAGGGTGCCGAGCATGCGCGGATGGTTGGTGCCGGGGTTGTGGCCGATGCAGAACACCGCGTCGGCGTGCTCGAAGTCCTCCAGCTGCACCGTGCCCTTGCCGACGCCGATCGCCTCGGGCAGGCCCACGCTGCTGGCCTCGTGGCACATGTTCGAGCAGTCGGGGAAGTTGTTGCAGCCGTACTCGCGCACGAACAGCTGGTACAGGAACGCGGCCTCGTTGGAGGCGCGGCCGGAGGTGTAGAACTCGGCCATGGCCGGGTCGGGCAGGGCGCGCAGGGCCGCGCCGATGCGCGTGGCGGCCTCCTCCCAGGACACCGGGACGTAGCGGTCCTGCGCGGGGTCGTAGGCCATCGGGTGGGTCAGGCGGCCGGCGTCCTCCAGCGCGTGGTCGTTCCACTGCCACAGCTCCGACAGCGTGTGCGCTGCGAAGAACTCCGGGGTGGCGCGCTTGGCCGTTGCTTCCCAGGCCACCGCCTTGGCGCCGTTCTCGCAGAACTCGAACGAGGAGGCATGGCGCGGATCCGGCCAGGCGCAGCCCGGGCAGTCGAAGCCGGCCGGCTGGTTGACCCGGTGCAGCGCCTCGACCGAGCGGGTCACCGACATCTGCGCGCGGATCGCCCGCGCCACCGCGCCCAGCGCGCCCCAGCCGCCGGCCGGCGCGTCGTTGGGTTCGAAGGAGGCGTCCGCTGCGGGATGCTCGTGGGAGGGCTTGCCCATCTGGCCGGCCTCGCGGTATCGAGGGGCCATCATAGGCCTGCCGGCGTTATCGCAGCGGCATGCGTCCGTTGCGGTTCACGCAGCGCGGTCAGCGCCCGGGCGGCTGCCGGTCCAGATACTCCTGCAGCAGCGCCAGTTGTTCCTGCGCCTCCGGGTGGCCCGCCGCGGCGGCGGCACGGACCTGTTCCAGGTCCGGATGCCGGACCACCAGCACGATGTCCTCGCAGCGTGGGCACAGGTACTCGCTCAGTTCCTCGTGCGGCTGCAGCAGCATGTCGCGGCTGTCGCCGCGCCACTCGCAGGCGGCGCACTCGTGCGTGCGCGTGCGCCAGCCGGGCAGGAAGTAGTCGTCGACCAGGTCGGGCATCGCAAGGCTCCTCAGGGCAGGCGCTGGGCGAACAGCCAGTCCCACATCGCGGGATCGGCGTAGGTGGCGTCCCAGGCGTTGTGGTCGCCGTCGGGATATTCGGTGTAGCGGAAATCGGCGCCCACCGCGCGCGCCGCGCGGTGCAGGCGCCGGGCCTCTTCGGCCGGGACCAGGTCGTCGCGCGCGCCATGGAACATCCACGCCGGCACGTGCTCCAGGCGCGCGGCCAGCGCGGCATACGGATCGATCTCGCCGGCCACGGCGGTCACGTACAACGTCGGCCGCGCCGGGCGCGGTGGCCGTACCCCGCCACACACCGGCACCAGCGCGGCGAAGCGCTGCGGCGCCAGCAGCGCCACTTCCCAGGTGCCGTAGCCGCCCATCGACATGCCGGTCGCATAGGTGCGGGCCGGATCGCCGCCGAACTCGGCGCTGGCCGCCTCCAGCGCGGCCAGCGCCATGCGCGCGTTGCCGCCCATCCATTCCTCGCCTTCCGGGACCTGGGGGAAGACCACCAGGGCAGGGAAGGCGGCGGCGTTTGCGCGCAGCCACGGACCCAGGCCGGCCAGGGTCGGCGCCTGGCCATCGCTGCCGCGCTCGCCGGAACCGTGCAGGAACAGCACCACCGGCAGCGGCCGCGGCTGCGCGGCGGCCGGCACGAACACCGAGTAGCGGTAGCTGCGCCCGTCGTGCGCGAGCTCGCGTTGCACGAAACGGGCCGATTCGGGCGGCGGTGCCGTGCGGGGCTGGCACGCCGCCACCAGCACCGCCAGCAGGACGGCGGCGAGGCAGCGCGAGGCGAGGAGCAGGACGGGCTTGGAGCGCATCGCATCGCCGGCGGTTGCAGGGACCGACAGCATAGCCGCAGGTGATCGGCGCCGGCCCGGCGACGGTATTGCGGTCGTCCACACGTTCAGCAGCCTGCTCCAGCGTGCTCTCAGTGCAGCAGGATCAGCGTGGCCAGGCCGAGGAAGCAGAAGAACCCCATCACGTCGGTGACCGCGGTGACGACCACGGTGCCGGCCACTGCCGGATCGATGTTCATGCGCTTGAGCAGCAGCGGCAGCAGCACGCCGGCGGCGGCGGCGGCGCAGAAGTTGAGGATCAGGGCGAG